>NZ_VZPF01000011.1 GCF_008801695.1 Pantoea stewartii subsp. stewartii
GAATATTTTACGGCATTCTCCGCTAATGCTCAGGCGAATATCCCTGAAGGACGTTCTTAACAATTTAACAAGGGTTTACCACAAAATGGTGCTGGTTTATTAGCGTCAATTTGTGGGGATCCCTCAGGGCTTTGCCCGCAAAACCGCTGACCGGGTGGTGTTTATGGATCAGGGCGTGATTGCCGAACAGGGCACACCAGACGCCATTTTCGGGCATCCCCAGAATCCACGCACGCAACAGTTTCTGTCACGCGTTCTTGAGCATTAAGGAGCCGCTATGTCTTTACGTCTTCCGCTAAACGCGGATGCCACGCTGGATGCCGCGCAGCCATCGCCCCGTTTTAAATCCGTTGCCGGTAACGGCGCGGCGCCGCTTGAGATCGGCACCGACGTCCTGCGCAGCGCAGCAGTGTTTTCGCCGGTGATGGTCATGAAACAGGCCGCACTGGAGAATAACCTGCAGCAACTCGCGGCATTCTGTCGCGAAAAAGGTGTCATGCTGGCGGCGCACGGTAAAACGTCGATGGCACCGACCATCTTACGGCGAGCTGTCAGTCAGGGCGGTGCATGGGGCATCAGCGCCGCCACGCCCGCTCAGGTCCGTGCCCTGCGACACTTTGGTATCCGCAATGTCTTTCTGGCAAACGAGTTAGTCGATCCTGCCGGTATTCGCTGGATCGGTGAATGGCAGCGCCAGCATCCTGACCACGGCTTTCTCTGTTATGTGGATTCACTGGCGGGCATCACGCTGCTGGAAGAGAACCTGGGCGATACGGCCATTGCCGTGTTGATTGAAGTATCGATTCCCGGCGGCAGAACAGGATGCCGAACCGAGGAGGAAGTGCTGAGGATAGCTGAACGCATCGCCCAGAGTCGCCACCTGCAGCTTGTCGGTGTCGCGGGCTATGAAGGGGCGCTGGGTGCCGCACGTGATGCAGCGGGCGTGGCGTTAATTCAGCACTACTGCAACGTCATGTTATCTACCGCCACTCTGCTGGCTGAACGCCAGCTGTTTCAGAGTGAGACCATTCTGCTGAGCGCCGGTGGGGGTGCCTGGTTTGATGTGGTGACAGCGTGCTTTACCCAGGCCACGCTGCCGCTACCGGTTCAGCCTTTAATTCGCTCGGGTGCGTATATGGCACACGACAGCGGTCTCTATTCCCGTATCGCCCCCTTTGCGCAGCCGGGCTCAGGCCACTATTTTGAAGCCGCGCTGGAAATCTGGGGACGCGTACTGTCCCGTCCGGAACCGGGACTGGCGCTGCTGGACTTTGGCCGACGCGATGTCCCTTTCGATCAGGATTTACCTGTCCCGCTGTGGATGCGTGCCGCTGACGGCAGCGCACCGCGATCCGGCACGCATCTGTCGATCAGCGAGGTTAACGATCAGCATGCCTATCTGCGCCTTCCCGCGGATGAATCCCTTCAGCCGGGCGACTTGGTAGGATGCGGTATTTCTCATCCCTGTACCGCTTTTGATAAGTGGCGCTATCTTCCGTTGGTCGATGACGACTACCGCGTCGTGGACAGCGTAGAAACCGCGTTCTGACCGCAGAGAATCTCCACCGCTGAGGCCGCGACCGGCCCATAACAAAACGGGCGATTCATCCGAATCGCCCGTTTTGTTATGCTGTCTTCATCAGCCTTCGTGCAAGCCGCACTCGCGTTTCAGGCCAAAGAAACGTGTTTCTTCTTCCGCCATGCCCGGCTCCCACTTACGCGTGGTGTGCGTATCTCCCACCGACAGGTAGCCTTCGTCCCACAACGGATGGTATTTCAGATTATGGGTTTGCAGATACTGATGGACCTGGCGGTTATCCCAGTCAATAATCGGCAGCACTTTAAACACACCGCGCTGAACGCCCAGCACCGGCAGACTGGCACGACTGCCTGACTGATCGCGACGCAGGCCCGCAAACCAGGTCTGGGCGCCCAGCGTTTCCAGTGCCCGGTTCATCGGCTCAACTTTGTTGATTTGGTTGTACTGCTCAATGCCTTCAACCCCTTGTTCCCACAGCTTGCCATAACGCGCTTCCTGCCAGGCAGGCGACGTTTCGGCGCGGAACACCTTCAGGTTGAGATTGAGCTGGTCGGCCAGCTCATCTATAAAGCGATACGTTTCTGGAAACAGATAGCCCGTATCCGTGAGGATAACCGGAATATCGGGTTGCACACGCGTGACCAGATGTAGCGATACGGCAGCCTGAATACCAAAGCTGGACGAGAGCACATAAGCACCCGGCAGGTTTTCCAGTGCCCAGCTTACGCGTTCTTCCGCAGAGGCTTTTTCCAGTTGGGCGTTCGTCGCGGCCAGCGCCATCGCGCGCTGGACCTTCGACATCGCATTCAGTGCTGCAAGATCGATACTCATTTTGCCTCCTGCCAGAAGTCGCGCGCAGGGTCCAGCACCGGAGCAACGATGCCCGCACGGATCACGAAGTCGCCAAAGCCTTCTGCGGCCTCGCGCTCTTTCGCCCAGCGCCCTACCAGCTCATCAATTGTGGCGAGAATTTCAGGTTCGGTAATGTTTTCACGATACATACGTGGGATACGCGTGCCGATACGGTTACCCCCAATGTGCAGGTTGTAACGCCCTGGCGCTTTCCCGACCAGGCCCACTTCTGCCAGCATCGCACGGCCACAGCCGTTCGGACAACCGGTAACGCGTAGCACGATGTGCTCTTCACCGACGCCGTGATTGTGCATGATCGCTTCAACCCGGGTGACGAAAGACGGCAGGAAACGCTCAGCCTCCGCCATAGCCAGTGGACAGGTCGGAAACGCCACGCAGGCCATTGAGTTTTCTCGCTGCGGCGTCACATTTTCCATCAGTCCATGTTCACGGGCAATCGCCTCAATCTGCGCTTTCTGGCTTTCTGGCACGCCCGCCACGATCAGATTCTGGTTGGCGGTCAGGCGGAAATCGCCCTGATGGATTTTGGCGATTTCGGCGATGCCGCTTTTTAACGGACGTCCCGGATAATCCAGCAGACGGCCGTTTTCAATGAACAGCGTCAGATGCCATTTGTTGTCGATCCCTTTGATCCAGCCGAAACGATCGCCGCGTGTAGTGAATTCGTAAGGGCGCGTCGGCTCAAACGTCACACCGGCGCGCTTCTCAACTTCGGCCTTAAAGGTGTCAACGCCCACGCGCTCCAGCGTGTATTTGGTTTTGGCGTTTTTACGATCGGTACGGTTGCCCCAGTCGCGCTGCGTGGTAACCACCGCCGCGGCGACGTCCAGAATCTTCTCTACCGGGAAATAGCCGAATTCGCTGGCGGTACGGGCATAGGTCGCTTTGTTACCGTGCTCAATGGACAAACCGCCGCCCACCAGCAGGTTAAAGCCGACCAGCTTGCCGTTTTCCGCAATGGCAATAAAGTTCAGATCGTTAGCGTGCAGATCGACATCATTGTGCGGCGGGATCACCACCGTGGTTTTAAACTTACGCGGCAGGTAGGTTTCCCCCAGGATCGGCTCTTCGTCGGTTGTGGCGACTTTCTCCTGATCCCACCAAATCTCAGTATAGGCGCGGGTTTGCGGCAGCAGATGTTCTGACAGCTTTTTCGCCCATTCGTAGGCTTCCTGATGCAACGCGGATTCCACCGGGTTGGAGGTACACAGGACGTTACGGTTAACGTCATTCGCCGTCGCCAGCGCATCCAGCCCCACTTCATGCAGCATCTGATGCGTAGGTTTGACGTTCTTTTTCAGGATGCCGTGAAACTGGAACGTCTGACGGTTCGTCAGACGAATGCTGCCGTAGAGCGTTTTCTCGGTGGCAAACTTATCGATCGCCAGCCACTGGGTCGGCGTGATAATCCCACCCGGCAGGCGGCAGCGCAGCATCATGGCATGGCGCGGTTCCAGCTTTTGCTCGGCGCGTTCTGCGCGAATATCGCGATCATCCTGCTGGTACATGCCGTGAAAACGGATCAGCAGGAAGTTGTCGCCGCTGAAACCACCGGTCAGTCCATCCTCAAGATCGTCAAGAATGGTTCCACGCAGATAATTGCTCTCTTTTTTTAACCGCTCTGCATCTGTCAGTTTGCCTTCAACCACCAGCGGTCCAGGGTATTTTTCAGTCATTAGTAAACGTCTCGCTGATAGCGGCGCTCAATGCGCAGCTCACTTAAAAATTCGTCAGCCGTTTCACGATCCATAGCACCGTGCTCGACCACCACATCCAGTAACGCCTGCTCAACGTCTCTTGCCATGCGATTTGCATCGCCGCAGACATACAGGTGCGCGCCATCCTGAATCCAGCGCCAGACTTCCGCACCCTTCGCGCGGATTTTATCTTGTACGTATATTTTCTCTGCCTGATCGCGCGACCAGGCCAGATCGATGTGCGTTAACAGGCCGTCTTTAACATATTTCTGCCATTCCACCTGATACAGAAAGTCATCCGTAAAGTGCGGATTGCCAAAGAACAGCCAGTTTTTCCCGCTGGCCCCATCGTTGTCACGCTGTTGCATAAAGGCGCGGAACGGGGCGATTCCGGTGCCCGGACCAATCATGATCACAGGTACATCGGGATTCTCCGGCAGGCGGAAGTTATCATTATGTTCGATAAACACCCGGACTTCGCCGTCTTCTTCAACACGGTCTGCCAGCCAGGTTGATGCGCCGCCGCCGCGCTGCCGTCCTTCGATATCAAAACGTACCGCACCCACGGTGATATGCACTTCGGTATCGGTCTCCGCCTGCGAAGAGGCAATCGAATACAAGCGCGGGGTTAAGGGACGCAGCAGGCCGGTCAGCTGCTCAGCCGTCAGTTGCGCAGGCGCCAGGCGAACCATATCGACAATCGGATAACGTTGCGCGTACTGTTGAAGTTTAGCTTTGTCATCCACCAGCGACAGCAGTTCATCGTTGCGGGATAAAGTGGCGTACTGCGCCACAATTTGCGCGGTGTTGACCGTTAACTCGAAATGTTTCTGCAGCGCCTCTGGCAGCGGCAGCGTCTGGCCCTGTACGTCAACCGGCTCATCGCCTTTTAACCACACCAGCTCCAGCAGTTCGCTGACCAACGCGGCATCGTTTTCATACCAGACGCCCAGCGCATCGCCGGGCTGGTAGCGCAAACCGGAATCGCCCAAATCAATTTCGATATGGCGGACGTCTTTATCCGAATCGCGGCCGGTGATTTTCTGATTGACCGATAAACTCGCGCTGAGGGGCTGCGTTTTGGAATAGGGGCTGGTGGACACTTCATTGACGCTGCCCGCCACGGTTGCCGCCGCCTGTGCGGGCGAGGCCGTCGGGACCCGTGCTTTCAGAATGTCGGTGAGCGCCTTGCGCCAGGCGCTGGCCTGCTCAGCATAGTCAACATCGGCATCAACCCGATCCAGCAGGCGTTCCGCCCCCAGCTCAGCCAGCCGTGTATCGAAATCTTTGCCCGCCTTGCTGAAGAATTCATAGGAGGTGTCGCCCAGACCCAGTACGGCAAAAGCCGCACCGTCCATTTTGGGCGCTTTTTTCGACATCAGGAATTTATGCAGCGCAACGGCTTCTTCCGGCGGCTCGCCTTCCCCTTGCGTGGAGGTCACCACAATCAGCAGCTTTTCCTGGCCGATTTGTTTAAATTTGTAGTCGCCGGCGTTCACCAGATTCACGGTCAGCTTTGCGGCCTGCAGGTCATCGCGGAGCTGTTCAGCCACCCGACGGGCGTTGCCGGTTTGCGAGGCGGAAAGCAGCGTAATCGCGGGCGCTTCAGGCTGTGCCGGAGCGCTGGCCACCGCCTGACCCGGCGCATGATTGACTTTGCCCCAGAAGTAGCCGGAGAGCCACGCCATTTGAGTGGTGGAAAAATCTGTCGTTGCTGCCTCTAAACGGGCAAGTTGCTCCGGAGAGAGCGGAAGCAGTGAACCTGGTGCCTGAGTCGTCATCGCGATAAAAATTCCAGTAGCAGAAATCCGGACCGAATAGTGGCGGAAGAGAGAGAAGGGTACAGCCAGCTATATTAACGATTAAAGACGCCTTCGACATATCAAATAACCAAAATGACTAAATGGTTTTTCAGATACAATTAATCGTTAAAAGTGGTAATCCTGACAGTCATCAACAGACTCAGGTAATCATCCTTCCCGCTCTGATTAATGGCGGGTGATTGCCCTGAATACGTGGCATAACGAATTGCCAAAGCGACGATACGAGAGGATCGGGTGCCTGAGACAGTAACTGCATTATCGCCTGCGCTGACAGAGCGAATCCTGGATAAACTGGGCCTGGATCACTCCCCTGCCCCAGATGCGGCCGGACTTCAGGCGCTTTACCGCGCCTGGTGCCAGAAGGTGCCCTTCGACACTATCCGCCGGCGCATTCTCGCGAACGATCCTCCTTCCCAACCGTTGCCCGGCACCACGGCCGACGATTTTTTCACGCACTGGCTACAATTTGGCACCGGCGGCACCTGCTGGGCCGGTCATGGCGCACTCTTTGCGCTGCTCATGCAACTGGGATTTCGTGCACAACTCGGTGTATCCAGGATGCTGTCCTCGCGTCCGTCCCCCGTCGATTCTCCCGGTCATGGTCTGCTGTTGGTCACCCTCGACGATCGTCCTCTGGTGGTGGATGCTACGATGCTTCATGGCCATCCGCTGCCGCTTGAGGTGGCAGAGTATGCGCATCCCGTCTGGGGCACGCAGGTTCATCAGCAGGGCGACAGTTGGTTGATTAACTGGAAGCCGTTAGGTCGGGCAAGGCTGGATTGTCAGCTCCTGGCGCTTAATATCCCCTTCGCTGACTTTCAGGCGCGCCATCAAAAAAGCCGCAACACCAGTCGCTTTGACGGTGCACTGCTGATTCGTCGGGCAGGTCATGAAACACTCACCGGCATCGTTAAAGGTGAGCAGGTAGTAAGAGCCCAGGACGGAAGCGAAAGCTTCACGCCGCTGTCACAATCACAACAACATCAGTTGTTAATTGAGCATTTCGGTATCGCCGAAGAAATCGTGGCGCGTCTTCCCGCCGACGTGTCGCACAACGGTTAACGGCTTTATGCCGGGTTAACGCCCTGATGCGCTTAACCATTCTGGCGATTGGCTGAGCAAACTGCGCTTAACGGGTGCGAAAAAGCTGCTTTTCAGGTAGAATTCGGCCCGTTTTTAATGCCTGAGAGCGATTATGTCTACCACGTTATTTAAAGAGTTCCAGTTCGAAGCCGCACACCATTTACCTAATGTACCGGCCGGACACAAATGCGGTCGTTTGCACGGTCACTCCTTCCTGGTGCGTCTGGAAATCACCGGCGAAGTGGATGCGCATACCGGCTGGGTGATGGATTTTGCTGAACTGAAAGCGGCCTTTAAACCCCTTTATGACCGGCTTGATCATTATTACCTCAATGACATTCCGGGACTGGAGAATCCGACCAGCGAAGTGCTGGCCAAATGGATTTGGGATCATATGAAGCCTCGCCTGCCGTTGCTGAGCGCGGTCATGATCAAAGAAACCTGCACCGCAGGCTGTACCTACCGCGGTTAACCGGCCGCCCTTCGCCAACGGGCGGCTGATCGGGCACAGGGTTGATCAGTCGGCAGGGTTGCTGACATATGCATTGTAACGTTCCGTCGGCTGTCATCCCGCTGTCATCTTTACCGACCAGGCTGTTCTCTCCTTCATTAAAGATCATGAGAATCAACAATGAACCTGAGAAAGCCTTTTCTGGCCTTGTCCGTTTTTATCACTGCCTCTGCCGCCGTCCAGGCGGAAAACATCCTTAACTTCCCGCAACCCGAAACGCTGCCGGATGCCTTCTATGCCGTCACGGAAATTCCGGCAGGCGGCATCATAAAATATGAAACCGATGCGAAAACCGGTTTCATCGTTGCCGACCGTTTTCAGTCCATGCCGGTTGCGTATCCGGCTAACTACGGTTCGCTGACGCAATCACTGGGCGGTGATAACGATCCGCTGGATGTGATCTTCTATACGCGCGCCCCACTCGCCCCCGGGACACTCATTAAACTGCGCCCGATTGGCGTACTGAAAATGATCGACGGCGGCGAAGTGGATGACAAAATTGTCGCCGTACCCGCCAGTCATGTCGATCCAACCTATGATGCGATTCAGACGGTAGCCGATTTGCCCAAAATGGAGCAGCAGCGGCTGGAGGCTTTTTTTTCGCGTTTACAAGGAACTGCCCGAGGGCCGTAAGAAGGTTGAGCTGAAAGGGTTTGAAGACGCGAACGCCGCAAAAGCGGAGATTAAGCAGGCTTATGAAACCTGGAAAGCGAAACAGTAAATGAAAAAGGCGGCCAGGGCCGCCTTTTTGCTGTCAGGCAATATTCAGGTATTTATGCGTCTGCATCGACAGGCGCCAGTTGCGCGCAATGCAGGTTTCGATACACAGTTTAGTCGCATCATCTTTGCGACTGATCGGCTGCAGCGCAATAATGCGCGCTTTCGTGTCCTGAATCCCGGCCAGTAAATCGTCTAAGGCCTCCACATCACGTTGCCGTGCTACCGGATGTTTGATCTCATCTGCACGGCTCAGCGCCTGTGCCAGGACATCATAACCGCCGCGCATATTAACCTTCGGCGACACGGTCACCCAGGTTTGTGCAGAGCAGTGGATTTCGTGGGTCCCGCTGGTTTCGATCTGGCACTGAAACCCTGCGGCTTCCAGCGCGTCGGTCAGTGGGCGCAAATCGTAGATGGCCGGTTCTCCGCCGGTGATCACAATGTGACGGGCAGTCCAGCCCTGTTGCGCGATGCTGCTGAGCAGCATCGGCACATCCGCGTTGCCCCAGGCATCGCTTTCCACCGTTTTAACCAGAATATCGCCTAATGCTGTTTCCCGATCCGCCTGTTTTTCCCAGGTGTGTTTGGTGTCACACCAACTGCATCCTACCGGACATCCCTGTAAGCGGATGAAAATCGCCGGCACGCCGGTGTAATAGCCTTCGCCTTGCAGCGTCTGGAACATTTCGTTAATCGGGTACTGCATAATCATCTCTGTGAAGTTTTAAAACGCGATTATCGCAGAACTCAGCGCTGAGATCATGTCAGGTGATGCTGAACCGACGCGATCTGCTGTGAACGCGCCAGGCAACAGGAGGACAGCAGGCGGGATCAGAGGGCCAGATCCACCCACACCGCCGCATGATCAGACGCTGCATTGACCTCTTTTTTCAGTTCGGGATAGGTTTCCCATTTTACCGGGCGAACCCCGGGCCACATCCCTTTGCGCCACACGCCGCCCTTTTCGACCTTTTTCCACAGGGCGGGCGACAGCAAAATATAGTCAATTTTATTACTGGCGCTGCAACCGCCCCAGGTACCGGGATAGCCACCGTTATCAAACTTTTCATGGGTAAAGATATCTTTCAGGTCGGTGTCCTTCAGCAACGGCGATAAGGCCTCGCTGTCTGGCGTGTCGTTAAAATCGCCCGTGATGGCGATCAGGGTTTGCCCGTCTTTAATGCGTTGCTGATATATCGCTTTGACCCGCTCCGCCTGCCGTTTACGGCGGGCGTCAGAGCTGGCTTTTGCACCGTACCCTTTGCTTTTAAAATGGTTAACCAGCACAAGCAGGGTTTGACCGTCGGGCAAAGGAATCGTGAATTCGGGACAGTCGCGCGAGAAAATCAGCTCGCCCTGTTTATCTTTGTCATCGACATGGCTTCGGATTGTGTCGATAGCAAAGTCTGCCGCGCTCATTAGCCCGACATCAATGCCCCGCTCATCGTTGCCATCAATCACCATCACATGATTAAACGGCGTGCCGCCGCGTGCAGGCAGCATCGTGTTATTAAATTCCAGCAACGCGGGGCGGCTTTCTGCTTCCACGACCGTCAGGATATCCGCCCTGAGATCTGTCATGACCTGCGCCGTTAATCCCATAGCAATCTCGTCTATCGGCGCACGTCGCAGTTCCAGCGAACCGACCCAGTCAGCACGGCCATTGGCGATAATGCGAATGCCGCTGTTGTCTGTGGGTCGGGTCAACAGTTTACCCCGGTTGCGCCGCAGGAGAACAAAAGGCCCGGTGTCTGACTTTTGCAGTCCCAGCGCCACCATCAGTTCAACCATCTGTTTTTTCATCGCTTCGGTATACTCAGCCTGCCCCAGCAGGGCATTCAGCTCGGCGAATTTTTCGAGCACCGGTTTTCCTGCACGCCATTCGTTCTGATTCATCGCTCTGGCGCGATCAAACAGGTTTTCAACGTTATACGAAGCCAGCCTCACAGGTTTTCTCCTTCAGCCAGTTAATCTTTGCCTGAAAGCGGTGATTCATGCGCCTCAGGCGAGCAACAGGATGCGTCAGATTCGTGTATACAGCGTCAGTATCGGTGGGTTGTGTTAAGCACAGATGTAAACAGCATAGACGTCGCAGAAAAAGATGAGGAAGCCTGACGGCAAAGGCATAAAAAAACCCGCCACGTGGGCGGGTTTTCATCAGAAGTAAGAAGTCAGTAAACTTACTGGCCTTTTACTTCTTTCAGACCGTTGAAGGGCGCTTTTGAACCCAGCGCTTCTTCGATACGGATCAGCTGGTTGTACTTCGCAACACGGTCAGAACGGCTCATTGAACCGGTTTTGATCTGGCCTGCAGCAGTACCGACCGCCAGGTCAGCGATGGTCGCATCTTCGGTTTCACCTGAACGGTGAGAGATCACAGCGGTGTAGCCTGCGTCTTTCGCCATTTTAATCGCAGCCAGGGTTTCGGTCAGTGAACCGATCTGGTTGAATTTGATCAGGATGGAGTTCGCGATGCCTTTCTCGATACCTTCTTTCAGGATCTTCGTGTTGGTAACGAACAGGTCGTCACCTACCAGTTGGATTTTGTCGCCCAGCACTTTGGTCTGGTAGGCGAAGCCATCCCAGTCAGATTCGTCCAGGCCATCTTCGATAGAAACGATCGGATACTGCTTCGTCAGATCTTCCAGGAAGTGGGTGAACTCTTCAGAGGTGAAGGCCTTACCGCCTTCACCGGCCAGCACGTATTTGCCATCTTTATAGAATTCAGATGCCGCACAGTCCATTGCCAGGGTGATATCTTTACCCAGCTCATAGCCTGCTGCTTTTACCGCTTCCGCGATAACCGCCAGCGCTTCGGCGTTAGAACCCAGGTTTGGCGCATAGCCACCTTCGTCACCTACCGCTGTGCTCATACCTTTGCTTTTCAGCACTTTCGCCAGGTTGTGGAACACTTCTGAACCCATGCGGATCGCTTCTTTCACGCTTGATGCGCCGACAGGCTGAATCATGAATTCCTGAATGTCGACGTTGTTATCCGCGTGCTCACCACCGTTGATGATGTTCATCATAGGCAGTGGCATAGAATATTTGCCTGGGGTGCCGTTCAGTTCAGCGATGTGCTCATACAGCGCCTGACCTTTAGAGGCTGCCGCCGCTTTTGCCGCAGCCAGTGAAACAGCCAGAATGGCGTTAGCACCGAAGTTAGATTTGTTCTCAGTACCGTCCAGGTCGATCATGATTTTATCGATGTTCGCCTGATCTTTCGCGTCTTTGCCTTTTACCGCTTCAGCAATCGGACCGTTAACCGCAGCAACCGCTTTAGTTACGCCTTTGCCCAGGAAGCGAGATTTGTCACCGTCACGCAGTTCCAGTGCTTCACGAGAACCGGTAGAGGCACCTGATGGTGCTGCAGCCAGGCCTACGAAGCCGCCTTCCAGGTGCACTTCAGCTTCAACAGTTGGGTTGCCACGTGAGTCGATAATTTCGCGACCGATGACTTTTACGATTTTGGCCATTACGATTTTCCTCAGTACAAGTTAGTCAATCCTAAGACAAACAACGCGCGAAAAGTTCGCGCGTTGTTCGTTAAACTTATTTCGCTAAACGCTTCTGATGCTCATGTGCTGCCTTCACAAACCCGGCAAACAACGGATGACCATCGCGTGGCGTCGATGTGAACTCAGGGTGGAACTGGCAAGCAATAAACCATGGATGGTTCGGGATCTCAATGATCTCAACCAACTGATCGTCGCCAGAACGTCCTGCCACACGTAAACCCGCTGCTTCAATTTGCTTCAGCAGCATATTATTCACTTCGTAGCGGTGACGATGGCGCTCAACAATCGTGTCAGAACCGTACAGCTGGCGAACCTTGCTTTCCGGGGTCAACTGGCACTGCTGGCTGCCAAGACGCATGGTACCGCCCAGATCGCTCTGCTCAGAACGGACTTCAACGTTACCTTCTTCGTCACGCCATTCGGTGATCAAGGCGACCACCGGGTACTTACAGTCTGGCACAAATTCTGTGGAGTTTGCGCCTTCCATACCGGCAACATTGCGCGCGAACTCCATCAGGGCAACCTGCATGCCAAGACAGATGCCGAGATAAGGCACGTTGTTTTCGCGGGCATATTTCGCCGTCATCAGCTTGCCTTCGACACCGCGGTAACCAAACCCACCCGGAATCAGAATGGCATCTAAATCTTTCAGCAATTCGACACCGCGGGTTTCTACGTCCTGGGAGTCGATCAGCTTGATGTTGACGGTAACGCGATTCTTCAGCCCGCCGTGCTTCAGGGCTTCAATAACAGATTTATACGCATCCGGCAGTTCGACATATTTGCCCACCATACCAATGGTGACTTCGCCGCCCGGGTTCGCTTCTTCATAAATCACCTGCTCCCACTCGGCCAGATTGGCTTCCGGAGCATTCAGATTGAAACGCTTACAGATATAGTCATCCAGACCCTGCGATTTCAGCATGCCTGGAATTTTGTAGATGGAATCGACGTCTTTCAGCGAAATAACGGCTTTTTCTGGCACGTTACAGAACAGGGCAATTTTGCCACGCTCGTTGGCCGGCACCGCCCGATCGGAACGGCAGATCAGGACATCTGGCTGAATACCGATAGAGAGCAGTTCTTTTACAGAGTGCTGCGTCGGCTTGGTTTTGACCTCGCCCGCTGCCGCCATGTAAGGCACCAGCGTCAGGTGCATGTACATCGTATGTTCGCGGCCCACGTCGACGGCCATCTGACGAATCGCTTCCAGGAACGGCAGGGATTCGATATCACCGACCGTACCGCCGATTTCGACCAGCACGACGTCGTGACCTTCGCCACCTTCGATGATGCGCTCTTTAATCGCATTAGTAATATGCGGAATGACCTGAATCGTGGCACCCAGATAGTCGCCACGGCGCTCTTTGCGCAGGACTTCCGAGTAGATACGGCCAGTGGTGAAGTTGTTGCGGCGCGACATTTTCGTGCGGATGAAGCGCTCATAGTGACCCAAATCCAGATCGGTTTCGGCCCCATCATCAGTGACGAATACTTCACCGTGCTGTGTCGGGCTCATGGTACCCGGATCGACGTTAATGTACGGATCCAGTTTCATGATGGTCACGTTCAGACCACGCGCTTCGAGAATGGCTGCGAGGGAGGCTGCGGCAATGCCTTTACCCAGAGAGGAAACGACCCCGCCGGTCACAAAAATATAATTCGTTGTCATGCTGAACCTGAGAGTTTAGGTTTAAAGACGGTGGAATAACCAAGACGGGAAAACAGTATACTGGAAACCGCCATCAGCCACAATTGATGAATCACATCCCTCTCCTCACGCATTGCTGCGCGTACCTTAGCGGATAGCGGTTAACAAAATGTTGACGTACATCACAAAGTTGACGCGAAGCTGAATCGAGTAAGCCCGAGCGCGCACTTTATGCGCAGCGCTGGAATAATCAGCGTTTTTCGTCGGCTTTTACCTGCTGCCAGGCCGCTTCCATTTGTTCCAGCGTGGCGCCAGGCATAGACAGTCCCTGTGCAGTAATGATTGCTTCCACCGCACGGAAACGGCGCTCCAACTTATCGTTGGCCTTCTGTAGCGCGATTTCGGCTTTGCTGCCCAAGTGACGCGAGAGGTTAACCGTCGCAAACAGTAAATCGCCGATCTCTTCTTCCAGCTTTTGCGGGTCGACGACGCTTTGCTGCGCCTCGTGCATCACCTCATCGATCTCTTCATGCACCTTGTCGACCACCGGGCCCAGCGTGGTCCAGTCGAAGCCCACATTGTGGCAACGCTTTTGAATTTTATGAGCGCGCATCAGCGCAGGCAGCGCTTTTGGAATATCGTCCAGTGCCGAATGCTGGGCTTTCTCTGCCCGTTCCGCGCTTTTTATCGCCTCCCAGTTTTTCAACACCTCAGCGCTGTTCCCGGCGGTGCCTTCCGCAAAAATATGCGGATGGCGACGTTCCAGCTTGTCACTGATGGCATGGCAGATATCATCAAAATTAAAGCGCCCCTGCTCCTGTGCCATCTGGGCATAAAACACCACCTGAAACAGCAAATCGCCCAGCTCCCCCCGCAGATCGTCGAAGTCTTCGCGCTGGATCGCATCCAGCACTTCGTAGGTTTCTTCCAGGGTATAAGGCGCGATGGTGGCAAAGGTCTGCTCGCGATCCCACGGGCAGCCCTGTTGCGGATCGCGCAGGGTTTTCATAATGCCCAGCAGGCGATCAATTGACGTCATAGGGTAATCCTTCCGGTGTTCCGTTGGCATAAACGCGGTGATAAAAGCAGCCAGGCGCACGTCGGTCAAAACGTGCGCCTGATGACAGGTTAGTGCAGGCGGCGGGCATCGATGATGTCAGGTACCTGATTGAGGCGAGACAGCACGCGCCCCAGGACCTGGTGATTGTAAATCTCGATGTCCATATCAATGGTGGCGAGCTGTTTTTTGGTATCGCTGCGGCTCGATACGCCGAGCACGTTGACCTTTTCGTTGGCGAGAATCGTGGTGATATCGCGCAACAGCCCGCTGCGATCGTTAGCCGTGACGCGCACCACCAGCGAATAGCCGCTGGAGTAGCTTTCGCCCCATACGGCATCGACGATGCGCTCTGGCGCATTGGAGATCAGCTCTGACAGCTGATCGCAGTCGGCACGGTGAATGGAAATACCGCGTCCGTGGGTGATAAAGCCGACGATATCGTCGCCCGGGATAGGCTGACAGCAGCGTGCGATATGGTGCATGAGGTTGCCCACGCCTTCCACCACGACGCGACCACTTTCCTTGCGGGCAGACGGCGCGTGCGATTTTTGCGTCAGCTGACGCAGGGCTTCACGGTCCTGTTCTTCCGCCGTCGGCTTATTAAGCTTGGCCTGCAGGAAATTCACCATCTGGTGCAGACGAATATCCCCGCCGCCAATGGCGGCCAGTAACTCGTCCAGCGAGGTGACGTTATAGCGCGGCAGCAGCAGCTTCTCGGCTTCGCGCAGGCTGATATCCATCTGGTTCAGCTCGTTGTCCAGAATCTGGCGACCGGCGAGAATGTTTTTATCGCGATCCTGCTTACGGAACCAGTTGTGAATTTTGGCGCGGCCACGGCTGGTGGTGATGAATCCTAAATTCGGGTTCAGCCAGTCGCGGCTTGGATTCGGCTGTTTTTGTGTGATGACTTCAACCTGGTCGCCCATCTGCAACTGATAGGTAAAGGGCACGATGCGCCCACCGATTTTGGCACCGATGCAGCGATGGCCGATATCGCTGTGGATATGGTAAGCAAAGTCCAGCGGCGTAGAACCGGCGGGCAAATCGACCACATCGCCTTTCGGGGTAAAGACGTAGACGCGGTCATCAAACACCTGACTGCGGACCTCTTCCAGCAGCTCGCCGGAATCGGCCATCTCTTCCTGCCAGGAGATCAGCTTACGTAACCAGGCAATGCGTTCTTCATGGCCTGCCGCCCCACGGGCATGGCTGGACGACGGGCCTTCTTTGTATTTCCAGTGTGCCGCGACGCCGAGTTCCGCGTCCTCATGCATCTGACGCGTACGAATCTGGATCTCAACGGTTTTACCCTGCGGTCCCAGCACTACCGTATGAATGGACTGATAGCCGTTAGGCTTTGGGTTAGCGACGTAATCGTCGAATTCACTGGGCAGATGGCGGTACAGCGTATGTACCGTACCCAAGGCGCCATAGCAGTCCTGCAAACGCTCAGCCACAATACGCACCGCACGCACGTCGAACAGCTCATCAAAAGCGAGCGATTTTTTCTGCATCTTGCGCCAGATGCTGTAGATATGTTTGGGACGGCCGTACACTTCAGCACGAACGCCCTCTTTCGCCATCTCTTTACGCAGGTTAACAACAAAGTTATCGATATATTGCTCACGATCGATACGACGTTCGTGCAACAGTTTCGCAATGCGCTTGTATTCTTCGGGATGCAGATAGCGGAAGCAGTAATCTTCCAGCTCCCATTTCAGCTGGCCGATGCCCAGCCGGTTGGCCAGCGGCGCGTAAATATTGGTGCTTTCTTTGGCGGCCAGAACGCGTTCGTCTTCCGGTGCATCCTTCACCTCGCGCAGGTTCATAATGCGCTCTGCCAGCTTAAGCACCACGCAGCGGAAATCTTCCACCATCGCCAGCAGCATACGGCGCACGTTATCCACCTGCTCTGAGGCCATTGAATCGTTATGAATGGCTTTCAGCTGGCGAATCGCATCCATATCGCGCACGCCATGTACCAGCGAAACGATGCCTTTGCCCACGGTTTTTTCCAGCTCTTCTTCGCTGACCACTTCGTCATTGGCGAGCGGGAAAATCAGTGCCGCGCACAGGCTTTCAATGTCCATGCTGAGCATTGAGAGGATTTCCACCATCTCAATACCGCGCCACAGCAGCAGCGACTGGTCGGGATGGCCTTGCGTCTGCGCCTCACAATAGCGCCAGGTTTCAGCAAGACGTTCACATGATTGCGGGTTAGCCACGCCAAGACTGGCGATCCACTGGTCGAGGGCAAATTCCCCTTCCGTATTTAAATGTGCACTTCTGACCGCAACCATATCCTCTCCTGCACAGCGCCCCTGCCGGACACTTATGTTTTTTTTCTGAACAGCACCATGGATTCGAGATGACGGGTATGCGGAAACATATCCAGCATCGCGACCCTTTCCAATTGGTAGCCCGCCGACAACAGTGTTTCGCTGTCACGCGCGAGTGTTACAGGATTACACGACACATAGACCACACGCTGTGGTGATAGTTTGACGACATGGGACATGACACCCGCCGCCCCGGCCCGCGCCGGATCGAGTAACACCTTATTAAAGCCTTGCGTCGCCCAGGGCTGACGCGAAACATCGTCTTCCAGATTGTGCTGAAAAAATCTGACGTTTTTAAGATCATTGACCTCAGCATTATACTCTGCCTGCTGGACTAATGCTGCAACGCCCTCCACACCTACGGCATTTTGTACCGTTTTTCCTACAGGGAGCGTAAAGTTTCCCATGCCGCAAAACAGGTCCAGCACACGATCGTCAGGCTGTAAATCCAGCCTCGCGATTGCCCTGGCGACCATCTGCTGATTCACCGTATCATTAACCTGAATAAAATCCTGTGGACTGAAGGTTAGCGTAAGCTGGTGTGAATGATAAAACGGGCGTTGTTCACTGATTGCGCGCAGTGCCTCGCCGCCATCATCCAAAAACAGCATGAGCTGATGCTGATGCGAAAACCGTTCCAGTTTTGCCATATCGTCAGCAGTTAATGCATCCAGATGACGCAATAACATCACCGGCCCGTTATCAGCCAGCACCAGTTCGACATGGCCTAAACGGTTGACAGCATTAAGCGTAGTGAGACAATTGCGCAGCGGAATAATCAGCGCCTCAAGTTGGGGCACCAAAACGGGGCACTGCTGGATATCGACCAGATCGTTGGTGGCTTCCTGGCGAAAGCCCATCTGGAGCTGCTGTGTTTTGCTGTGCCACTGCAGGCCAAGGCGGGCACGGCGGCGATAGCCCCAGGCAGGACCGGCGATGATCTCATCCACCGTGATCGGCTGCTTTGCTGCCTGAGTAAGCATTCGTGCCAGCGCACGCGCTTTACTCTGCTGCTGTAGCGGCTCATCAACATGTTGCTGTTGGCAGCCGCCACAGCGGCTAAAATGCGGACAGCGAGGTTCAACCCGTGACGGGCTGTGGTTCAACAGACGCTCTGTTTTGGCGCGAGCATACTGGCGCTTCTCCTCCAGCAGGGTGACTTCCGCCTGTTCGCCGGGCAGCGCACCCGCGACAAACAGGGTTTTTCCTTTGTGCCGGGCCACGCCCTGACCGAAAGGATCCAGGTCTTCGATAGTGACGGTCAGCCTTTTTCGGGTCGTCACGCGCTGTTTTGCGGAATAAAATTGCGCCATAGTGTAGTTCTTTCTCTTTAAATTCGATGTGCATCCATTTCAGCGACGTGCACAGGGACGTTCAGGCCGAAACAGCAGGCGACTATTATGACTAAATACAGCCTGCGGGCGCGAATGATGATTTTAATCCTGGCGCCTACGCTAATGGTAGGCTTGCTGCTCAGCTCATTTTTTGTGGTGCATCGCTACAATGAATTACAGCGCCAGGTGATTGAGGCGGGGGCAAATATCATTGAACCGCTGGCGGTCTCCACAGAATACAGCATGACCTGGCACAATCGTGATGCGCTGCGTGAACTGGTGAGTTTACTCCATCACCGCCATTCCGGCATTGTACGGGCCATTTCTGTTTTTGATGATAATAACCAGCTCTACGTCACCTCCAACACCAACCAAAACCTCAGCCTGAAGACAAAGAAGGCGATCCAGGCGCTGCCCGAGGATGTTTCCCTGGAGGGCAGCGGCAACCTGTTGATCCTGCGCAAACCCATCACCTCCGAGCGTTACGCCGTGGATGAATTGCCCGGACAGGATGCCAAGCCCGCCGGGAATCCGCTGGGCTATGTGGCGATAGAGCTGGATTTGCAGTCCGTGCGTTTACAGCAATACCGGGAAGTCTTTATTGCCACCCTGATGCTGCTGTTCTGCCTGTGTATTGCCATGTTGTTTGCCTATCGCCTGATGCGGGACGTTACCGGCCCCATTCGCAATATGGTCAGCACCGTTGACCGGATTCGTCGTGGGCAACTGGACAGCCGGGTGGAAGGCCACATGCTGGGCGAGCTGAGCATCCTGAAGAATGGGATCAATGCCATGGCGATGTCGCTTACCGCCTACCACGAAGAGATGCAGCACAACATCGATCAGGCGACCTGGGACCTGCGGGAAACGCTGGAGCAGCTCGAAATTCAAAACGTTGAGCTGGATCTGGCCAAAAAACGTGCCCAAGAAGCTGCCCGCATCAAATCCGAATTCCTGGCGAACATGTCCCATGAACTGCGCACGCCGCTGAATGGCGTGCTGGGCTTTACCCGTCAAATGCTGAAAACGCCGCTGCGCACCACCCAGCGTGACTATATGCTGACGATTGAACGTTCGGCCAATAACCTGCTGTCGATTATCAATGACGTACTGGATTTCTCGAAGCTGGAAGCCGGAAAGCTGATGCTGGAATCCATTCCTTTCCCGCTTCGCGCCACGCTGGATGAAACGCTGGTTTTGCTGGCCCCATCGGCCCACGAAAAGAAGCTGGAGTTGACGGTGGTATGCGATAACAACGTCCCCGACAACGTGATCGGTGACGCGCTTCGCCTGCAGCAAATCCTGATTAACCTGATGGGCAATGCGATTAAGTTCACTGAAAAAGGCACCATCAATTTACGGGTTGAGCAACATACCTTTACGGCAACCCAGGTTGAGCTGGAGATTCAGGTGCGTGATACGGGGATAGGCATTTCCGAAGAACAGCAGGCGCAGCTGTTTCAGGCCTTTCGCCAGGCGGATGCCAGCATTTCCCGTCGCCACGGCGGATCGGGGCTGGGACTGGTGATCACCCAGAAACTGGTGCGGGAAATGAACGGGGAGATCACCTTCGTCAGCCGCCAGAATCACGGTTCCACCTTTTGGGTGCGCGTGAAACTTGATCTCAATCCGAATGCACCGAGTATGCCGCGCGTCCTTGACGCACTATCGAACACCCGTATGGCCTATGTGGAAGCGAATCCCGATGTTGCCAGCGCAGTCGTCGAGATTTTAGGCGCGACGCCGTTACAGGTAGAGCACAGCTTAACGCTGGAAGGCCTGAGTCAGCCGCGTTATCCCCTGTTGCTGATGGCGATGCCTGTCGATGCCAGCAAGTCGCAGGTGCTGGAAAGCCGGTTTATCAATTCGCTGCTGGAACGCGCCGATCAGGTCATCATGGCGCTGCCAAGCCCAATGATGTTACTGGCCGATGAGCTAAAAGTACGTGGCATTGACGGCTGTATTGCCAAACCTGTCTCACAAACACGTTTACTGCCCATGCTGCTGGAGCTGCATGCCCGCCACAGTAACGATACCTCTTCCTCGCCGCGTCTGCCGTTAACCGTCATGGCGGTGGATGATAATCCTGCGAATCTCAAGCTGATCGGCGCACTGCTGGAAGAACAGGTTGAGCACAGCATCCTGTGCAATAACGCCGAGCAGGCCATCCACGTCGCCCACCGGCAAGCACTGGACGTGATTTTAATGGATATCCAGATGCCCGACATCGATGGCATTCGCGCCAGTGAAATTATCCGCACGCTGCCAAACCATGCCAACACGCCGATCGTCGCTGTAACCGCGCACGCGATCGATGGTGAACGTGAGCACCTGATCCGGGCCGGCATGAACGACTATCTTGCTAAGCCTATTGATGAAAATAAGCTCAGCCAGGTGTTGACGCGTTATATGCCCAGCCCGGCCAGCGCTGTGCCCGAGGTTCCCCAGATCCTGCCCACGCTGGACTGGAAACTGGCGTTACGTCAGGCGGCCAACAAACCTGATTTAGCGCGGGATTTATTGCGAATGCTGCTGGAATTTTTGCCGGAAGTGCACGCTAAGATCGTACAGTACATGGCTGAAAACGATGCGGTTGCCTTGCGGGAAATTATCCATAAACTTCACGGCAGCGCCAGTTACAGCGGCGTACCGCGGATGAAGCAACTCTGTCGTAAACTGGAAAAAGAACTGCATCAGGCCAGTGATATTGAGGCGCTGGAGCCGGAGTTGCTGGAGCTGCAGGATGAGATGGAAAATGTGGCCAGACAGGCGCGCCGCGTGCTCGCTATGCCGTGAAAAGCCGGTCAGTCAGCAGGCCCCTGAACGCCAGGGGCCCCCAAATTAGCGTTTAAAAACCCCCGATTTTCAGGGTGGCCGCCACATTGCGTGCAGTAAGCCGCACATTGTTGCGTGCGCCATCCAGCGCTTCATCCAGCGAACAGATACGGTATAGCACGCTGAATACCGCATCAATGCCATGTTGATGAACGACGCCGACATCGTCCGTCAGGCTACCGGCAATGCCAATCACCGGAAGACCAAACCGCTTTGCAACTTTCGCGACGCCAATCGGCACTTTGCCATTGATACTCTGACTGTCTATGCGCCCTTCGCCCGTAATCACCAGTTGGGCGTCCTGCAACTGCGCCGCCAGCCCCAGCGCTTCTGTAACGATTTCAATACCGGGGCGCAGGGCCGCCTGGCAAAATGCATACAGTGCGGCCCCCATTCCCCCTGCGGCACCGCCACCGCTGACCTGCAGGACATCCATGCCCAGATCGCGCTGAATCATCGCAGCATAGTGCGTCAGCGCCTTATCGAGCAGTGCCACCCGTTCAGGTGTTGCGCCCTTTTGCGGGCCAAAGACCGCCGACGCACCGTCATCGCCTGTCAGCGTATTGGTCACATCACAGGCCACTTCGAAACGGCACGCCCGGATACGGCTGTCCAGGCGGGAAATATCAATGCGGGCCAGATGCGGCAGCGCGCCGCCGCCAGGGCCAATCTCTTCACCTTGCTTATCCAGCAAACGCGCCCCCAGCGCCTGCATCATTCCTGCGCCGCCGTCATTGGTGGCGCTGCCACCAATGCCAATAATGATGTGCTTTACCCCTTTATCCAGCGCGTTTTTGATCAGTTCACCTGTGCCAAACGAAGTGGTAATCAATGGGTCGCGCCGCGCCGCCGGGACCAGCTCCAGGCCACTGGCGGCGGCCATCTCGATATAGGCGGTCTCGTCGTTGCCCGACACCCCATAGAACGCCTCCACAGGTTCCCCCAGTGGACCGGTCACCTGTAACCTGATCTTTTTTCCCTGGGTTGCAGCGACCATCGCTTCAACCGTGCCTTCACCGCCATCAGCGACCGGTATTTTCACATAATGCGCATCGGGGAAAATCTCGCGAAATCCCGCTTCGATTGCCGACGCCACATCCAGGGCAGAGAGACTTTCTTTATATGAATCCGGTGCGATGACGATTTTCATAAGCAATCCAGACGGTATGGTTTGACGATAAGGGAAGGACATTCGCCCGGCATCCCCAGATACCGGGCAACGCTTAGCGCGAAATTTCGACGTTTGCTAACTTTTCATAATAGCAGGCCAGCGCGCTGTGGTCGGCGGTTCCCTGTCCGTCGTTACGCAGTGCCTGCATCATCTCCATCACCGCCGCTGTCAGTGGGAGAGGAGCACCAATGTCATGTGAGGTATCCAGTGCGTTAGCCAGATCTTTAATATGTAAATCGATACGAAAGCCGGGTTTAAAATTGCGGTCCATCACCATCGGCGCTTTCGCATCCAGCACGGTGCTTCCTGCCAGACCGCCACGTATAGCCTGATAGACCAGCTCCGGATTGACACCGGCTTTGGTCGCCAGTGACAGCGCTTCTGACATCGCGGCAATATTCAGCGCCACAATCACCTGATTGGCCAGCTTGGTCACGTTACCGGCACCGATATCGCCGGTATGCACGACCGAGCCCGCCATGGCTTTCATGATGTCGTAACACTGGTCAAACACGGCTTTATCGCCGCCCACCATCACCGACAACGTGCCTTCGATGGCTTTGGGTTCGCCGCCACTGACCGGCGCATCCAGCATACGGATCTGTTTTGCCGCCAGCGCATCATGGATTTCCCGGCTTGCCAGTGGGGCGATTGAGCTCATGTCGATGACAATCAGACCGGGTTTTGCCCCATTGATAATGCCATTTTCACCCAGACAAACCTCTTTGACCTGCGGCGAGTTCGGCACCATGGTGATGACCACATCGCACTGCCCGGCAATCTCTTTCGCGTTGCTGGCCGTTGTCGCACCCAGCGCGACCAGCTCGGCCTCGTTTTCGGCATGATGATCCCGCACGACAAGTGAATAACCCGCCTTCAGCAGGTTTTTACTCATAAGTTTGCCCATAATCCCAAGGCCAATAAAGCCAATTTTCATTGCGTCTCTCCTGGATGATTACGTTTTAAATTTGTCACACAACGCCTGCGTGGCACTGCGGAAAACACCGAGATCGCTACCCACAGCAACAAAGGTCGCGCCCCACTCGAGGTAGCGGCGGGCGTCGGCCTCGACCGGCGCCAGAATCCCGCTGGGTTTGTTGGCAGCTTTTGCCCGTTCAAAGATGTGTTTGATGACGGGCAATACCGCCGGGTGCGCAGGCTGGCCGAGATAACCCAGCGCGGCGGACAGATCGCCCGGTCCGACAAAGATCCCGTCCACGCCCTCAACGGCCGCGATAGCATCGATGTTGTCCACGGCCTGCTGCGTTTCTATCTGGACTAACACCGTAATGTTGTCGTTGATAGTGCTGTTGTACGCTGGCATGGTGCCGTACATATTGCTGCGATGTGAAACGGATACGCCGCGAATCCCCGCAGGCGGATAACGCGTCGAGGCGACCGCACGTCTGGCCTCGTCTTCGTTCTCGACGAAGGGCACCAGAATGTTGTTAAAACCAATATCCAGCAGGCGTTTAATAATCACCGGCTCGTTACAGGGTGGACGCACAACCGGCGCACTATCGCTGCCTTTCAGCGCCATCAGTTGAGGCACAAAGGTGGTGATATCGTTAGGCGCGTGCTCGCCGTCCAGCACCAGCCAGTCAAATCCGGCCAGCCCCAGGACTTCGGTCGAAAGGGGATTCGCCAGGGCACACCAACTGCCAATCAGGGTTTCACCTGCCAGCAGGCGATGGCGAAATTCATTGCGCCAGGCTGTATTACTCATGGTTTTACTCCTGTGAAACGGGTTTCCTGCAGGAAGCCCAAAAACGTTAACGCACCAGGCACGGACGCTTGTGATCGAACGTCCACTGCGGAATCAGAAACTGCATGGCCTGTGCATCATCACGGGCACCCAGGCCATGCTTTTGATAAAGCGCATTAGCCTGCATCACCCGCTCCCTGTCCAGCTCAATACCCAGGCCCGGCTTCTGCGGCACTGCCACCCTGCCACCTTCAATCTGGAAAGGCGCTTTTGTGAGCCGTTGATTGCCCTCCTGCCAGATCCAGTGCGTATCAATGGCGGTGATGTTGCCCGGTGCGGCGGCCGCAACGTGCGTGAACATCGCCAAGGAAATATCGAAATGGTTGTTGGAATGGGAACCCCACGTCAGGCCAAATTCATGGCACATTTGCGCCACGCGCACGGATCCCTGCATCGTCCAGAAGTGCGGATCGGCCAGCGGGATATCGACTGACTGTAAAGACAAGGTGTGTCCCATCTGACGCCAGTCTGTAGCAATCATATTGGTGGCGACCGGCAGGCCCGTCGCGCGCCGAAACTCCACCATCACCTCACGCCCGGAATAACCCTGCTCCGCCCCACAGGGATCTTCTGCATAGGTCAGCACATCCTGCATGCCTTTGCACAGCCGGATCGCCTCGTCCAGCCGCCATGCGCCGTTAGGATCAACGGTGATACGCGCATCGGGAAAGCGTTTTTTCAACGCCTGCGCGGTCGCGATTTCCTGTTCGCCCGGCAGCACACCGCCCTTGAGTTTAAAATCGTGAAATCCGTATTTATCCTGAGCCGCTTCCGCCAGCCTGACGATGGCCTCACTGCTCAGGGCTTCCTGATGACGCAGCCGATACCAGTCATGCTGCGCGTTCTCACCAGTGAGGTAAGGCAGATCGGTTTTGCACCGGTCGCCGATATAGAACAGGTAACCCAAAACCGTGACCGCATCGCGTTGTTTACCCGGCCCCAGCAGCTCGGCGACCGGCACGCCCAGACATTGCCCCAGCAGATCCAGCAGCGCGGCCTCCAGCGCCGCAACCGCATTTACGCGCAGTTCAAACGTCCAGGCGCCCTTGCCAAAGGTCTCGAAATCCGCAGACTGATTGCCCCGATGCACCTGCTGTACCAGCCGGTTCAGGCAGGCGACCTGCTGACCTGTCACCTGCTGTACGGCATCCAGCAAGGTCTGATAAATGGTCTCGCCTCCCGGTGCCTCACCCAGCCCGGTATGATCCGCACTGTCCGTCAGTATCACAATGTTGCGGGTAAAACTGGCATTGTGTGCCCCCCCAATGTTGAGCAGCATACTGTCGTAACCGGCCACCGGCACAACCTGCATAGCGGTGATAACGGGCGTGGATTGCGTATTCATACAGGCTCCTTAGCGGGTTTTCAGCTCAATGCGCTTGATGTTATCCACCAGCACCAGATAACTGAGTACCGCGACAAAGGCGTGGATACCCACGTATACCAGCGCACCGTTATACGATCCGGTCGAGGCAATGATGTAGCCAATCGCGACAGGCGTGATAATGCCGGACGCATTACCAAACATATTGAACAGGCCGCCGCTCAGACCGCTGATCTCCTTCGGCGCGGTATCGGCCATCACCGCCCAGCCCAACGCACCAATGCCTTTGCCAAAAAAGGCCGTCGCCATAAACAGCACCACAACCCAGTCGGTTTCAACGTAGTTACATATCACCATAGAGGTCGAGAGCAGCATCCCGAGCACAATGGGCGTTTTGCGGGCGATGTTCAGGGAACCGGTTTTGCGCATCAGCCAGTCAGAGATCACGCCACCCAGCACGCCGCCAATAAAGCCGCACAGTGCCGGTACGGAGGCAACAAAACCGGCTTTAAGAATCGACATTCCGCGCGCCTGAACCAGATAAACCGGAAACCAGGTGATAAAGAAATAGGTCAGTGCGTTGATGCAGTACTGGCCAATATAGATACCGATCATCATGCGTGACTGCAGCAGCTGTTTGATCTGGAACCGCTTGTCACGAAAGCTGACGTTTTGCTTTTCGCTTTTCTGATCCATGTTGATTAGCGCACCGCCCTGCTCCATGTATTCCCGTTCCGCCTGATTAACGCCAGGATGATCGCTGGGATCGTGAATCACTTTGAGCCAGATAAGGCTCAGGATGATGCCCAGTCCCCCCATGAACCAGAAGACATGAGCCCAACCGACTGCGGAGGTCAGCCAGCCCATGATGGGTGCGAAAATCACGGTCGCAAAATACTGGGCAGAATTGAAAATGGCCACGGCGGTACCGCGCTCCTGAGCCGGGAACCAGGCGGCCACAATCCGGCTGTTACCCGGAAATGAAGGTGCTTCTGCCAGGCCCACCATAAAGCGCAACATAAACAGCGCCATCACGATGGTGTAACCGCTGAACAGGTCCACGAAACCTTGCAGCAAGGTAAATAACGACCAGAGGAAGATGCTCCAGAAATAGACGCGTTTGGAACCAAAGCGATCCAACAGCCAGCCGCCGGGGATTTGTCCAATAACATAGGCCCACGAAAACGCCGAGAAGATGTAACCCATGCCCACGGGATCGAGGCCAATATCCTTTGCCATCGCGGAGCCAGCGATGGATAACGTCGTCCGGTCGCCGTAGTTGAATGAGGTCACAATAAACAACATGACCACAATCCAGTAGCGTGCATTTGTCCGTTTCTGGACCGCCTCTGACGTCTGGTGAAAACTACTCATGATGCACTCCTGAAAAATAGCGAAAGTGACATTCGCTCTGACTGCATACACATCGCGTTGGGTATCAGAGAGATGTAGGTTAAACACGGCGATTTTTTTATTGGCAAATTACTCACGCGGCGTGACATATAACCTGACCGGGGAAACGGAAATCAGTATAAGAAGTGGGTTTCACGGTGACATTGGAATATCTCCCTGGAATAAGGAGAAGGAATCGTGCTTTTTTGGGCTATTGCATAAAACACTGCGGCGCATTTCACGTATTTTGGTATTCCTCACCCAAAGCCAGCTCCTAAGCCCGACGATCGCCGGCTTTGTGAGAATCTTCACTTGATTTGGTAAAAAGACATGAAAACGGCCGTCTCTGAAGGCTGAATGTAGGTCAATTGCACAATGTGCAGGTGAGAACCCCTCTTTATACTGACGGTGGCAAATACTGAACCTGTGACACCTGACTTCTTATAATGAATGCGCCACAGAAATAAGGCGCGACGCACTGGAAGGTGAGCGATGATCCCCCTGTCAAACGAACAACCGCTCTATATCAAAGTTCATGAAAACGATAACGTGGCCATTGTGGTTAACAGCCAGGGACTGCCTGCCGGTACCACGTTTCGTGATGGCTTAACTCTGACCGAGCATATCCCCCAGGGACACAAGGTGGCGCTGCAGGCTATTCCTGGTGGGCAGCCCATACTGCGCTATGGCGAGGTGATTGGTCTGGCCATGCGTGATATCGCCCAGGGGAGCTGGATCGACGAATCGCTAATTGCTCTGCCGGACGCCCCGGACTTAGCGCATTTATCTTTAGCGAATAATGTGCCGCCGGCGTTACCGCCGCTGGACGGTTATACCTTTGAGGGCTATCGCAACGCCGACGGCAGCGTGGGCACCCGTAATCTGTTGGGGATCACCACCAGCGTGCACTGCGTCGCGGGCGTGGTGGATTATGTGGTGCAAATCATTGAGCGTGATTTACTGCCCCGCTATCCCAACGTTGATGGCGTGGTGGCGCTGAATCATCTTTATGGCTGTGGCGTGGCGATCAATGCCCCCGCGGCGGTGATCCCGATCCGAACCGTTCATAATCTGGCCCTGAATGCCAATTTCGGCGGCGAAATCATGGTGGTCAGTCTGGGATGCGAAAAGTTACAACCCGAACGCCTGCTGACCGGCACGCCTGACGTACAGCCCATCTCGCTGGACGATGCGGATATTGTGCGTTTGCAGGACGAGAGCCGGGTGGGCTTCGGTGCCATGGTGGATGACATTTTGCAGGTCGCAGAGCGCCACCTGAGCCGCCTTAATCAACGCCAGCGCGAAACCTGCCCGGCCTCTGAACTGGTGGTGGGCATGCAGTGTGGCGGCAGCGACGCGTTTTCGGGCGTGACCGCGAATCCCGCCGTCGGCTTCGCCGCTGATCTGCTGGTACGCTGCGGAGCCACCGTAATGTTTTCTGAAGTCACGGAGGTACGGGATGCCATTCATTTGCTGACGCCACGCGTGGTTGACCAGGCCGTGGGCCAGCGACTGATTGAGGAAATGGCCTGGTATGATCGCTATCTCGATCAAGGCAAAACGGACCGCAGCGCCAATCCCTCGCCCGGCAACAAGAAAGGCGGACTGGCCAACGTGGTGGAAAAAGCATTAGGCTCAATTGCCAAATCAGGCCGAAGCCCGATTGTGGAAGTGCTGTCGCCGGGACAACGGCCAACACGACGAGGGCTGATTTTTGCCGCCACGCCCGCCAGCGATTTTGTCTGCGGCACGCAGCAGCTGGCCTCAGGCATCACCTTACAGGTTTTTACAACAGGCAGGGGAACGCCTTACGGCCTGCCGGCGATTCCGGTGATTAAGATGGCGACCCGTACCGCATTGGCTGAACGCTGGCATGATTTAATGGATATTAACGCCGGTACGATTGCCACGGGCGAAGAAACCATCGAGCAGGTTGGCTGGCGGTTGTTTACATTAATTCTGGACATTGCCAGCGGCCGGAAACAAACCTGGTCAGACCGCTGGGGCATCCGCAATCAGCTGGCGGTCTTTAATCCCGCACCGATCACCTGATGCCGTTTTTATGCAGACAGGCCGTGCTGACACCCGCGTGGCGCGCATGTCAGCCACGCGGGTGCCGTCTTCCCCACCCTGTACAGTCAGAGCTGTTTACCCCACTGCTCAACCCAGGGAGACGTTACCGACTCAGGCTCCGGATCTTCGGTGGCGTCGATGAGCAACACGTCACCGATCCGCTTCGCCTGGTGCGCCTGCAGCAATGCATCAAAACGCTTGCCTGCGCCGCAGAAATTTTCATAACTGCTGTCGCCTAACGCTATCACGCCATAACGCAGCGTGGGCTGATGGCCCAGCTTATCCTGCATAGCATGAAACAGGCCGGAAATCGTATCCGGAAAATCGCCCTGACCGGTGGTCGAGGTGATGATCAGAGCGACATCACTGGCATAGTGTTGCCAGTCGGCCAGTGTCGGATCTTCGAAAATCGTTACCTCATGGCCCTGCTGCTGCAACAACGGCTCAGCTTCTTCTGCAACCAGTAAGGCGTTCCCATAGACGGTGCCTACAAAAATCCCAATCTTTGCCATTTCTTTTCCCCTTTATTCCGGAACGCTATCCTGACCTGAGCCTGCGAGAAACTCAACCCGTGGCACATCAGGAATACAGGCCTGCCAGCCAAACCGCTCCATCACCCGTTGCCAGACAGGATCGAGCCCGGCACGAATAAGCAGCGGTTCGCCCGTCACAGGATGGTTAAGGGATAAGCTGCTGGCATGCAGCATCAAACGGCTGGCCCCAAAGTGCGCAGCCGCACCACGATTCTGGCGTAAATCCCCGTGAGCCGAATCGCCGATAATGGGATGACGCAAATGGGACATGTGCCGACGGAGTTGATGTTTCCGCCCGGTTTGCGGTTTAAGCTCAACCAGGCTGTAACGTGCCGTGGGATAGCGACTGATGGCGACTGGCATTTCTACCGTTGCCAGTGCGGCGTAATCGGTCACCGCCGGCTGCGGCGCACGGGGTTCGCTGACAAATTTGTCCGCGATCTTGTCCAGCTCTTCCACCAACGGATAATCCAGCCTGTCACTGCCTTCAAGCCAGCCGCGCACAATGGCATGGTAGGTCTTTTCCATGTGGTGATGCTCAAACTGCTGGGACAGCAGGCGGCCTGCCTCACTGGACAGCCCCATCAGCAGCACGCCTGATGTGGGACGATCCAGCCGATGCGCCGTGAAAACATGCTGGCCTATCTGGTCGCGTACCGTCTGCATCACAAACCGGGTTTCATGGCGATCAAGCCAACTGCGGTGCACCAGCCAGCCTGCGGGCTTATTCACCGCGACCAGCCACGCATCCTGATAAATGATTTCCAGCATCAGACCGGGTCATCCTGCAGCAATGCATCCAGCTGCTGTAAGGTCAGCAACAACAGTGTGCGCCCCGGCTGAACCGGCGTTAACGCCATTTCAAAATAGGGGGCAACCGCAAAATTTTTTGGCAATGCCTGGCCCGCACGAATCAGCATCTGCACCCGTGGAATCAGGACCCACTGCAACCATTCCAGCGGCTGCATCGTGTCGAGGAAAAAAGGTTGCTGGCTTGCGAAAGCCTGTTCGTCTGGCGCGTCCACCTGCCACAGATCGTGCTCACGCATGACGGCTTCGAGCTGTTCAAGCCGTTGCATAATAAACTGTTCTGACGTCATGCCTCACCTCTGACGAATAAAAAGGGGCGGCAAGGATAACCCGCAGGCACAAAAAAAGGGAGCACTGTATTAAACAGTGCTCCCGGTTCGTTTGCAGCTCTCCTGCTACGTTAATGCTCCCTGCTCATCCTTGACAACTTTTCCCGTGCGTAGTCCTTCCGCGAATCATCCTGATCACTCCTTAGCCTCCTGGCCCACCGCCTCGTCCGAGGGGCTCTCATTCTCCATCCTGGAGGTGTCCCTTAACTCATTCCTGAGTGTCCTGCTTCGTCCTGAAGCCTTCCTTGTGACGTAACAGCATTACGTTCCTGCCTCCTGGCTACCGTCTTCCTGACGGTTCCTGCTGTCCATGACGTCCTGTCAGCGAGACCTATTCTCTTAAGAAAAGCCTCAGGGCACAAGGTGTTAAAACACGATATAACGCGATCCTGTTCAAGAGATTGAACAGCGGTGCTAATAAGTTAATGATTTACAATATTTTTACATCTCGGCCGCTACTTCACCGTTTCGCTAATATGGCGATCTCTCACACGGCATGTAAGAGATCTCTCACACGCGAAGCGGCACATCTCTGCAATTAATCACTAAGCGGTTGTAAATTATTAAGAAAAGTACAGATATCCGATGCCAGCGTAATACGTTTCTTCTGACCGGGCGTTTCAAGGATGATGTCACCGCTCAGATTGCACAGGGAAATAATGTTCTCTTCTGACGCAGTGGTGGCAATAAACAGTGTTGGATTCTGCTTCAGGCGCCGCTGCATGACGAGGTGCCCGATCAGGTTTTCCTGCAGCCGGACAAAGTCGGTTTCACTCCAGACCTGGAGCAGCGTTAGTCTGTGGTCCTGCCACATGGCCTGCATGTCCCCCGCGAACTGGTGCGTATAAAAGGCCGTAATCTGCGGTTGCAGCGCAATCTCCAGCGCCCGCTCAACCGCCTCCAGCGAGGGCGGTAGTGTAAAGGGTTGCGGTTGCCAGAGCGCACACTCATCACGGTTTTCCAGCAAACAGGGGGAAGGAATACCATAAAGATCGCGACTGGCTGGCGCATGGCCCCGGCTCTGCTGCCAGTGCTGGCAGTAGCGCGTGGTAAAATCCGTTAACGCTTCAGCGGTTTGCTGCATCATTCAAATTCTCACTTCTGATAGGTTACACTTACTCACTTTGATGACTCTAGTGGTAACCGTTATGTCTTCTTACCAGCCGGACCCGGCACTGAGCAACCTGACGCTGGGCAAGCCTACAGCGTATCACGATCGCTATGACAACAGCTTATTACAGGCCGTGCCGCGCAGCATGAATCGCGAGCCTTTGGGCCTTTATCCCGATAATTTGCCGTTCTCGGGCAGTGATATCTGGACGCTCTATGAACTCTCATGGCTCAACAGCAAAGGCGTGCCCCAGGTGGCCGTGGGCGAAGTCGAGCTTGATGCCCGGAGCCGTAATCTTATCGAATCAAAGAGTTTTAAGCTCTACCTTAACAGCTTTAACCAGACGCGATTTACAGACTGGGCCGAGGTACGCCAGACGCTGGAGCAGGACCTGCGCGCCTGTGCCGAGGGCGATGTCCTTGTGGCGCTGTTTCGCTTACAGGAGATCGAAGGTCAGCCTGTTGGTCACTTTGCGGGCACCTGCATTGATGAGCAGGACATCGAGATTGAAGATTACGGCTTCAATGCCGATTATCTGATCGACGCCGCCGGTCAGGAACAGGTGCAAGAAACGCTGGTCAGCCATCTGCTTAAATCCAACTGTTTGATCACCAATCAGCCTGACTGGGGATCGGTAATGATTCGCTATCAGGGCCCGCGCATCGATCGTGAAGCTCTGCTGCGCTATATCGTTTCATTTCGTCAGCATAATGAGTTTCATGAACAGTGCGTGGAGCGTATTTTCAACGACCTGATGCGCTTTTGTCAGCCATCACAGCTGACCGTCTACGCACGTTACACGCGACGGGGTGGACTGGATATCAATCCGTGGCGCAGTAATGTGCCCTTTACGCCGGGCCATTCTCGTCTGGTTCGTCAATAGTTTGCGAATCCTTTCTCAGACTGTTAAACGCGCATACGGTTCCACTTGAGCAAACCTTGCCGACAAGGCTACTCTGGACAGGGCGGTAACCTGCGGGTTGCCAACCAGGGATTTTGGTCACTGCATTTGCAGTGTCAGTTATCACCCCAGCGGGTGCAAAGGAGTTCATTTGATTACACATGTCAGCCCTCTTGGCTCTATGGATCTGCTCTCCCAACTGGAAGTAGATATGCTGAAGCGCACGGCCAGCAGCGATTTGTATCAACTTTTCCGTAACTGCTCGCTCGCCGTACTCAACTCTGGCAGTCAGACTGACAGCAGCCATGAACTGCTGTCGCGTTTTGAGAACTTCGACATCAACGTACTGCGCCGTGAGCGCGGCGTTAAGCTGGAACTGATTAATCCCCCGGAAGAAGCCTTCGTCGACGGTCGTATCATCCGTTCACTCCAGGCCAACCTGTTTGCCGTCTTGCGCGACATCCTGTTTGTGAATGGCCAGCTCGCCAGCTCGGGGCGTTTACCCTGCGAAGAGGACAACGACTCAGCCACCATCACCAACACGGTGTTTTCCATTTTGCGCAATGCCCGCGCCCTGCATGTGGGTGAATATCCCAATACCGTTGTCTGCTGGGGTGGCCACTCGATCAACGCGGTGGAATACCAGTATTGTCGCAACGTGGGCACGCAACTGGGGCTGCGTGAGCTGAACATTTGTACCGGTTGTGGACCGGGCGTGATGGAAGCGCCGATGAAAGGTGCCGCCGTGGGCCATGCCCAGCAGCGCTATCGTGACAGCCGCTTTATCGGGTTAACTGAGCCGTCTATTATCGCGGCTGAGCCACCGAATCCGCTGGTGAACGAACTTATCATCATGCCGGATATCGAAAAGCGCCTGGAAGCCTTTGTGCGCATCGCGCACGGCATCATCATCTTCCCGGGCGGCGTGGGTACCGCAGAGGAGTTCCTCTATCTGTTGGGCATTCTGATGAATCCACAGAACGCGCATCAGGTTCTGCCGCTTATTCTGACCGGCCCGAAAGAGAGCGCCGATTATTTCCGCGTACTGGACGACTTCATTGTCAGCACGCTCGGCGAGCAGGCACGTAAGCATTATCAGATCATCATTGACGATGCTGCTGAAGTTGCCCGTCTGATGAGAAAAGCCATGCCGCAGGTGAAAGAGCATCGCCGTGAAACCGGTGACGCCTACAGTTTTAACTGGTCAATGCGTATTGCTCAGGATCTGCAGGTGCCGTTTATGCCAACGCATGAAAATATGGCCAACCTCAATCTCTACACAAACCAGGCTCCAGAAAAACTGGCGGCGGATTTGCGCCGGGCCTTCTCTGGGATTGTTGCAGGAAACGTCAAAGAGATGGGCATTCGCGAAATCCGCGAAAAAGGCCCTTACAAACTGCACGGCGATGCCGACATCATGCACCGCATGGATGAACTGCTACAGGGCTTTGTGGCGCAGCAACGTATGAAACTGCCCGGCACTGCCTATATTCCGTGCTACGAAATCATCAAGTAAATCTGGAGGCAGCCTGCGGGCTGCCCATATCTTATGTCTCTTCACTTACTCATTGTTGACGCCCTCAATTTAATTCGTCGCCTGCATGCGGTACAAGGCTCGCCCTGCGTCGACAGTTGCGTAGGCGCGCTGCGTCAGCTTCTGGGGCACACGCGGCCGACGCATGTGGTGGCGGTGTTTGATGGTGAAGCCCGCCATCAGGGATGGCGGCACCAGTTGTTGCCTGACTATAAAAGTGGCCGCCCGCCGATGCCCGACGATTTGCAGGCCGAAATGCCCGCGCTGAAGGACGCCTTTCGAAACGCGGGCGTCAGTTGCTGGATAGCCGACCAGGATGAAGCCGACGATCTGGCGGCGACGCTGGCGGTCAAAATGGCGCAGGCAGGTCATCAGGCGACCATCGTTTCAACCGACAAAGGTTACTGCCAGTTACTGGCACCGACGATTCGCATCCGTGACTATTTTCAAAAGCGCTGGCTGGATGTGCCTTTTATTGAAGCCGAATTCGGCGTTGCACCCGCGTTGCTGCCTGACTACTGGGGATTATGCGGCATCAGCAGCAGTAAAATTCCCGGCATCGCAGGCATTGGACCCAAAAGCGCCCGGGAACTGCTACAGCAGTTTGGTTCACTGGAATCGCTGTATCAGCAGTTGGATCAGGTGCCGACCAAATGGCGTAATAAGTTACAGGCCGGACAGGAGATGGCGCTGATCAGCCGCGATGTGGCCCGGCTGAAACAGGATTTGGTGCTGGAAGGGAATCTGAATTTACTGCGTTACCATGGCGGCTAATCATATCAGACCGGGCACAATCGCGCCCGGTCAGCAGGGTTAACGCTCGTCGCGGCGGCCACCGACAGCGGCCCAGATGCGACGAATGTGCACTGTCACTTCTTCACGATCGTGATAAAGCTGACGTGCCCGAATCTGCGCGTTAACGCCATTTTCATTGAGCCGCTGCTCGATCATGGCCAGATTCTGCGTGACTTCTTCGTAGCGCTTCTTCATGGGCAGTTTCAGGTTAAATATGGCTTCGCGGCACCAGCCGTTGACCAGCCAGTCCGCCATCAGGTTCGCCACGCGAGCCGGCTTTTCCACCATGTCGCAGACCAGCCAGCTGATGTTGGTGCGGGGCGGACGGAAACGGAAACCGTCTTCACGCTCGTGAAAAACCTGGCCGGTCTCCATCAGGCTGGGCGCCATCGGCCCGTTATCCACGGCGTAAACCATCATGCTGCGCTGTACCAGTTGATAGGTCCAGCCGCCTGGACAGGCCCCCAAATCGACGGCATACATTCCACTGGCCAGACGTTCATCCCACTCATCGGCCGGAACAAAAACGTGAAAGGCCTCTTCCAGCTTAAGCGTGGACCGACTCGGCGCATCAGACGGGAACTTAAGACGCGGAATGCCCATATAAAAGGGTGAGCTGTTCTCCGGCAGTGAATACCCGACGTAGCAGGTGCCGGGGGCGATAAAGAACACATGCACGACCGGGCGTTTTGGGCTTTCATAGTTGAGCAGGATTTTGCTCTCACGCAGGCTGGCGCGCAGCGGGACGGTAAACTTGCGGCAGAACCTGGTGAGCTCTTTGGCTTCGTTGGTGTCCGGCACTTCAACACGCAGTTCCCCGCCCTTTTCCACCACGCCGCTTAACATGCCTACGATGGGGGAAATACGATCGTCCTGGGGCAGATCCCGCAGCAGTTCGCCAACAACCAGCATCTGACGGGCAAAAATCAACTGATCAAACGGCAACTCGCGGATCAGTCTCTCCGCATCGGACTGCTGGTAGCACTCAAACAGGACATAACCTGCATCCTCTTTAACCCGAGGAAAGCCGTAAACATTGCGCTCGGCGGCTTTAGCACTAATTTCCGCCGCACACTCTTTTTCAAAGCCAGCGCGGCAATACAGTAAAACTTTATTCATGGCGTTCTGCCTTGGTTTTAAGACGCAGTGCGCCAATCAACATCAATAGCCAGCCAACGAGGAAGAACAGCCCCCCGACTGGCGTGATAAAAAAAAAAACGTTAAGTGCGACAGCGCCAGGGAATAGAGGCTGCCGCTGAATAATACGGTACCCAGTGCCATAGAGGCGCTGCTCCAGTAGAACCAGATATTACAGCGATAAAGCATCGCCGCTCCCAGCCCCAGCACAGCCAGCGTATGATACGCTTGGTATTCCAGCCCGGTATGAATCCAGGCCATTTCAGTCGCTCCCAGCGTTTTATTCAACACATGAGCACCAAAAGCACCAAATGCCACCAGGAAAAACCCACTGATGGCCGCAAAAATAAACATGGCACGTCTGGACATGAATGTATCCTCAAGGTGCGTTTGCAGGTCCCTGCAAAAAAATAAAAAAGTTACTGATCATAACGAAAGCGGAATTTTTCTTGTTCGGTAGCCGCTTTGGCGAGGATCCACTGTCGAAAGGCGGCTATTTTACCCAGTTCTGCCTGACTGTCATGACAAACCAGATAAAAAGCATTTTTGCTCACTAAAACGTCATTAAACGGACAAATCAACCGTCCCGCTTCAATTTCGCTTTGCGCCATAACGTTATTGGCCAGGGCAACGCCCTGCCCATGGATGGCCGCCTGCAGCACCATCGCGCTGTGGCTGAAAATGGGTCCCTGTTGCACATTGATATGCTGGACGCCTGACTGACGGATATACGCCTGCCAGTCACGGCGGGAAGCATCATGCAACAGCGTAAAACGAGCCAGATCCATGGGCGTTTTCAGGGGATTTTCCCCCGTCATCAGCGACGGCGAACAAACCGGCAGCAAATATTCGGCATAGAGTTTTTCGACCCGCAGGCCTGGCCAGTTTCCCCGGCCATAGAAAATGGCCACATCCACATCATCGGCCAGCTTCTCTTCATCCCGATCGACCGCCTGAATGCGGACGTCAATTCCCGGATAAGCCAGATTAAAGCTGGAAAGACGCGGGACCAGCCACTGAATCGCAAAGCTTGGCAGCAAACTCACCGTCAACGCCCCTTTGGCGCTGCGTGCCTGCAGTTTACGCGTCGCCTCGTTGAGCGCAGAGAAAATTTCTTTGATATCCAGATAGTAGCTTTGGCCTTCCTCGGTGAGTAAAAGCGACCGGTTTCGCCGTCTGAACAGCTTCAGTCCCAGAAAATCTTCCAGTGATTTGATCTGGTGACTGACAGCAGCCTGAGTCACAAACAGCTCTTCAGCGGCTTTGGTGAAGCTTAAATGGCGTGCTGCGGCATCAAATACCCGCAGTGCATTCAGGGGAGGAAGACGTTTTGACATGGTTATCCATAGCCAGCCTGGCAAAAAATACGCGGACTAATACAAAGCCTTAACGTATTAGAATTTATAATCCGAGACATTATAAATTGTCCGTTGAGGAAGCTCCAGCAAATACCTATAGTTGCGGTACTTCCTGAGCCGGAACGAAAAGTTTTTAGATTTGTGAGTGAGTTCGCAGATTTTCTGAAAGCTTTTGGCTTGTGGTCGTGATGTTGTGTTTGCAATTTTGATCTGACCTTTACAGATCAAGCTTTTTTATTTCCTGTAGATTTACCCTGTCTGTCCATTGTGATATTGAGTAGCACCGCAAATTGCGGTGCTTTTTTTATGCGCGGATTACTTCATCTCAACCATTTCTTTCACATCTGAACGGTTAATCTGCTGCTCATTGCCATTCGCATCTTTATAGCTAATCATACCGGTATCAGTATCGACTCTTGGTTTACCTTCAGCAACGATAGTGCGTCCGTCATTGGTATGCATTACGTAGTTGCTTGAACAGGCAGCCAGGGTAAAGGCCATTGTACAAACGGCCAGCATTGCGGCGAGTTTTTTCATCTTCTATCTCCTTGCAGATTGATTGCACCAAACCGCCCGCGTTACGCTGACCCGAGAAATGGTCAAGTGGGATCGACTATCAGAATGTCGTATCGCCATGCGGGTGAAGTTTTTACCTTGCAATATTCAGCATAACCCGCTTTTCCAGCTTTGCCAGACAGACATCCATCTTTCAGCCTGAGTCTGAAAATTAACAACGAGCTATGTATGCGTGCCTTTAATCCTTCTTCATTCCGGCAGCAGTTTCCTGCCCTGAGCGACGCGGGTGTTTATCTCGACAGCGCCGCCACCACGCTAAAACCGCAGGCGGTAATCGAGGCGACTCAGCAGTTCTACAGCCTGAGCGCCGGTACGGTTCATCGTAGCCAGTTTGCAGCGGCCCGCCGGTTAACCGAGCAGTATGAGCAGGCGCGGGGCCAGGTGGCGCAGTGGCTCAATGCCGCCAGTGACCGGCAGATTGTCTGGACGCGCGGTACCACCGAAGCCATTAACCTGGTGGCGCAAAGCTGGTTAGCCCCGCGTTTACAGCCCGGCGATGAAATCCTCGTCAGCGAAGCCGAGCACCACGCCAATCTGGTTCCCTGGCTCATGGTCGCACAGGCCACGGGCGCGCGCGTGGTAAAATGGCCAATCGGTGAGGATCGCCTGCCCGATATCGCCGTGCTGCCCTCACTGATCACTCACCGGACGCGTCTGCTTGCGCTGGGTCAGATGTCCAATGTCACAGGCGGCTGCCCCGATTTATCCCGGGCCATCGCTCTTGCCCATGCGGCAGGGGCAAAAGTTATGGTCGATGGCGCGCAGGGCGTCGTACATTGCCCGCCGGATGTACAGGCGCTGGATATTGATTTCTATGCCTTTTCCGGCCACAAGCTCTATGGCCCAATGGGCATCGGTGTGCTGTACGGTAAAGCGGAATTGCTGGAAGAGATGGCCCCCTGGCAGGGCGGCGGTAAGATGCTGACGAAGGTCGACTTCACCGGCTTTACGCCCCAGCCGGTGCCCTGGCGCTTTGAGGCCGGTACGCCAAACGTGGCGGGCGTGACCGGACTGAGTGCCGCGCTGAGCTGGCTGCAACAGCATAATATGTCTAAAGCAGAGATCTGGAGCCAGCAGTTAGCCAGTCTGGCCGAGGAACAGCTTGCAGAACTGCCGGGCTTTCGCAGTTTCCGTTGTGGCCAGGCCAGCCTGCTGGCCTTCGACATTCAGGGAATTCATCACAGCGATATCGTGACACTGCTGGCAGAGCACGGGATCGCCTTACGTGCGGGTCAACATTGTGCCCAACCGTTAATGGCGGCACTGGGCGTTGAGGGGACGCTGCGCGTATCGTTTGCCCCCTATAATAATTTACAGGACGTCGATGCGCTGCTGCGCGCTATGCACAGCGCTGTCGCGTTGTTATCGGAGTTTTAATCATGCACGCATCCCTGCTTGCCCCGCATCCGTTCGGTGTTGAAATTACGCCTGCGGATCTGAAAGAAACCTTCTCTCACTGTCGGCAGTGGGAGGATCGCTACCGGCAGCTGATTTTACTTGGCCGACAGTTACCGGCCTTACCTGACGCATTAAAAACACCGGACAGTGAGCTGAGTGGTTGCGAGAATCGCGTCTGGCTGGGCAGCCAGATCCGGGAAGAAGGTTCCCTGCATTTTTACGGTGACAGCGAAGGTCGCATCGTTCGTGGTTTGCTGGCCGTGCTGCTCACCGCTGTTGAAGGCCAGACGCCCGCGCAATTACTGGCGGCCGATCCGCTGGATCTGTTTGAATCGCTGGGCCTGCGTGCGCAGCTTAGCGCCTCACGCAGTAGCGGCCTGAAAGCGCTGGCCGATGCCGTCCAGCAGCATGCGCAACGGGCGCTGGGTTAACCGCTCATGGCGCAGTCGTCGGCCAGTGTTTAGCTAAGCAGGTCAGGCTGGCGGCCTGGCAAACGCGGGCTAAAGCCGTACAACCGCGTTGCACGGCAGATTAGCATTACGCCTGGCGCGCGGCCCGTGCCAGAAATTTCTTCAGGGCATGCGAAACGGCGACAAAGCCAAAGGTGGCGGTGACCATCGTGGCTGCGCCAAATCCGGATTCACAATCCATTCTTTTCGGCCCTTCCGCTGTGCTGCGTGAGGCGCAAACCGAGCCATCCGCCTGCGGATAAACCAGCGCCTCTGTAGAGAAAACGCAGTCGATGCCCAGCTTGCCTTTGCTGTTTTTTACCACGCCCAGCTGTTTAAGCCGCTCGCGTAATTTAGCCGCCAGCGGATCCTGGATGGTCTTCGCTAAGTCAGTCACCTGGATTTGCGTGGGATCGATTTGCCCACCTGCGCCGCCCGTGGTGATCAGGGGAATCTTATTGCGTCGACACCAGGCAATCAGCGCCGCCTTGGGGCGCACACTATCGATAGCGTCAATCACATAGTCGATATCGGCAGTCAGCAGCGTCGCCGTGTTTTCCGGGGTGATAAAGTCATCAATACAGATCACCTCACAGTCAGGATTAATGGCGCGCAGACGCTCGGCCATCACGTCCGTTTTGGCTTTACCCACATTGCCGCTCATCGCATGTATCTGACGATTGGTGTTGGTGATACAGACATCATCCATATCGATCAGGGTAATCCTGCCGATGCCGGTTCTTACCAGTGCCTCGGCAGCCCAGGAGCCCACGCCGCCAATACCAATCACGCAGAAGTGGGCATCAGCGAAATGCTGCAACGCCGACTGCCCATAAAGACGTGCCGTGCCACCAAATCGCTGGTGCCAGGCATCGTTTAACACTTTCATAGTTGAACCTGTTACTGAGCGCGGGCCCGATCGCCCGCCGCTTCAAAATTTAGTTAGCGCCTAACAGCAGGCTGACGTTGTTACTGCTCTGCGCATTGCTGAACAGCGGCTGACCGGCTCCCGGTGCCGATTTCAGCACCCACACACGACCATAATGGTTATAGAACCCCGCCAGATGGGCAGCATCTGGCCCTACGCCCTGATAGATATCGAAGTGCTGGCCTTTGATCGCGCCGCCGACATCCAGCGCCACCATCACCCGCATTTCATATTTCCCGTTGAATTTGCCCTTTTCATTGAGCTGCGGCACTTCTGCCAGCAGCACCGTTCCGGCAGGAATCAGTGAACGATCGGATGCCACAGAGGCTTTCGCCACCAGCGGTACCGCGCTCGCGCCACGTACCGGCACATAAGGTTCGGGTTTGAAAAAGACAAAGGAGGGGTTAGTTTCTAGCAGCGCCCGCACTTCCTCGGGTGAATGTTCCTCAGCCCACTGGCGAATGGCCTGCATTGACATGTCTTCACGCTTGACCTCGCCCCGGTCGATCAGCTCTTTACCGATGCTATGATAACCCCAGCCGTTTTTGCCGCCATAACCAAAAAAGCTCATCGGACGCCCGTCACCAAAATCGACATAGCCGCTGCCCTGCACGTCCATAATAAAGTTATCGATGAGTGAGTTACTCCAGGCAATGACGTAGCGATCGTCCAACGCCCCACTGTATATCGATGCGCGGCTGGGTAATTTCTGACCGCGTTTGCGCGGCGGCATGCGGTAAATAGGGTACTGAAACTCGCCCTGTCGCGTGTAGCGTGCCTGAACTACCGGCGTGTAGTAGCCCGTGAACTGGACGTTACCGTAATTATCGGTGCCTTCCATCTGAAACGCATTTAACCCAAACTGGCGCAACTGTCGTGTATCGCCCCCCGCCATCAGCCAGTTTTCAACCGCACTGTAAGTGCTGTTGTTACGGCCAAACAAACCCGAAGCGGCCGCCTGGATTTGCTGAATCTGTTGCCCAAAATCTCTGCCGTTAACCGGACGACCTTTGGCGTTAGGTTGATTAACCAGCGCTAAGGGTTGATCAAGTTTTCCGTCTTTATATTGTTGACCCCGATCGGTCGGCCTAGAACTACAGCCCGCCAGAAGCGCTAAAAATGCGCCAGTAAGTGCGTACTTCGCCCAACGTCCTTTCATCTTCATCTCTTTTTATAAGTGTTCGCCACGCGACGATAGCAAAGCCGTCATCAGAATGAAATCCATCCTCTTTCGTCATAACGGATATCGGTGCAATAATTCACCAATTGGTGGAATCCTTCAGCAATTAACAGCAAATTTAGCCTTTTAGGGCAAAAAGGGGTTGCAACAATCATCGTGCGGAGTATAGTGCGCATCTACGGACGCGGGGTGGAGCAGCCTGGTAGCTCGTCGGGCTCATAACCCGAAGGTCGTCGGTTCAAATCCGGCCTCCGCAACCAATTCTTCTGAGACAATGCTCACTCAGAAGGGACAATGTGAAAGTCGCTATGCGCAATCGGACGCGGGGTGGAGCAGCCTGGTAGCTCGTCGGGCTCATAACCCGAAGGTCGTCGGTTCAAATCCGGCCCCCGCAACCACTTTAAACACCTGAGAAGGTGTTTTTTTGTTTCTGGCCTCCGTCAGTCAATCCCCCTCTCCTTTTTACCGCTCAGACACGCAGTGAGATCAGACCGTACGCGAATGTCGCAACAGATCTTGCTCTGGCCAACCCGTTTCTGCTTTTATGATTCATCCGGACACGACAAGGTCTGTTATGAATACCTTCAACATTGCTGCACTTGCTGCACAGTATCCGCCGGTTGCGGATATGATCGCGCTGAAAGAAACCATCTGGTTCAATCCTGCCACCACAACCGTCGCCGACGCCCTGCCCTTTGTGGGTCTGACAGAGCAGGACGTTGAAGCCGCCCATGCCCGCCTGAAGCGGTTTGCGCCTTTGCTGGCTCAGGCCTTTCCTGAAACCGCCGCCACGGGCGGTATAATCGAATCGGATGTGGTCGCGATCCCCGCCATGCAGGCCCGGCTGGAACAGGCGTACGGCCAGAAAATTGCAGGCACACTGCTGCTGAAGAAAGACAGCCACCTGCCGATTTCTGGCTCCATCAAAGCGCGTGGCGGCATTTATGAAGTCCTGAATCATGCCGAGAAACTGGCATTAGCTGCCGGTTTACTGTCCCCGGAGGCGGATTACCGCACGTTGCTCTCCCCCACGCTTCGGCAGTTTTTTAGCCAGTACCGTATTGCCGTGGGATCGACCGGCAATCTCGGGCTGTCGATTGGCATCATGAGCGCCCGTCTCGGCTTTAACGTAACCGTTCATATGTCGGCGGATGCCCGGGAATGGAAGAAAGCAAAACTGCGCAGCCATGGCGTAACGGTGGTGGAATATGAACAGGATTACGGCGTGGCGGTCGGGCAAGGACGCAAAGCGGCCGCATCGGACCCCAACTGTTTCTTTATTGACGATGAAAACTCCCGCACGCTGTTTTTAGGTTATGCGGTCGCCGGCCAACGGCTGAAAGCGCAGTTTGAACAACAGGGCCGCGTGGTTGATGCTCAACATCCCTTATTTGTGTACCTGCCCTGCGGCGTGGGCGGTGGCCCCGGCGGCGTCGCGTTTGGCCTGAAGCTGGCATGGGGTGACCATGTTCACTGTCTGTTTGCGGAGCCCACTCATTCGCCCTGCATGTTGCTGGGCATAACAACGGGCTTACACGACGGCATTTCCGTACAGGACATAGGTATTGATAATGTCACGGCTGCGGATGGTCTGGCGGTAGGCCGGGCATCCAGCTTTGTGGGCAGAGCCATGCAACGTCTGCTGGATGGCATTTACACACTTGATGATGCGCGCATGTACGACATGCTCGGCTGGCTGGCGCAGGAAGAAGGTCTGCGGCTTGAACCTTCTGCGCTGGCCGGGATGATCGGTCCACAGCACGTATGTGGTTCAGCGCACTATCACGCGCTGCACGACTTCAGCCCAACACAGTTACAACAGGCCACTCACCTGGTCTGGGCGACGGGCGGCGGCATGGTGCCGGAACAGGAAATGGCGCACTACCTGGCAAAAGGCCGCTAAGTGGACGCACATCGTCGGCGAGACAGGAACGCCACGCAACCCGGTCCCTGTTCCGCTTCTGACGGCAAACCCTGACAGCAGATAAGGCCGGGCGGGTGATTTTTCCTGCCCGGCAGCTTAACGGTGTGCCAGCGCCGCCCCGTTTTTGAAATAGGCCTTAATGCCTTCCAGAATGGCCTCGGCGACCTGATGTTGATAACGCGTGGTGCGGAGTTTACGCTCTTCTTCGACGTTGCTGATGAACGCGGTTTCCACCAGGATCGAGGGAATATCCGCTGCCTTCAGCACCGCAAAACCGGCCTGATCCACAGTGCGTTTGTGCAGATGGTTAATCCGCCCCATCCGGTGCAGCACTTCTTTGCCAAACTTCAGGCTGTCATGGATCGTCTGGCGCTGCACCATATCATACATGGTGTGATCCAGATAGCGATCGCCACTCATGCTGACGCCGCCAATCAGGTCGGATTCATTCTGGGTTTGCGCCAGAAAACGCGCCGCGGCTGACGTCGCCCCCCGGGTCGAAAGGGCAAACACAGAGGAGCCCCGTGCGGCCCGGCTGGTGAACGCATCCGCATGAATGGAGACGAACAGATCGGCCCGCTGTTTACGGGCTTTGGCCACGCGAACCCGCAGGGGAATAAACACATCCTCGTTACGCGTCATGTACGCCTTCATATTGTGTTCTTTCTCAATCAGCGCCTTAAGGCGGCGGCCAATCTTCAACACAATGTCTTTTTCACGGGTTTTGTATTTACCGTGCGCGCCCGGATCTTCCCCGCCATGGCCAGGATCGATCATGATAATGATGGGGCGATCGCGCCCGGCTTTACCGGGTAACGGCGGCTGAACGCTTTCATTTTTATCCAGATCGCCCTGGTTGTAATCTTTCAGTAATGCCAGCAGCGGATCATCTTCTACCGTATTCTGGCTGGGGTAGAGATCGACCACCAGCCGGTGTTGAATACTGGAGACCGGTGCAAGGCTGAAGATTTTTGGCGAGACGTTGCGTTTCAGTTCCAGCACCACCCGCACGGTATTGGCATCGAACTGCCCGACCCTGGCGTTTTTGATAAAAGGATCGTCCACCCTGACGTGCTGGTTAACGCCCTTAAGGACCGAATTAAGGTGCAGGTTCTCAATGTCGATGACCAGCCGGTCCGGATTCGTCAGTGCGAACTGCTTATACTTAAGGGCAACATTGGATTCCAGCGTCATGCGCGAATAGGTTGAAGAGGGCCAGATGCGAACCGCCATAATATGGCTGGTGGCCGCGATGCCCACACCGCTTACGCTGAGCAGCAGCAGTGCCCCAGTACCTTTTAATAATCGTCTACGTGAAATAAGGGGATGACCTTCCGACATGCCACTCCAGCTGTTATATCGTGTTTAAAAAAACGGCAACCAAATAAAATGGCGGCGAAAACTTTATCCAATCCGGCTGACGATGTCACCCCGGAAACTCTAAATAATGCAGTCTGTTAGCGGCGTTATCACCTGAAAAAACGTAAATAAACGTCAGGATTAGCGCTTGCTAAATGGCCGCCAAAGGCATAAAAATACAGAAAATACGAATAAACATTCACTGAGGGTTAGCCGTGAAGGAACGTAGTACTGAACTGGTTCAGGGTTTTCGCCATACCGTTCCCTATATCAATGCGCATCGGGATAAGACATTTGTCATCATGCTTGGCGGTGAGGCCATTGAGCATGAAAATTTCTCCAGCATCGTCAACGATATTGGCCTGCTTCACAGCCTTGGCATTCGTTTAGTCGTCGTGTACGGCGCACGTCCGCAGATTGATGCCAGCCTCGCCGCAAACCAGCTGGAACCGGTTTACCACAAATATACCCGCGTGACCGACGCGCAGTCACTGGAGCTGGTAAAGCAGGCCGCAGGCCGTCTTCAGTTGGATATTACCGCCCGCCTTTCCATGAGCCTGAACAACACTCCGTTACAGGGCGCGCATATCAACGTGGTGAGCGGCAACTTTATCATTGCCCAGCCGCTCGGCGTGGATGATGGCGTCGATTACTGTCACAGCGGTCGCATTCGTCGTATTGATGAAGAGGCTATTCACCGCCAGCTCGACAACGATGCTATTGTGCTGCTGGGTCCGGTGGCCGTGTCAGTGACCGGTGAAAGTTTTAACCTGACTTCTGAAGAAGTGGCCACGCAGCTGGCAATTAAGCTTAAAGCAGAAAAAATGATTGGCTTCTGCTCGGAACAGGGTGTAATCGATCGTGAAGGCAACATTGTCTCGGAGTTATTTCCCAATGACGCTCAGGCACGCATTGATGAAATGGAACGCGATGGCGATTTTCTGTCTGGCACGGTGCGCTTTCTGCGTGGCGCCGTTAAAGCCTGTCGCAGCGGCGTCCGTCGCAGCCATCTGATCAGCTATCAGGAAGACGGCGCCCTGTTACAGGAACTCTTCTCGCGCGACGGCATTGGTACGCAGATTGTTATGGAGTCCGCCGAGCAGATTCGTCGGGCCACGATCAACGACATCGGTGGCATTCTGGAGCTGATTCGTCCGCTGGAACAGCAAGGGATTCTGGTACGCCGTTCACGCGAACAGCTGGAAATGGAGATCGACAAATTCACCATCATTCAGCGGGACAACCTGACCATCGCCTGCGCCGCGCTCTATCCGTTTATGGATGAAAAGATTGGCGAAATGGCGTGCGTTGCGGTCCATCCGGATTACCGCAGCTCCTCACGCGGAGAGCTGCTGCTGCAACGCGTTGCACTTCAGGCGAAGCAGATGGGGCTGGAAAAACTGTTTGTGTTAACCACACGCAGTATCCACTGGTTCCAGGAGCGCGGCTTCACGCCGGTGGATATCGAGTCGCTGCCGGAGAGTAAGAAAGAGATGTACAACTACCAGCGCCGTTCCAAGGTGCTGATGGCCGATTTAACCTGATGGCAGCCGGGCGGCCATCCCGCCGCCCGACCTGTTATCCCTGCGTTTCCGCCCCCAGCCTTTCCACCAGGCCACTTCGCCGCTGCGTCTGCAGCTGGACTGCCCGTTCAAATATCGCGCGATCGCTGTAAAGGGTCAGTTGTTTGCGTGCGCGGGTAATGGCCGTGTAAACCAGCTCACGGGTCAGGACCGGCAAAAACTGCGTCGGCATGACCAGCGCGGTATGATCAAACTCTGAACCCTGCGACTTGTGCACGGTCATCACCCATGCCGTTTCATGAGACGGCAAACGGCTGGGCTGAATCGCTTTCACGCTGCCGTCTGGCAACGGAAAAAACACCCTGAGTTGCCCTTCAGCATCACGCAACGTAATCCCGATATCGCCGTTAAACAGCCCCAGGGCACTGTCGTTGCGGGTGATCATCACCGGACGTCCCGGATACCAGCGGCTGCCGAGTGCAGGACGCCGGATGCGCTGCAGCTGCATCAGACGCTGCTCGATGCGCTGATTTAATCCGTGCACACCAAATGGCCCTTCACGCAGGGCACACAGGAGCTGATAACGGCTAAATGCCGCAATGGCCTGTTCTGGCGCAGCCTGACGCTGAACGGCATCCAGATAGTCCTGATAGCCCTGCGCCACCTCGTTCAGCATGGTCTGATATGCCTCACCGTCATTCAGCGGCTGAAAAGACAGGTCAGCATGTCCGGCGGCGAACACCTTACTCATCTGGCGCGCATCGCCCTGGTTGACGGTGCGGGCAAGCTGGCCAATACCGGACTTTTCGTCAAAGCGGTAACTCTGGCGGAGCAGACAAATGCTGTCGCGAACGGCAGGCGCGGTATCGTCATCGCTGCCCGTAAGCGCACATTCGGTAAGCGTCACCAGTTGTGCGGCGCGCGCCGGACTGAAGCCGGTTTCGCTGCAACGACAAATGTCCCCCAACACCGCTCCGGCTTCAACCGAAGCCAGCTGATCGCGATCGCCCAGAAACACCACTCTGGCGTGAGGCGGCAAGGCGGAAATCAGTTTTGCCATCATTGTCAGATCAACCATCGACGCTTCATCAACCACCAGCACATCCAGGTGTAACGGGTTACCCGCATGGTAGCGCATGCGCTGCGAGTCAGGCTGTGCGCCAAGCAGGCGATGCAGCGTGGTCGCTTCAGCAGGAAAACGCGCACACTCGTCATCGTCCACCGCCAGTCCCTGCAGGGCTTTTCCCAGGGATTCGGTCAGACGGGCTGCCGCTTTCCCTGTCGGTGCCGCCAGCTGTATGCGCAGAGGTTCGGGATTCAGGCGAATCAGCGCCGCCAGCAATTTCGCCACCGTCGTGGTTTTGCCGGTACCGGGTCCGCCTGAAATAACGGCGGTTTTACGGGTCAGTGCCACCGCAGCAGCAATTTTTTGCCAGTCGTCAGGCTGACGGCCAAATAACGTCTGCAGAACATCTCGTGCCTGTTGCGAATCAAACGTCCCGCTATCCGGCTGCAATGAGAAAAACCGGGCAACCTGGCCTTCACTTTGCCAAAGCCGGTGCAGGTATAAACGCTGGTGACTCAGCACCAGGGGCGTCACAACACGGCCATCGCTCACCGCTGACCAACTGGACAGCTGTGCATGCCGCTCTGCTTCATCGGGCGCGCCTGCGGCCTGCCACAATGCCTGCGCCAGTGCGGGCTGACGACCGGAGAACAGCCCAGCCTCATTCAGGTTAGCCAGCGGCAGGCAGACATGTCCTTCGCACGCGTCGGCACTCACACAGGCCGCTGCCAGCAACCGAAAGGGTTGCGTCTCATCTGCAATCAGGCGGGCAAACTGAATATCCAGAGGACGCAGTAAACGCTTTTCGACTGCCTGAAGCAGCAAGGCGTTTATATCACTCATAAGCTCTCCTCTGTATGACCAAACAATGCATCCAGTTCCTCAATAAAGGCGGGATCGGGACGAGTGGTAAAGATGCCGTTATCGGCAGAGGTGCCATCCACCCCGCGCAGGAATACATAAAAGACGCCGCCAAAATGCTGTTGGTAATCATAGCCCGCCAGGCGGTGCTGCAGATACCGGTGCAGCGCCAGTGTGTACAGCTGATATTGCAGGTCATAGCGATGGTCGATCATGGCCTGCGCCATCGCCTCCTGCGTATACGCGGTATGGCTGTCACCCAGCCAGTTCGATTTGTAATCCAGCAGATAATATTTTCCCTGCCAGCGAAATACCAAATCAATAAACCCTTTTAACATGCCTCTCACCTGACGGAAATCCAGCGCGGCAGCGCGCTGCGACAGTGGATCGTGCCGGCGCATCAGCGCATCCAGATCGGCAGCCGTCAGCAGGTGGTTGATCGGCAGGTAAAACTCCATCTCAATCAGCCGATCAGCGCTGCGGATGCTGTCCAGGGTTAAGCCGTCTTTGTTGAGCGGCGTGGTCAGTACGCGGGCGATCCACTGCTCAATCACGGGCAGCCAGTTCAGGGAATAGCCCTGTTGCTGAAGCTGATCCTCCAGCCAGAATGCGTCCGGCGGCTCAGTGAAATCCATGGCCTCAAACAGCCCGTGCAGAAACGTGCCGGGAGCCGCACCGCGGGGGAAATGGTGCGGCGTTAACAAGGGCTCTTCATCCTCAGCCGCCTCACCAGCAGCATCAATATCGAATTTCGGCAAAGCATCCAGCAGGGGGGAACTGCCGTGCTGTTGTAATCCGGAGTAACTGGTGACGCGCCAACTGTCCGCCAGCGCTCGGGTCATTTCCCGACTGCTCAGCGCGTTCTCGCGGTGTTCGCTGTCCTGCCACTTCGCGCCGGGCTGCAGCTCGCTCCGTATCACCTCAATCCCTTCGCCTGCGAGCGCCTCAAGATGGTGACTGAGCACGGCGGCATCGCCGCTCTCACCGCGCTGTACCAGGTAGCCCAGCGCGCTCTTATGCAGATCGCTGTCGCCCTCTTTTTTACGCGCGCCTTTGATTAGGGGCGCAATACCCACGCTGCAGTGGTAAACCGAGCGCGTCAGCGCGACATAGAGCAGCCGTAAATCCTCGGCCAGTCGCTCCTCTTCCGCCAGCGTCAGGCTCTGTGCATCGCCCTGTACGTCGAGCATGGCAGCAAAACTTTCACGGTCGTGATACAGGGCGCTGGCCGCTTCGCGAAATCCGGCCGCAAACGGCAGCCAGACCAGCGGATACTGCAGGCCTTTGGATTTGTGAATCGTGACGATCTGCACCAGATGGCGATCGCTTTCCAGACGCAGCTGCTGACTGGCGGCCTGGCTGTCAGGGCGGGCAATTTGCTGTGCCAGGAAACGCACCAGAGCATGCGTGCTGTCGAGCTGCGTTGCCGCTTCCTGCAGTAATTCGCCCAGATGCATCAGATCGGTTAAGCGCCGCTCGCCATTTTCGGAAGCCAGCATATTTTCCGCCAACTGCCGTTTAATCATTACATCGCGCAACATGGGCAGTACGCCACGTTGCTGCCAGATCTGCTGCCAGCTGACAAACTGCTCTACCAGCGCATCCCACTCACGTTCGTTTTGCGCCAGCGCATCAAGTTGGGCGGCATCGATAGCAAAGATGGACGTGGCCAGCGCGCTACGCAGCAGTCGCTCCTGTTCAGGTGACTGCACCGCCTGCAACAGCCATAACAGCTCGCGCGCTTCAGGCGTGGTATAAACGCTGTCGCGGCTGGAAAGATAGACCGACGGAATAGCCAGCTTATTCAGCGCGTCACGAATCAGACTGGCTTCATTGCGGCTACGCACCAGTACGGTGATATCCGAGGCCTTAACCGGCTGCAGTGCATCGCCTTTCCCTAACCGCGCCTTGCCCTGCTGACCGGCCACCAGCCAGCGGCTGATATCGGCCGCACACTGCTGGGCCATAAATTGTTGGTAATCACTTACTCCAACACCTTCGCCCGGCTGGAGCCAGAAGCGCAAGGCTGGCTGGGGCTGATCATGGTAAACCAGCGTTAACGCCTGATTCGGGGCGGCCGGGCTGACCGGAAGAAACGGAATGGAAGAAAATAAAAAGGGTGCGTCAACCTGTGAAAACAGGCGGTTGACGCTGTTCACCATCGCGGGCGATGAGCGCCAGTTCGTCTCCAGCGTATAGTGAGCACTAACTTCACTACGGGCGCGTAAGTAGGTAAAAATATCTGCGCCGCGAAACGCATAGATCGCCTGCTTGGGATCGCCAATGAGCAGCAACGCCACATCCGGCTGTTGAATATACAGCGTACGGAAGATTCGGTACTGTTGCGGGTCGGTATCCTGAAACTCGTCAATCAGGGCCACCGGGAAACGGCCACGAATAGTTTCGGCCAGCAGCGCCCCGCCCGGCTGCTGAAGCGCTTCATCCAGACGACTTAACAGATCGTCAAATCCCAGCAAGGCACGCTGCCGTTTTTCCCGCTGCACCGTTTCTTTCACCTCGCTCAGCGCCTGCCAGATGATGATATCGCGGAGCGTCAGCGGTTCGGCAAGAAAGCCATCGACGGCATCGAACAGCGCATGTTGCGGTGCCTCGCCCTTTTTGGTTTTTTCGTGCAGCACCTGCTGGCCAAAGCGTTCAAGCTCTTTAGGAAACTGGTAATCCAGCGTATCGCTCTGTGCCCACTGAGTCACTTTCGCCACCCAGTTAGGTAAGTGCTTACTGCTGTAGCTGCGTTTGTCGACGCCGGAAGCCGCGATCATCCCTTCGATATCGGCACAGACAGTCTGCCACTGCTGCTTGAGGGCCTGGATGCGTTGCAGGTTAGCGGTATGACGTGATGCCAGCGTTTCGTCTGCGCGAGGCGGACGCTTCAGCCTGGGGGATTCCCCCTGCAGCCAGGGCCGTAACGTCGTCAACAAACTGTCCGGGCCGCTCCACTCCGCCGCGATCACCCGGGCCACATCCAGTGACAGGGGATAACACTGGCGACGCCAGAAATCCGCCGCGGCCTGGCGGAGTAACGTTTGTTCGTTTTCGATGAGTTCCTGCTCGAACAACATGCCTGACTCAAAGGCATTCAGGTTGAGCATGCGCTGGCAAAAACCATGAATGGTAAAAATCGCCGCTTCATCCATTTGCCGCTCAGCCGCCAGCAGCAGCGAGGCCGCCTGGGGCAAATCCGCTATCTGTTCAATCAGCTGTTGGTGCATGGTGTTATGGCTTTTACCCCGCACGCAGGCGAGCCGAAGCTGATGAATATTGTCACGAATACGGCCGCGCAGCTCCGCCGTGGCGGCTTCTGTAAAAGTCACCACTAGGATCTCTTCGACTGACAGCGGCCTGCGCCAGGCGTTCTCGCCCCCCAGCCCTAATAACAAACGCAGGTAGAGCAGACCAATCGTAAAGGTTTTACCGGTGCCCGCTGAGGCTTCAATTAACCGCTCGCCGTTGAGGGGCAGCGTTAGGGGGTTTAACGGTTCAGGTCTGGACGCCGTCATGGTGTTTCACTCTTGACCGGCAAAGACTGCTGTAATTTGGCGATTTCTGGCCAGGTCCGCCAGCCCGGTAACGGTGCGAACGCGATGTTATGCTCACCGCTACCGGCGATTTGAGAGGTCATTGCCATGCCTTTTTTCTGCATGACGGCCTGGTGAAAGAAGTCCGCCAGTCCGGAAGGGGTAAGCTGTTGAACCTGCTCCATCAACTTTTGTCGGGTATCAAAATCGTAATTCTGCCGATCAAAATCGCGGCTGTAACGATCGGCCTCTTCATTCAGCGTTTGTGGACGCTGTTTCAAATCGTTGATCATGGCCTGCTGATACTGCACAAAATCGGCCTGACTCATCGAGCGCAGGCGGTGTTCCGCCTGGGGATAAAAAGCCTGATAGCGCTGCATCAGATAAGCGGGTGGCTTACTGTTACTTTGCAGCAGAAAGCCAATCCCCCACTGACGCCCTACCGGCATCCTGAACGCAAACACGGCATAACCTAACTGCTCCTCGGTACGCAGTTGGTTATAGAACCACGGCTGGACAATCTGACTGAGCATCGCGCTGTTGGCCATACTCTGGTATTCGTCATAACCTAGGGGAATATAGAGCGCCGCCAGCGCAGAGTCCGTACTGCTGCCGTGCTGCTCCAGATTCGCCTTAAGCGGCTTTTCGACACTGAGGTAATTGCTGTGCCAGTAGTGCGTACCGTCGCACTGCATCTGCTGTTTCAGCTCGCGTCCCAGTTGCGTCACACTGTCAGCACTCAGGTTACCGATCACCATCATTTCTGGCGTGGCATTTTTAATTAAGGCATCGCGATAGGCCACGACATCCTTCAGTGTAATCCCCTTGACCAGCTTACGGCGCGTGTCTCGCTGCGTGTAAGGCAGTTGGGATAAGAGCTGCATAGGCTGGATCGCCTGCTCGAAGGCTTTTCCTTTCTCTGCAGCGTCCAGACGCTCCAGATACCAGGATTTGGCCTGTTGTAGCTGTGCCTCGCTGGGCTGAAAAGTGCTGTAGCGATTAACTAACTGCTTAAGCAGGTCAGGCAGGCGTTGTGTGAAGCCGCTGGCATTAAAGACCAGACCATCGTTTTCGCTGGTTGAAAAACTGATGCCGCCAATAGACGCCTGGGAACTCAGTTCATCCAGCGCCAGGCTTGCCAGATAATCATTCAGGCCGAACAGTACCTGCTGACGCGCATCACTGATCGCCTGCTGATTTCGCAGCGCGACGGTGATGCTGGCCTTTGGCTCGCTGGCATAGAACTGGCTTGGCATCCAGTAAATACGCATCCCGAAATCATTGTCGAGCTTAACCGGATGACGGTAGGTTTTGTCAGTCGACACCAGGGTAAACGCATCGGGAATGTAGGGATTTAAGCGCGGCATGGCGAGCTGAATCGCCTGGCCACGCTGTTGCCATTGCGTCAACGTCTGGGCCGTTATCTTATCAACCTGATAAGGCGCATTCACAAAATAGGCCAGCTTGTTATGCGGTTCCTGCGGGCTGATGTACCAGATTCGCGCCTGCGCTGGCGTCATGCTTTCCAGACGAGCATTGATAGCCGCGGGATCGTAGCGATCGGCCAGATAAGGCGCATCCAGCGTGTGCTCAACCGGAACACGCAGCATCGTATCCGCCAGCCACTCAATATAGTCCATGTCGCGGGTGATTGACGGATAACGGAAGTCCAGCGCCAGCACATGCGAAACTTCATCGAAATAGCGTTGGTCGATACCGTTTTTGCGCAGCATCGCGAGATAGCTAAAAACAGCCGCGACGACCTCATCACGTTGTGCCAGACCTTTGTCCGTTAATGACACGCTGATGGAGAACACGCCGCTGGTGCGCTCGGTCACCGGATCGGCCTCCGTGCTGACGCCGTCGGCCAGGCCCTGTTTTTGCAGCCAGTCGGCCAGCGTATTGGGGCTGCGGTTACCAATGACATAGCTGATAAGCGTGTCCGTTTTACTGCGAAAGCGGTCACTGTTATTCGGTATACGGAACTCGATTTTTAACTGCTTACGCGGCTGCGCCGGCACATAGTGAATAATGATGCCCTGCTGGGCTTCCGTGACGACCGGCTCGGTAATCGCGGGAACGCTGGCATTGTGGTTAGCCACGCGCCCAAACGTATTCACGGCGATGGTCGCCATCTCTGCCAGCGGTTTATTACTGTAGATCACCGCCTTCATCAGATTGGCTGAATAGTGCGTGTGGTAAAAGTCCAGCAGCGCCTGATGCAGATTACTGCCGGGCTTATCGCGCAGGGTATCCAGATTGCCGCCGTAAAAATGCGCGGCCGGGTGCGCCGGGTTAATCGTCTCAGCCCCGACCTGTCCCATGCGCAAACCGTCACGGGACCGTGCCATGGTCAACTCCGCATTGACCGCATGGCGTTCCCGATCGGCATTGACCGGATCTAGTAAGGGTTCGGCAATCGCGTCGGCCAGACGATCGACGGCAGGCTCAAGCGCATCGTTTTCGACTTCGAGGTAATAAGCCGTGCGATAGGAGGCGGTGCTGGCATTATGGCTGCCACCGTGTTTCTTGAGAAAATCGGCAAGGCTGTCAGGCTGTGGGTAACGCGTTGAGCCCATCAGCACCATATGTTCAAGGTAGTGCGCCAGGCCGGGCTGCTGCGCGGGATCATCCAGTGAGCCAATGGGCAATGTCAGCGCAGCAAGGGATTTCGGCGCCTGAGTATCTGAAACCAACAGCACCGTCATGCCATTATTCAGCGTGATGGCCTGATACTGACGCGGATCCTGTTCGCTTTTCCCGATGGGCGTGTTGACAGGCTGCCAGCCCGCGCCGGTTTCGGCTTGTACCGCCAGCGCCAGTAAGCCCAGCAGAATGGCGGCGATCAAGCGTGCATGTGTGCGCATGTAAAACCTCTTACGTTACCCAAAAGCCGCGTTGCGAGCGCATTAACGGCTGAAAGTACAACAAACTTTTTGATGTTTTCATTACCCGGCAGCGGTCGCTTACCGGTCGTCCTGATGCGCCTGGAGTACCGGTAAATACCAGCATTCAGCCGCGTCGGTTATCTGCTGTATCCGGGGTTCATCCAGTGCCCTGCATAACCGTTGCAGGTAGGGATCGCTTCCCTCACCTTCCTGTTGGTAACCGCCGACCCAGGCGGCAAGCAGAGCGTTACGGGCTTTGAGCTGTGTCGCCTCATCTGTCATAAGCTGATGATTTTTCTTGTCAAAACACGCATTAAGCCAGGCGCCACCGCTTTTGGTCAGCAACATCAAAGGCTCGCGCATGCCCTGCAGATAGCCTTGCATATAGCGCGCCAGCGCATCAGTCGCCTCGTCCGGCGGCACGGCAGGGAAGCACCAGTAGCTGTGCTGTCGGCCAAACATCCGACTTTTACCGTCTCCACCCAGTGCACAATAAACTAAATGTTCCAGCCACAGTAATAAACCGTCATTGATATTCAGCACACCCGGTCGCCAACGCAGCAGGCCATCGCTCTGCACCTGGGTTAACCAGCCGGTTAATTTGACGCCCGCCAGTGCCAGATTGATCTCCCGACTTTCACCCTCACTGCGCTGAGTGATCACCTCTGCGGCCACCTCCTGCATCTCTTCGCGCTGAGCCTGCCAGAACAGCTCGCCAAACGCCCCATAAGGTAAGTTGCCGGCGGCGCGGTGATGGGCATAAAGGCGATCGGTGTCCTCCCCTGTTACCAGCGCATTCAGTAGCTGCGCATTGATTTGATAGCGCTCCAGGCTGTCCAGAGCAAAGGGTTCACTGTCGGGCAGTTCATTTTCTTCAAGCCAGAAATTGACCCCCAGGCGCTGCTGAAACCAGGCCCGAACCGGATGACGCCAGAAGCGCAGAAACTGTTCGAAGGCTAATGTCTCTACAGGCGGTGTGCTCAGCGGCTGAACAAAATCAGGCTGGGGCTGACCGGTGCCCTGCGCGGCAGGCAGCCATTCACGAGCAAAGCTGTGTGCCGCTGACGCAGGCTGGAAGTTTTCCGGCGCAAACGGCATCCGGCTGTGTAAATGTTCCAGGTGTGCCCGTACCCGCTGTGCGCTGTCATCCAGTTCCCTGTCCTCGTCGCCAGGCAGGTATAAACTTTGCCCGATATACTCCAGCAATTCGGTGACCAGCACCGAAGGGTAACGTTCGGTATTGTCCTGAATAGCGCGGCCAATATAGCTGATATAGAGCTGTTGCTGAGCGGAAATCAGGGCTTCCAGAAACAGATAGCGGTCGTCATCACGACGGCTACGGTCACCTTTGCGCGACTGCTGCTGCATCAGGTCAAACCCCAGCGGCGCTAAGGTGCGCGGATAAACGCCGTCGTTCATCCCCAGTAAGCACACCACGCTGAAGGGAATCGAGCGCATCGGCATCAGGGTACAAAAATTGATTTGCCCGGCCAGAAAGCGTTGACTGATCCGCTGCTGATCCAGCCGCCCACGCAGATCGTCGCGCAGGAGCACGACCGGAATCGCCTCATTGAAACGCGCGTCCATACCGTACTCAATCAGCGTTTTCCACTGCTCTTCCACCAGCAGCAATGCCGCTTCTGTTTCGGTATCCGGTGTAAAAAAGGCATTCAGCAGTTCGCGACACAGCGGCAGCCAGGCCTCCAGCGGGCGCGGCTCCGATAAGACCTGTCGCCAGTGATTAAGCCGGGACAGCAGTTCGGCCAGATGGCCCGCCAGTTCGGCGACCAGCCCACTTGATTCGTCATAAGGCAGAATACCTTGCCAGTCGCCATGCTGGCTTTCCATTGCATATCCCAGCAGCATACGTTGCAAGCCAAAGCGCCAGGTATGCTGACCGGTGACCGGCAGAGCCAGCGCTTCCACACTGGCATCATCCAGCCCCCAGCGCACGCCTGATTCGCTGACCCAGCGGCGCAACAGACGCAGGCCGCTTTCGTCAATCGAGAAGTGATTCGCTAAGGCCGGGACATCCAGCAGCGCCAGCACATCTTCAGAGACAAACCGGCTGTCCGGCAGTGACAGTAATTGCAGAAACGCAACGATAGCAGGATGCGCCTGACTGGCACGACGGTCAGAAATGGCAAACGGCAGATAGCGTTCTGCCGGGGCGTTTGCAAACACGGCCTGAATAAAAGGCGCGTAAGCGTCAATATCGGCCACCATGACGATAATATCCCGCGCTTTCAGCTCAGGATCGGCTTCCATCAACGCCAGAAGATGATCCTGTAGCACTTCAACTTCGCGCTGCGCACTGTGGCAAACCTGGATGGCAACAGAGCGATCCTGCGGGTCCAGCCGCCGTTTCTGCCCACTGTAAGCCAGTTCATCCGCCGTCAGGCCAATGATTGCCCTGTCCTGCAGATTAAGAAGATCGTGCTGCATGCAGTGCAGCAGGTTGTCTTCTTCGACGTCAACAAACGCATCGATTTCGCTGTTCAGCTCCATCTGGCTGAGCAGGAAGAGGTTATCGCGGCCTAACTTGCCCCAGGAGGCCAGCAGCGGGTTAGTCAGATGTTGTTCCCCTTGCTCACTAAACAGGGCTGGCGCGCGCGCCACATCACTGAATAAACCGCGATATTCTTCCCGGTCATGACGCCGCCGCTGGCGGCTTTGTAGCTTCGCCAGAAACGCATAGTCCTGAATATCGCCCCAGTAATCACGGCAGGGATTGGTAAACAGCAGATAGATATCAACGTGCCGCCCCAGCGCCTGCAACGCCTGTAAATAGACCGGCGGCAGCGCTGAAATACCACAGATAAACACCCGCTGCGGCAGGTTATCAGGTCGGGTTTGTGCCTGCTCAAGCGTGGTAATAAAGCGCGCATAGAGGTTGGCACGATGCCATTTGGGCTGGCCCAGCGCGTCGGTATAATCGACTAAATCACGCCACAACGCGGCCTGCCACACCTGCGCCTCTCCCAGGCCCTCGATCTGTTGACCGCGTTCCCAGCTGTTAAGCCAGTCCGCGCGGTAAACCAGATACTGGTCAAACAGGTCGGCAATGCGGGCGCTGAGCTGAAAAAGTTTGCGCCTGTCTCCGTCGTCACTCAGATAATGGCGCAGTGAGGCAAACTCGTCCTGCAGCAGCAACGTGGGTAAACGATGCATCAGTTTCCAGCTCATGCTGGCTTTGCTGAAGGCGCTCTCCGGCGGAATGTCTGGCAGGACGCGCACAAACATTTCCCAGATAAAGCTGGCCGGGAGCGGGAATTCGATATTTGCCGCAATGCCAAAGGTGCGCGCCAGTTCCATCTGCAACCACTGCGCCATCCCCGGGCTTTGCACCAGCACCATTTCTGACGCAAAGGGATCGTCAAGCGGATCCAGTTTAATCACTCTCGCTGCCAGGCTTTTGAGCAGATCAAGCTGATTAGAGTGATAAACGTGAAACATGCAAACTCCTGTGGAAACGCTAAACGGCATGGCGATGGCAGACGGTACTCATTCTACCGCGTATCGCATTTGAAGCCTACCGTGAAAACCCATTCTCATCCGCTCAGCAGTGTAATCGCGTCAGGCTGGCCTGACGTTGATGCGGACCGCTCACCGTAACCGTTTCCAGCGTGCAGCCGCCCGGCCCCGTTTTTTTATCTGACCGCGTTTGCCAGCCCGCCATCTCGCGCCCCAACAACCGCTGTTCCGCCACACGCCAGGCTTCACGCTGCTGCCATTGCTGACTAAAGCCGAGCGTTAACACCCGGTGATACTGCAATAAGGCGCTGGTGCTGACGGCCATCAGTAACAGGGCAAACAAGGCTTCCGGCAGGCTGAATCCTGCCGCCTCACAGGCACTGCTCCGGCGCGGATTGCGGGCAATAATCAATCCAGCCCTGTGGCAAGGGACTGATTTTGCTGCCCTCCAGCCTGACCCAGTACCATAACGCCTTATCACCTTTTTGCGTTTCACCTTTAAGCAATCCCTTCTCATCGTCCACGCGATGCAGGCACGCCTGCCAGCCATACTGCGATTCGCGCTGGCAAGTGGCAGGTGGTTGCGTTGGCCACGTTAATGTCAGTCCCCATTGCAGTGCCGACTGGGCCTGCCAAAACCCCTGAATAGCGTGTTGCTCATCGGCGACGATAAACATTCCCTGCGCCAGCATCTCGCGGCTGGCCTGAAGCGTGATGCCGCCTGTCAGCAGGATGACGAGTACCATCCCCAGCGCACTGTTGCCCTCGACGTTCACAGATTCATTCCTTCGACCCGGCTTTCCAGCGTTTCGGTTCGGTTCCCGCTTCGCCCCTGCAGTACAACGGTGACCAGCCGGCCTTCACGGCGCACGTCGAATGCCTCAATCGAAAGGAAAGCCGGATCGGAAAGCCGTTCCCATCCACTGCCGTTGCAGTTATCCACACCACGCTGCATCTCCAGTTGGTGTTGTCGCAGCCGGTAACCGTAGTAATCGCTCTCACTGTGCGTAACCCCTTCCCACTGACCGTTGCTGTTCTCGTCAAACCGGATCAGCACACAGCCTTCGGCTGTCATCAGGCCACCCGTTCCGCACGCCCCGTGGCAATAACCCGCCCGCCGGATCGCTTTTTCCAGCGTGGACAGCATTTGCTGTAACTCCTGACGCAGTTGAACCTGTTGTTGCAGCCTGAGGTTTTCGGCCAACAGTCGCGGCATAAAGCGTCCTGCACTGACCATCAGCACCGCACTGATCGCCATGGCGATGAGCATTTACAGCAGACTAAACCCGGCCATTTTCATTCGCAGTCCGCATCGTCAATACGGCAAAGACGAATTCGCGCCCGTGCAGAAATAATCACCCGTATTTTTCCGGCGCGATTGCGCAGCTCAATGCTGCCCGCTTTGGCCACGTTGCGGCGTCCGTAAAAACCCGGCTCGCCACGCAGGGCGTGAAGGGTGATGTCCGCATACGGCGCGATAAAGTGCAGGCGGCTTGCCGTACTGCAGCCATTCTGTGGCGGTGCTGCCACGCCGATACACCAGGGCTGTGTGGGGCGGTGCCACAGCACCAGGTCCCGGTTTTGCGCATTGGCCTGAGCACGGACGCGTAACAGAAAGTGTTACAGTTGCAGCGCCGTATCGCGAAGCTGTTGACGCTGCTGCCAGCGCTGCCAGCCTTGCGTGGCAAAGGCGCTGAGTATGCCAGCGATTACCATCACCAGCAGCAGCTCCGCCAGCGTAAACCCTTTTGACTGTGATCTTTTCATGGCGGCAGAGTGCCGCAGCAGCGAGCGCTTCAGCAAGCCCGAAAGCCACCGGTTGGAAGCAAAGCTACAGAATTACTCCTCTGGATAAAGACATGATCAGTGCAAGTGTGCACCGCGCCGCAACATCGCTGTAAAAAAAACGCCCCGGCATGCTGTGGCAAGACCGGGGCGGATGCTGGCGGCGGGTGTTCAGACCGCAACCGGCGCTTTAATGGCGGGATGCGGATCGTAACCTTCAATCTCGAAATCGTCGAAGCGATAGTCAAACAGCGAGGCAGGCTTGCGTTTAATCACCAGCTTCGGTAACGGACGCGGTTCGCGCGTCAGTTGCAGGCGCGCCTGCTCCAGGTGGTTGCTGTAAAGGTGCGTATCGCCGCCGGTCCAGACAAAGTCACCAACCTCCAGATCGCACTGTTGCGCGACCATATGCACCAGCAGCGCATAGCTGGCGATGTTAAACGGCAGCCCCAGGAAAATGTCGCAGGAACGCTGGTAAAGCTGACAGGAGAGCCTGCCATCCGCGACGTAGAACTGGAAAAAGGCATGGCACGGAGCCAGCGCCATTTCATCCAGTTCGCCCACGTTCCACGCCGAGACAATGATGCGGCGGGAATCCGGATCGCGCTTGATCTGTTCAATCACTTTGGTGATCTGATCAATCTCTTCGCCACGGGCGGTGCCCCAGCTACGCCACTGTTTGCCGTATACCGGTCCCAGATTGCCCTGCTCATCTGCCCACTCATCCCAGATAGAGACATTGTTTTCTTTCAGGTAACCAATGTTGGTGTCCCCTTGCAGAAACCACAGCAGCTCATGAATGATGGAGCGAACATGGCACTTTTTAGTCGTGACCAGGGGAAAGCCATCCTGCAGATTAAAACGCATCTGGTGACCAAAAATTGAAAGCGTGCCTGTACCGGTACGGTCAGATTTTGGTGTGCCTTCGTTCAGCACGTAGCGCATTAAGTCCAGATACTGTTTCATTTTTCCTCGTGAAGTTGTTGCTGCGGACGTCGACGGTACGCCCAAATCATCATAATCACACCGGCGATGATCATCGGCAGAGACAGTATTTGTCCCATGCTCAGGCCGCCGGTGAGCAAACCCAGTTGCGCGTCGGGCTGACGGAAGAACTCAACAATAAAGCGGAAGCAACCGTAGCCGATCAGGAACAGGCCGGACACGCTGCCCATCGGGCGGGGTTTGCGAATAAACAGGTTCAGGATAATGAACAACACAATGCCTTCAAGGAACAGTTCATAGAGCTGTGAAGGATGGCGCGGCAGGACGCCATAGGTGTTCAGCAGTGCCTGATATTGTGGATTGTTAGCCGCCAGCGCGATATCTTCGCTGCGCGAGCCGGGGAACAGCATGGCGAAACGGAAATTGGGATCGACACGGCCCCACAGTTCACCATTGATAAAGTTGCCCAGACGACCGGCACCGAGGCCGAACGGAATCAGAGAGGCAATAAAATCAGCAACCTGGAAGAAATGACGTTTGGTACGGCGCGCAAAAATCAGCATCACCAGAATGACGCCAATCAGACCGCCGTGGAACGACATGCCGCCATCCCAGACTTTGAACAGGTAAAGCGGATTTACCAGGAACAGCGGCAGGTTATAAAACAGCACGTAACCGATACGTCCGCCCAGGAAAACCCCCAGGAAGCCGGCATACAACAGGTTTTCGACTTCCTCTTTTTTCCAGCCGCTGCCGGGTTTGTTCGCGCGGCGCACCGCCAGCCACATGGCGAACACAAATCCCACCAGATACATCAACCCGTACCAGTGAAGCGAAAGCGGTCCGATTGAGAAAATCACCGGATCAAACTGTGGAAATGCGATGTAGCCGTTATTCATCATTCACCGTTTTTTTTCTGCCCTGAAAGGGGACGTGATGCACATAAATTAAGGCTGTGCATCATAGCACAGCCAGTTTTTTGCGTAGTCGCAGAAATGTAACCTGGGTTAACGCCCGCCGCGGATCAGACCGCCCAGACCACGCTGTTCCATAAACGCCGACATCATCTGGCGTACCTCCGTCGCTGACGAGGCTTTAAGCGCCTGGGTGCTGAGCTTCTGCGTTTCTTCGTAATCCAGATGACGCAGCAGGTATTTAACACGCGAGACGTTTTTCCCGTTCATACTGAGGTGGTGATATCCCATTCCCACCAACAGCGCCACGCAGGTCGGATCGCCCGCCATTTCACCACACAAACACAATTCCAGATTCGCCAAATGGGCTTCAACAGAAATGGCCTGCAGTGCGCGCAACATGGCCGGATGGAGGGAATCGTACAGATTCGCCACGCGCGTATTGTTACGATCGACCGCCAGCAAATACTGGGTCAGATCGTTGGTGCCTACCGAGATAAAATCAACACGCGAGGCCAGATGCGGGATCATAAACAGCATGGAGGGCACTTCAATCATGATGCCGATGCGCGGCTTCGGAATCGCATAGCCGAGCATCTCTTCCACTTCTGCACCGGCACGCTGAATCAGCCGTTTGGCCTCGTCGATCTCATCAATGTGGCTGATCATCGGCAGTAAGATGCTCAGGTTGCCGGAGGCGGCATTCGCACGCAGCATCGCGCGCACCTGCACCAGAAAAATTTCCGGTTGATCGAGCGTCAATCGAATCCCGCGCCAGCCCAGACACGGGTTCTCCTCGCTAATCGGCATGTAAGGCAGTTGTTTATCGGCCCCGATATCCAGCGTACGCAGCGTAACGGGCTTGTCGTGAAAGAGCTGTAACATGCCCTGATACTGTGCCACCTGCTCTTCTTCTGACGGGAATCCGCTTTGCAGCATAAACGGGATTTCCGTACGGTAAAGACCGATGCCGTCAACCCAACTGCCCTGCGTTTGCTCATGCTCCGGGCTCAGTCCCGCATTAAGCATCACCTGTATGCGCTGACCGCTTCTCAGTTCTGCCGGTCTGTCTACACCGCCTTCAGCCATCTTGCTGAGGGCATTTTCTTCATTGATTAACCGCTGGTACTCCTGCACGATCACCGGTTCAGGGTCGATCAGCAGTTCACCACGATAGCCATCGACAATCAGCAGGCGCTTATTGAGCTGGCCGGGCTGAATGTCTGCGCCCATGACCGTGGGGATCCCCATGGCGCGGGTCAGGATCGCGGCGTGCGAATTCGCGGCGCCGTCACGCACCACAATACCGGCCAGGCGATCATGCGGGATCTCGGCGAGCGTTGTCGCTGTCAGCTCATCGGCTACCAATACAAAGCGTTCGGGCCAGGCATTGACGCCCACCAGGGAATCATCAAGGTGGAACAGCAACCGCTGTCCAAGCACCCGCAGATCGCCCGCGCGCTCTTTCAGATAGCTATCCGTCAGGCTGGCAAACTGCGCGGCAAACTTTTCAATCACGGTTTTGACTGCCCACTCGGCCACGGATCCGCGTTCGATCTCATCGAAGAGATCTTTTTTCAGGCGGGCATCCGTTAACAGGTGCGAGTAGAGATCGAAGATTGCCGCGCTTTCTTTCTGCGCGCTGGCAGAAAAGCGTTTACTGAAGCGACGAAACTCACTAGCGGCTTCGCTCATCGCCAGTGACAAGCGCTCACGTTCGCGCAGTGGATCCAGCGTGGAGGCCGCGGAGACCTGATCGAGCAGGGGTTGAGTTTCATCCACCCAGCCCGGCGCAACCGCCACACCCGGCGCGGCCGCGATGGCGCGAACACGGGCCTGCCGATACTGGCCAAAAAGCTGGCTCAGCTGCGATTGTGACAGCAGGGCCGCTAGCTGGGTGGCGAGCGTAACCAGAAAAGACTCTTCGCTTTCGTCGAACTGGCGATGCTCGCGCTGCTGCACCACCAGCACACCCAGAAGCTGGCGGCGACTGATGATGGGCACACCAAGGAAAGAGCGATAGCGTTCTTCCTTAACGGAGGGGATGTATTTAAAGCTCGGATGGCTCTGCGCATCAGCCAGGTTGATAGGCTCGGCCAGGCGACCGACCAGGCCCACAATCCCTTCATCAAACGCCAGTTTCACCGTCAGGCCACGCGGTTTTTTCAGACCGCGCGTCGCCATCAGGTAATAACAGCGATGATCGTGATCGGCCAGATAAACGGAACAGACTTCCGTTTCCATCGCCAGACAGATCTCATTAACCAGGATGTCGAGTGCTTCGTTCAGACGGGGCGCACTCGCCACCTTTTCAACAATTTCTCGCAACTGAGTGAGCATAAAGGGCGTGGCCTATCCTCTTTTACGTCGATGGGCAGGATGATTTCGCTGCACCGCACTCTCCTGCATGGACATGACAACGCCTGCAAACTCCTTCATCACCCGACGGTACACATCGCGTTTAAAAGAGACAACCTGACGTACCGGATACCAAAAGCTCACCCAGCGCCAGCCGTCGAATTCCGGCGTGCTACTGTGTTGCACATTAATATCTGCATCACTGCACATCAACTGCAGAAGAAACCACTTTTGTTTCTGACCAATACAAACCGGTTTTGTGTCCCAACGCACCAAACGTTTTGGCAATTTGTAGCGCAACCAGTTACGGGTAGATGCAAGTATTCGGACATCCTTTCTGTGTAACCCTACTTCTTCGAACAATTCGCGATACATCGCCTGTTCTGCGGTTTCACCGGGATTGATGCCTCCCTGAGGAAATTGCCAGGAGTGCTGTCCAAAGCGCCTGGCCCATAACACTTGTCCCTGCCTGTTACAAATTACGATACCAACATTCGGGCGGTAGCCATCATCATCGATCACTGGACTACCTCAAAAGCTAAATTTGAATGGTCTGATTGTTTCACACTCCTTACAGGCGGTAAACCACTGGATTCGCGGGCAATGGGGACCGTAATCTCGGGATAACTCACAGAAGAATGCAAAGTTATAAACAAAGTACCGATAAAACATCGATCTTATTCACGTTTTCTGTGGATAGCTTTGTGTAGAACACGGGAGTTAACTGAATAACCCGTTGGAAGGAATCTGAATACGCTTTACTGTGATTCCGAAATAGCCATTGAAATATAAGACTATTTCTCTGCTGAGGTTTGAATAAATTCGTCTGAGTGACATTGTATAATGTCCTGCCGCTGACAATTGGCTAAAGATCCACCACCCGGCTTTTTATCCACAGAGATCGGTTCAAGCTTGCAGCAAACCGGCTAATTTTTGCTAAAAAACAGCAAAGTCAAGGCTGTAAATCGAACCAGTAACCCGTCTGATGCCAGGTTATCCCATCTTTCTGTGGATAACTGGTCATAAGATCCTGTTCATTGTTGATAGCAAGTTGGGATAACCTGACCCGTCGTTAACAGCATGAGGCGGTGCATTCTTAAAAAAGCACTATGTTTCATGTTATTATGCGCGCCCTACCCTGCTCATTCCTGTGGAAAACCTGACAGGCCGCAGGGCGCTTATTTTTTAACCATACCGGGTTACGCATATGATCACTCTTCCAGAGCCACCTGAAAACGAATCGGTACTGTTCGCGCGGGCGCAGGCACTGGCAGGTTTACCTTTACACTGTCTGGCAGAACAGGCCGGCATTCCAACGCCAGCCAATCTGAAGCGCGATAAAGGCTGGGTGGGCATGCTGCTGGAATGGCATTTGGGGGCCAGCGCAGGCAGTAAAGCCGAGCAGGATTTTGCGCATCTGGGCATTGAGTTGAAAACTATCCCTGTCGATCGTGAAGGCAAACCGCTGGAAACCACATTTGTCTGCGTTGCACCGCTGACCGGTAACAGCGGCGTGACGTGGGAAAACAGTCATGTTCGCCATAAACTGGCTCGCGTACTGTGGATGCCGGTTGAGGGTGAGCGTGATATTCCCCCTGGCGAGCGCCGGGTAGGCGCGCCCTTGCTGTGGAGCCCGACGGCACAAGAAGAAGACATGCTGCGTCAGGACTGGGAAGAACTTATGGATATGATTGTGCTGGGTCAGGTGGAACGTATTACTGCCCGTCATGGTGCCTGGCTGCAAATTCGTCCCAAAGCGGCTAACAGCCGGGCCCTGACCGAAGGGATCGGCGAACAGGGACAGCCCATTATGACGTTACCGCGCGGGTTTTATCTCAAGAAAAGCTTTACCGCCCCGCTGCTTGCCCGCCATTTTCTTCTCTGAATCCCCTTTCCCCAGGCCATGCACTATTTAAATGTGAGTTCGACAGATTAGGTGCGTATAATCTTCGTTTACTTTTCGTTTAGGATACGAGTGCAGGTATGTTCGAGTGGATTTCCGATCCTAACGCCTGGCTGGCGTTGGGCACCCTGACCATTCTGGAAGTGGTTCTGGGCATTGATAACATTATCTTTTTGTCATTAGTGGTGGCAAAACTGCCTAAACATCAGCAAGCCCGCGCACGGCGCATTGGTCTGATGGGCGCGATGCTGATGCGGCTGGGACTGCTGGCCTCGATTGCCTGGGTAGCAAAACTGACCAATCCCCTGTTTACCCTGATGGATCATCCGTTCTCAGCGCGCGATCTTATTCTGCTGTTTGGTGGCTTATTTCTGCTCTGGAAATCCAGCATGGAAATCCATGAAACTATCGAAGGTGAGGAAACCGAACACAAATCCAATGTGCATTCGTTCCTGGGAGCGATTGTGCAGATTATGTTGCTCGACATTATTTTCAGCCTCGACTCGGTTATTACAGCCGTCGGCCTTTCAGACCATCTGTTTATTATGATGGCCGCCGTGGTGATTGCCGTCTTAATGATGATGTTTGCGGCACGCAGTATTGGCGAATTTGTTGACCGTCATCCGTCGGTCAAAATGCTGGCGCTTTCTTTCCTGATTTTGGTGGGTTTCACCCTCATTCTGGAGAGTTTCGGCGTGCATGTACCAAAAGGTTACATTTATTTTGCCATGTTCTTCTCGATGGCCGTTGAGTGCCTTAACCTGATGCGCAGTAAGAAAAAAGTCAGCTAGCGTTGTCAAGGGCGGCGGCCTGCCGCCCACCTATTTTCAGATTGATACGATTAACCCAATCGGTAAAAGGATTTATTACTACACTTTTTTACAGTGGACGCGTTGCGAGGATAAGCACAATGAAAGGGCTGAGTAAGATTATATTGGCGGCCGTTGCCGCAGTGACATTAGGTGGTTGTAGTTCTGATTATGTGATGGCGACAAAAGACGGTCGCATGATTATGACGGAAGGCAAACCCAGCATTGATAAGGAGACCGGACTGGTACAGTACACCGATCAGTCAGGCCATACGGTACAGATTAACAGTGATGAAGTATCAACCATCATTGAGCGTTAAATGCGAAACGAGCAGGCCTGTCGACCTTTCCCTACCCGGCAGGCTGTTTCTCCTTGTTGTTTCCCTTTCTTAGCCGCTACGCCTCGCGCTATAGTCCCTTAAGACACAATATCCATCCTCAGAGAAAAGGAAGCCGGCAATGCATTATCACCGTATCCCCCATAGCACGCTGGAAGTGAGTCAGCTTGGATTGGGCACCATGACGTTTGGTGAGCAAAACAGCGAAGCCGACGCCCACGCGCAACTGGATCTTGCGATCAGTTCCGGCATCAACCTGATCGATACTGCCGAAATGTATCCGGTGCCGCCTCGCCCGGAAACCCAGGGCCTGACCGAAAAGTACATTGGCAGTTGGTTAAAAAAGACCGGCAGCCGCGATAAAATCATTCTCGCCAGTAAAGTCGCAGGGCCGACCCGCGGCAACGATGCCTCCATTCGCCCTAATATGGCGCTGGATCGTAAGAACATTCGCGAAGCGCTGGATGCCAGCCTGAAGCGCCTGAATACCGATTATATCGACCTGTACCAGCTGCACTGGCCGCAGCGCCAGACCAACTTCTTTGGCAAACTTGGCTATCAGTACAGCGCTTCCAGCGTCCCGGTGACCCTGCTGGAAACGCTGGAAGCGCTGGCAGAACAGGTGCGGGCCGGTAAAATTCGCTACATCGGCGTCTCTAATGAAACCCCCTGGGGCGTGATGCGTTACCTGCAACTGGCAGAAAAGCATGAGTTACCGCGCATTGTTTCTATTCAGAATCCCTACAGCCTGCTGAACCGCAGTTTTGAGGTGGGCCTGGCGGAAATCAGCCAGCATGAAGGCGTGGAACTGCTGGCCTATTCGTGCCTGGCTTTTGGTACGCTAAGTGGGAAATACCTGAACGGTGCACAGCCTGCTGGTGCACGTAATACCTTGTTTAGCCGGTTTACCCGCTACAGTGGCGAGCAGTCTCAGCTGGCAGTCGCAGAATATGTGGCGCTGGCAAACAAGCATCAGATCGATCCCTCGCAAATGGCTCTGGCGTTTGTTCGCCAGCAGCCGTTTGTTTCCAGCACGCTGCTGGGCGCCACCACGCTGGATCAGTTAAAGATCAATATCGACAGCGCCAACCTGACGCTCAGTAGTGAGATTCTGGAAGAGCTTGAGGCGATTCACCGCCGTTATACCTACCCTGCACCTTGATGCCATGTGCCAGCCGCAAGTGCGGCTGGCAGTCCTGACTGCCAGCCTGCGTTAACCCAATTCCAGAGCCAGCAGATCCTCGATACGCTGCGCGCGACGAATCTCGCGTGGCGTGCCGTTTTCAAACAGGATTTCCGGAATCAGCGGTCGACTGTTGTAGTTAGAGGACATGGACGCACCGTACGCCCCGGTATCGTGGAACACCAGATAGTCGCCGACTTTCGCGTCGGGAATCGCCCGCGTTTCCACTTTGCCCCCTTCAAGCTGGGTAAACACATCGCCGGACTCGCAAAGTGGCCCCGCGACAACGCTTTCACGCGTATCCTGTTCATCAATCTGTCGGTTGTCGCCAGCCATCAGGGAGATATGGTGATAGCTGCCGTACATCGATGGGCGCATAAGATCGCTGAATCCGGCATCCACCAGCACAAAGTGACGGCTGCCCATCTCTTTAACGGCCCGCACCTGCGACACCAGCACGCCTGACTCCGCTACCAGGAAACGGCCCGGTTCAATTTCCAGCTTCACGGCGTGGCCCAGATGTGAGGCAATACGCTGGCGCGCGGCGTCCCACAGGCCAAAATAGTGATCGGTATCAATCGCTTCCTCCCCATAGTGATAGGGAATGGATAAACCGCCGCCCGCAGAAATCGCCTCCAGATCCTGACCGAACGCCACCACCAGATCGACCATGGCATCGCAGACCTGCTGCAGGTGCGCATAGTCCACGCCCGAGCCGATATGCATGTGAATGCCGATCAGGCGCAATCCATATTGCTCAATCGCCGCCTGAGCAGCAGGCAAATCACTCGGCCAGATGCCATGTTTACTGTTTTCACCGCCGGTATTGGTTTTCTGGCTGTGGCCATGACCAAATCCCGGATTGATACGCAGCCAGACCGCGTGCCCTGGCGAAACCGCACCCAGCTGATGCAGCATATCGACCGAACCGGCATTCACCGGCACCTTTAGTTCTGCAACTCTGGCGAGTGTAGGTTCATCCAGCACGTCAGCCGTAAACACGATGTCGTCACCGCCGGGCGTAAAACCAGCCACGAGGGCGCGCTCAATTTCGCCCAGCGAAACGGAATCCACTTTAACCCCGGCCGATTTCATAAGGCGCAGGATGTGCGTATTTGAACAGGCTTTTTGAGCAAAGCTCACCACATCAAAAGCGTGAAGCTGTGCAATACGCTGCTGAATCACCTGCGCATCATAAGCCCAGAACGGGCCAGAATACTGGCGGGCAAGCGGCAGCAGATGATCAACGTTGAGGGCGGTTTCTGTGGTGTTTAACGGACGCGGCATAGCATGTCTCCTGTGGCAATCCTCCTATTAAGCCAGATTCGTGCCATGCCGAAAAATATCTGTTTTAATAGCATCTATGCATAAATGATATGGGATATCCCATGGCCACGATTAACTGGCGCCACATCGAGATCTTTCATGCCGTGATGACCAGCGGCAACCTCACCCAGGCCGCCACGCTGCTGCAAACCTCACAGCCCACGGTCAGCCGTGAACTGGCGCGGCTTGAACGGCAGTTGAGTCTGCAACTGTTTGAGCGCGTGCGTGGCCGTCTGCAACCGACGGTGCAGGGACTACGCCTGTTTGAAGAGGTGCAGCGCTCGTGGTATGGGCTGGACCGCATTATGGATGCGGCAGAAGGTTTGCGGCAGTTTCGTCAGGGCGAGCTGTCGATTGCCTGTCTGCCGGCCTTCTCACAATCGTTGCTGCCGCCCATTTGTCAGACGTTTTTACAACGCTATCCCGACGTCAGCCTGAACATCATTCCGCAGGATTCACCGCTGCTGGAAGAGTGGCTGTCGGCACAGCGCTATGATTTGGGCCTGACAGAAACGCTGCACGCACCTGCCGGTACCGATCGCCAGGCTTTACTGACCTGCGATGAAGTCTGTGTCTTACCGAAACAGCATCCTCTGGCGCAGCGCAACTTACTTACGCCGCAGGATTTTGCGGGTGAGAACTATGTCAGCCTGTCACGTACGGACAGCTATCGGCAGTTACTGGATGCACTGTTTCATGAGCAAGGCGTGACACGCAGGATGGTGATGGAAACCCATAGCGCAGCCTCGGTGTGCGCGATGGTGCAGGCTGGCGTGGGTATTTCTGTCGTTAATCCGCTGACAGCACTCGATTATGCTGACAGCGGGATCGTCATGCGTCCGTTTAGCGTGGCGGTGCCCTTTACCGTCAGTCTGGTCCGGCCGCGCCACCGGCCGGCTTCAGCACTGGTTGACGCGTTTGCGGCGCACCTTCAACATCAGATTGCCCGTTTTCCGGCGCTGATTGCGGCCAGGCTGGTTTAGGCGTGTACGCTGGCCGCCGCGCCGCCTGATTTACGGAAGGTGATCACGCAGACGATCAGCCCCACCGCCGCCAGCGCGGCCGCGGCAACCGGCACGCTGGTCAGCCCATAGCCACGGGCAATAACCGCTCCGCCTACCCAGGCGCCCAGTGCATTCCCGACATTAAAGGCCGAAATGTTCAGGGTCGACACCAGATTTGGTGCCTCCTTACCGTGGCGCACGACATTTATCTGCAAGCCGGGTACCGTAGCGAAGGTAGCCATCGCCCAAAGGAACAAGGTGATTTCCGCGAGCCACAGCGCATGGCTGGTCCAGCTAAACAGCAGTGAGAACAGCGCGATCAGCAGGAAACTGCCTGTCAGGCTGAGCGCCACATTGCGGTCAGCCAGTTTGCCGCCCAAAATATTGCCTGCCGTCAGCCCCGCCCCAATCAGGAACAGAGTCCAGCTCACGCCATGATCGCTGATGCCGGTGACCTGCAACAGCAACGGCGCAATATAGCTGAACAGCGTAAACATGGCGGCAGCAAAACAGACCGTCATCAGTAACGACAGCCACAGTTTACCGTTTGCCAGCGCGCTGATTTCGCTGGCCAGATTGACGGGCTTCTCGTTTTTATTTCCCGGCAGGCTGGTGATCAACGCAATAAAGGCCAGCACACCAATTACCGCAACGCCCCAGAAGGTGGCACGCCAGCCAAACAGCTGACCAAACCAGGTCCCCAATGGCACGCCTAATACGTTGGCTAACGTCAGGCCGGTAAACATCAGCGCCACGGCGGACGCCTGGCGATCGGCAGCCACCAGACTGGCAGCCACCACAGCGCCAATGCCAAAAAACGCACCGTGACAGAGGGCGGTAATCACCCGCGCCAGCATCAGAAGGTTGTAGCTGTACGCCAGCGCGCACAACAGGTTACCGATGATGAAGATGGCCATTAACAGAATCAGCGTTTTCTTGCGTGGCAGTTTCGCGGTCAACAGTGCCATGACCGGCGCGCCAATGGCCACGCCCAGGGCATAGCCGCTGATGAGCCAGCCCGCTGACGGAATGGTCACCTGTAAATCGTTTGCCACTTCCGGCAGTAACCCCATAATAACGAACTCAGTGGTTCCGATGGCGAACGCACTCAGCGCCAATGCCAGTAATGCCACAGGCATAACACTCTCCCAAATATGATTATTGCGACGCGGTTGCTTCCGCGTGCATCGCGATGAACAGGCTATAATTTATGATCTCTGTCACATTCTGTATTACACCATAGCTGACTGTCATCGGATACTCACACAGAGGCAACACTGTATTGCAGGAAAGGCAATAATTGACAGTAAGATGAACTATGCTTATTAAACATGAGGTTAAGGAGAAAGGGATAGCCCGCCACTTAAAACAAGCAGAAAGGTTGCCAGCGAAGTAGCCGTTTTTTAGCTAATACCGATTTTAGTTATCAATAAAGTATTAGCGTTGCCGATAAAGCTCTTATGAATCGCCAGATGAAATGCAGTCCAACTGACGCGGAGAGAGAATAATGCAACGGCTTACCCTCTTACTGGTACTGGGCTTAACGGGTTGCTCAGTCGGTCACTATGAGTACAGTAAAGAAGCTGAAAAGCGGGTTGATATGACCGTTACCGGCATTCCAACCATCATGGGGCTGGGCACGCTGGGTACGACCATTCCCCTGACCCCGGACTACAGCCTCACGGCGGCCCACGTGGCGAAATATTCGCTTTACCGGGTGAAAGCCTGGCATCCGGAGTGCGACCTGGCGGTGGTCTACCACAAGAACAGCGAAGCCAACCTTCCTCCTGCCTTCCGTAACAGCCACATTGGCGACAAGGTAAACCTTTACGGGTACAGCTTTATCTCGGCCATGCCGGTCAGCTCAACCGGTCAGAATCTGGTGAATACCACGCTGGCCAATGACTGGAACAAAGCTAACTGTGTGGTGGTGGCAGCGAATGCCGGCGTAGTGAAAGGGATGTCTGGTGGCGCGGTTTACAATGCCTCTGACGACACACTGGCTGGCGTGATTGTCGGCTACAGCCAGCGCATTAACGATAACCACAGCGGCAAGACGTTGTATAAAGACGTCGCCCTTTATGTTCCTTACTCTCGCTTTCAGCACTGGCTGGATGATGCCGTAAAATCTTAATTTTTGTCGGGCAAACCGGGATGCTTGCCCATCGTCTGTTCAGGCGGATTCAGCCACCTGTCCTCACGGGTTGCTTCGTAGTCCGGATTGAGCGGATAAGTAATACGGTTTTCGGGTTTGCTCACCTCGCCCACCACTAAAAAGCGCGCCTCATGGTCGCGGTTGTTGATAAAGGTATGGCAGATGCCGGTTCCGGCCGGAAAAGCAACGGCATCGCCCGGCGACAGCGGGTACAACTCACCGTTTATCCAGGCGTCAGGATGACCTTCAAGCACAAAGATAAACTCTTCTTCCGCGCTCTCCGCGTGCGGATAGGACATGCGGCGTCCGGGCAACAGCCTTTCATGGTGAATGCCGAGGCGGGTTAACCCCAGTAACCGCCCCAGTGGCGCGCCAATCGACATGCGCTCATCGCTGTCAGAATAGTGTTCGTTATCGTCGCCTTCCAGGTAAGCGTCGCATTCAGACCGTATTGACGTTCAGGCAGAGGGAAGCTCGACCTTCCATGGCAGCAGATCGCGGACCCGGTTCACCGGCCAGTCCTGTATATGACCGATGACGTAACGCAACCACGT
>NZ_VZPF01000012.1 GCF_008801695.1 Pantoea stewartii subsp. stewartii
ACCAATCGATGAGCGGGCACAGCAGAGTGTTCTGGCAACATGACTGACGGTGTCACCACGATGCAGCATCAGCATGGCGGTGAGCCGCCGGGCGTGGTTTTTGTCCTTTGTTTTATGGATAGTTTTCTGCATCAGGCGTCGTTCGGTTCTGGGTATTGGTGCTATGATCGACATTGCTCAGTCCGGCTGGTGATTTGGGATATTCAGCGATTGATCAGATCGCATAAACCGGACTGAGTTCCCTCTAAGTGATCTACTATTCCGAGCAGTTATTTAGCTCAAAAACGATATTGATCGTAAAGAGCATGTAATACAAGAGCCAGCGTTTTACCTATATTTACGCTAAACGCACCCAAAAACGCCTGAAAAAGATTGCTTCCGCTTCGTGACTAAAATCACAGTATTGATGAAATCAATGACAACAGTTTTCACTCTTAGTTTATTAAGATCACGGTTCCGTTTACAATTTCTGCCGCTTCAGCGCTCCCGCTTCCCAACAGGTTCAGAACATGACAAATCGTAATCGTATCGGCCTTACCTGGATTAGCTTTCTTTCCTATGCGCTCACCGGTGCCCTAGTGATTGTCACCGGTATGGTAATGGGTGATATCGCGAAAGATTTCCAGATTCCCATCGACAGTATGGGTAACACCTTCACTTTCCTGAACAGTGGCATCCTGGCTGCCGTTTTCCTTAATGCCTGGTTGATGGTCATTGTGCCGCTCAAACGCCAGTTGATTTTTGGCTTTGTGCTGATGGTATTAGCCGTTATCGGACTGATGACCAGCCGGGATCTGTCGGTATTTTCGCTGTGCATGTTCGTACTGGGCGTCGTCAGTGGTATCACCATGTCGATTGGGACGTTCCTGATTACCCACATGTACGAAGGCCGCCAACGGGGTTCACGCCTGCTGTTCACGGATTCCTTCTTTAGTATGGCTGGCACCATTTTCCCGATTCTGGCCGGCATTTTACTGGCACGTCATCTGCCGTGGTACTGGGTTTACGTCTGCATTGGCGTCATTTACGTCGGTATTTTTATCATGACGTTATTCGTGGAGTTTCCGGTTCTGCGTAAGCCAGAGAACAGCCCAACGGTTGAAAAAGAAAAATGGGGACTGGGCGTACTGTTACTGGCGATTGCCGCCTTATGCTACATTCTTGGCCAGCTCGGCTTTATTTCCTGGGTGCCTGAATATGCCACCAAAGTGATGGGCATGAATATTGATGATGCCGGTCAACTGGTAGGAAGCTTCTGGACCGCTTATATGGTCGGCATGTGGGTATTCAGCTTCCTGCTGCGCTTCTTCGATCTGCAACGTATTCTGATGGTACTGGCAGGACTGGCCACGGTGCTGATGTACTGGTTCGTAAGCAGCCAGGATGCAAGCATGTTGCGGTGGATTATTCTGACGCTGGGCTTCAGCTCAAGCGCGATCTATACCACCATCATTACGCTCGGCTCTCTACAAACCAAAGTCGCGTCTCCCAAGCTGGTTAACTTTATTCTGACCTGTGGCACCGTGGGTACCATGCTGACCTTCGTCGTTACGTCACCCATTGTGAAAAACAGCGGCGTGCACAGCGCGCTGCTAACGGCAAATGGTCTGTACGCCGTGGTGTTTATCATGTGTGCGTTGCTGGGCCTGGTGACCAAACACCGCTCGCACGGTCATATCACGCATTAATCCTCTCAGGGCGGCGGCAACGCGCCGCCCTTTGCTTCAACGCCTGAAGGTCACCGCTTCCCAAGTGTCCAGACAGATTTTGCTCTCTGCGGGCTGCGTCGCCGCGATGACCTTTCCACGCCGAAGCGAATAACGCACCGGCACCTGCCGCCTGACCGCATCAAAACCGTTCTCTGCGGGCAGAATGATAAAACTGGCTTCATGACCGCGCTGAATACCGTACTCTGCTAAATTCAGCGTGTTGGCACTGTTGCGTGTAATCAGATCGAGCCCGGCATTAATTTGCTCGTACCCCATCAGCTGACACACATGTAATCCCATATGCAGCACCTGAAGCATATTGCCCGTACCCAGCGGATACCAGGGATCGAATACGTCGTCATGGCCAAAACAGACGTTAATCTCCGCCTCCAGCAGCTCTTTCACCCGGGTAATGCCGCGGCGTTTGGGATAGCTGTCAAAGCGACCCTGTAGGTGAATATTCACCAAGGGATTGGCAACAAAGTTGATGCCGGAGAGCTTCAGTAAGCGAAACAGACGAGAAGTATAAGCCCCGTTATACGAGTGCATCGCTGTGGTATGGCTTGCCGTGACGCGCGCACCCATCCCGTCACGGTGTGCCAGCGCGGCAACGGTTTCGACGAAGCGTGACTGCTCATCGTCAATTTCGTCACAGTGCACGTCCACCAGCCTGTCGTAACGGTTGGCCAGCGCGAACGCTTTATGCAGGGATTCCACGCCGTACTCCCGCGTGAACTCAAAATGGGGAATCGCGCCGACGACATCCGCGCCGAGTCGCAGCGCTTCTTCAAGTAGCGCTTCGCCATTAGGGTAAGACAGAATGCCTTCCTGCGGGAACGCCACGATTTGAATCGTGATCCAGGGCGCCATCTCCGCTTTCAGTTCCAGCATAGCCTTGAGGGCGGTTAACGTCGGATCGGACACATCCACATGCGTGCGCACAAACTGTATGCCATTCGCGATCTGCCATTTCAGCGTTTGCATCGCGCGCCGTTTTACATCCTCATGACTCAATAAGGCTTTCCGCTCTGCCCAGCGCTCAATACCTTCAAACAGCGTGCCGGACTGATTCCAGGCCGGTTCACCCGCCGTTTGGGTGGTATCCAGGTGAATATGAGGCTCAATAAAAGGCGCGTACGCCAGGCCGCCTTCCGCATCCAGTGCTGCGCCCTCGGCTGACAGCTGCTGAGGCTGCGCCGTGATGCGGGCGATTTTTCCTTCCACGATCTCTATCTGCCACAGCCCTTCCCGGGTGGGCAAACGCAGATTGTTTATCCAGCGAAGTGATGCTGTTGTCATTCCGGGCTCCTCATGCGTTAAGCGCTGCGAAGTAAAGCTAACACGATCTCTCTGCCGTGCTCCAGATGACTTTATTCGTTATTTAAATCACTTAGCGCGTACGAGGCTGAACCGGTGCCCTGCCTCTGCGGACAGGTCAGGCGCGACAGCAAAAGGTCGGGGACGAATAAGATGACATGATTACCGAAAGCGAAACGCAAGAAGGGTTGGCACACGTTCCGCTCCGTTTGCGCGTGGTACCTAGCCGTCATTTTCCTTTGTCGGCAGCGTGGTCAGCCTGCGCCGCCCATTACGCCGGGGGGAAAATCAAAACGGCGAGCCTTCGCTCGCCGTTTGACTTACAACGTTACCGATCAGGGTTGAGAAACAAACCCGACCGCTTCATAGACTTTTTTCAGGGTTTCCTGCGCCTGGGCACGGGCTTTCTGTGCACCGTCACGCATCACCTTTTCCAGTAACGCCTCGTCGTTGCGGAAGCGATGATAACGTTCCTGCAGGTCTGTCAGCATGCCCGATACGGCTTCTGCGACCGCGCCTTTCAGGTGCCCGTACATTTTGCCTTCGAACGCCTGCTCCAGCGTGGTCACCGGCGTACCGGTTACGCCTGACAGGATGTCCAGCAGATTCGAGACGCCCGCTTTCTCTTTAATGTCATAGCGGATAACCGGCGGCTCTTCAGAGTCGGTCATCGCACGCTTAATCTTTTTAACCACCGATTTGGGATCTTCAAGCAGGCCGATCACATTGTTGCGGTTATCATCCGACTTAGACATCTTTTTCGTCGGTTCCAGCAGCGACATCACGCGTGCGCCTGATTTTGGAATGAATGGCTCCGGCACCTTGAAGATATCGCCATACAACGCATTAAACCGGCTCGCAATATCACGGCTCAGCTCAAGATGCTGTTTCTGATCTTCACCCACCGGTACCTGCGCGGTCTGGTAAAGCAGAATGTCGGCAGCCATCAGCACCGGATAACTGAACAAACCCGCGTTGATGTTTTCTTCATAGCGTGAGGATTTGTCTTTGAACTGGGTCATGCGGCTCAGCTCACCGAAATAGGTGTAGCAGTTCAGAATCCAGCTGAGTTGCGTGTGCTCCGGCACATGCGACTGAACAAAGATGGTGCTCTTCTCGGGATCGATGCCGCAGGCCAGATAGAGCGCCAGCGTATCTAAGGTGGCTTTACGCAGTGCAACCGGATCCTGGCGCACGGTGATGGCGTGCAGATCGACGATACAGTAAATGCAGTGGAAATCGTCCTGCATCTGCACCCACTGACGCAGCGCCCCCATATAGTTGCCAATGGTCAGTTCGCCGGACGGCTGTGCGCCGCTGAAAACGATGGGTTTGCTCATGCTTATGTCCTGATAAATTACAGCCCGATAGCGGGCAAAAGTTCGTCAAAAGAGTCAAGGGTCAGATCGGGCTGGCTGCTGGCAATAGGTTCACCATAGTTATAGCCAAACGTCATGCCGACATTGGGTACGCCGGCAGACTGCGCGGCCAGAATATCATTGCGTGAATCCCCGACAAACAGCAGTTGTGAGGGCAGCAGCCCCCATTTACCCAACACCAGAAAAATCGCGGCAGGATGCGGTTTTTTAACCACCACATCATCGCCACCAATGATCAACGAAAACGCCTGGTCGATTCCCAGCGATTGCAGCAGCGGCGCGACAAACGGCGTCGGCTTATTGGTCACAATCGCCATCGGCATGCCTGTGGCCTGTAACCGTGTCAGCGTCTCTTTGACCTGAGGAAACAGGGTACTGCCCGCCTCCACCGTGCTGGCATAATGTTTGTCAAACAGCACACGCGCATCACGCTGCTCGTCCGGGTGTGGCTCGCGTCCGAGCGCCCAGGTCAGCGCACGGCACATCATAACGTCGGCACCATTCCCAATCCACGTTGACACGCGCGCCACGCCAGCAGCAGGCAACGCCAGGTCTGCCAGCGTCAAATCGATCGCATCCGCCAGCCCCGGCGCGCTGTCAACCAGCGTACCATCTAGGTCAAAGGCCAGCCCACGAATATCAGTGAAATGAGCCATTCGCTTTCTCCAGCTCGTTCCGCATGTCGTCGATCACTTTCTTGTAATCCGGATGGCCAAAGATGGCCGAACCGGCAACGAACATATCTGCACCCGCTGCCGCGATTTGCGCAATGTTATCAATCTTCACACCACCGTCGACTTCAAGGCGAATGCTGTAGCCGCTCTGATCAATCCGCTTACGCGCTTCACGAAGCTTGTCGAGCGTGCCGGGGATAAATGACTGACCACCAAAGCCGGGGTTCACCGACATCAGCAAAATGATGTCCAGTTTATCCATCACATAGTCGAGGTAGCTGAGCGGAGTGGCAGGATTAAAGACCAGGCCTGCTTTGCAACCGTGCTCTTTGATTAACTGCAGCGTGCGGTCAACGTGCTCGCTCGCTTCGGGGTGGAACGTGATGTAGGTCGCGCCAGCCTTGGCAAACTCGGGGATTAACGCGTCCACTGGCTTCACCATGAGATGCACATCGATCGGGGCTGTGATGCCATAGTCACGCAGCGCTTTCAACACCATCGGTCCCATTGTCAGATTCGGCACGTAGTGGTTGTCCATTACGTCGAAGTGAACCACGTCGCCTCCGGCCGCCAGTGCCTTCGCGGTGTCTTCACCCAGGCGAGCAAAGTCTGCCGAAAGGATGGAAGGGGCCAGCAAATATTGTTTCATCCGATTCTCCACTGTTGTACGCCAGCATGATGGCTGGCGTAGTACCCTGGTCGCGGACGAAACAGACTAGCTATAGAGTGCCAGCAGTTCGTCGACCTTGGTGCGACCGGTTATGCTTCGGCTAATAGAACGCCGGACTTTGACCACATGTAACACGGCATCCTGATACCAGCAACGCGTCAGTTCCGTATCATGGTTAGAAATCAGGACCGGAATTTGACTCTCAGACGCCAGCTTTGCGGCCAGTTGCGCCAGATGCTGCTGCTCATGCAGGCTAAAACTGTTGGTGTGGTAAGCCGTGAAGTTAGCCGTTGCGGACAGCGGCGCGTACGGCGGATCACAATATACCACAGAGCCTTTTTGGGCATTGTTCAGGGTAACATCGTAGGATTCACAGACAAACGTCGCCTTTTGCGCCCGTTCGGCAAACCAGAGCAGCTCGGCTTCCGGGAAGTAAGGTTTACGATAGCGCCCAAACGGCACATTGAACTCACCACGCAGATTGTAGCGGCACAGGCCGTTGTAGCAGTGGCGATTCAGATAGAGGAACAGCAGCGCACGCTGATAAGCGTCATGACTGAGGTTAAACTCCGTGCGCAGTTGGTAATAACGGATTTCGCTGTTTGTTTCGCTGGTAAACAGTAAACGCGCATCGCGAATAAAATCCGCCGTGCGCGTTTTGACAATATTGTAGAGATTGATGAGATCGTTGTTGATGTCGGCCAGATGATAGCGATCAAAATCGGTGTTAAGAAACACGGAGCCCGCGCCAACGAAGGGTTCGATCAGGCAATCACCTTGCGGCAAATGACGGTGGATCTCTTCGACTAAGGGAAATTTTCCCCCCGCCCATTTCAAAAAAGCGCGATTTTTTTTCATGCTGTCGTGGTAATTACATCTTATTGTGAGGCTGTGGTTGAACCGACAGCAGATCTGCGCTTAAAACAGGGCCCGCATGGGCAGGCCCCACATCACTTATTGACTGGCTTCTTTCCTGACCTGACTGACCGGTTTCACCCAGGGATTCTGTGCACGTACCTCTGCAGGCAATGTCGCAACGGCACGCTTTGCGTCGGCCGGCGTGGCGTAAGAACCACTGACCAGCACATACCAGGGTTGACCATTGCGCGTGGTTTTATACACATGGTACGCACTCAGGTTTTGCTTCTTCGCCCAGGCATTCAGGCTTTCCGCTTTAGATGCGCCGCTCAACTGCAACGTGTAGTTGCCGCCCGGTACTGATTTGCTGGCCGTAGCGCTACTGCCCGCCGCTTTTGCCGGCGCGTTATTCACGGATGAGTGCGCTGGCGTTGTGTGGGTTTTATGCTCGCTGGCTGCGGGTTTAGACGCCGTTCTGGCAGGCTCACGCGTATGACGCGGCGTGACGGGTGCCTGCGCGGCGTTTTGACGACCTGTAGCGGGAAGACTCGCCGCTGCACCTGCTTTCCCACTCACCGTAGCGGGTGCGGTCGGCAGAGAACTGTTGCCTTCTGCACCCTGTGCGGCGCCATCCACCTGCTGTTGCTGGTTGGTCAATGCGCTGTTCAGGTCGCCGGGTAATGTAATGCGTTGCTGATTAGCCGGGGTTTCAACCGGGGCTGCCTGCGTGGGTGTGGATGCAACCGGTGGCATGGAAATATCACGTGGCGCATTTGTCGCCCCCGCTGCCGGTTCCGCTCCTGCTGCATTCGGAGTGCCGGTGGAAGGCTGTGCTGTTCCCGTGGCGTTCTGACCGCCGCTCATGGCGGTGGAGCCGCTGAGATCAATATTTTTTCCGTTGCCCGATCCTGCGGCCCCGCTGGTGGCGGTGCCTTTGTCAGTAGAGGACGACGCGGATTTGCTGTCGTCAGCGCCGTTGAGCGCTAAGCCAATGCCCAGCACGAGCAGCAGCAACACAAGGATACCGACGCCCATCATGACGTGCTGGCGCGAGACCGGAGCTTTCGTCGCAGAGGACGATTTACGTGGGCGCGAGGGACGACGGTCACTGGCGTCAGGTTTTAACTCATCATCCGGTTTGAACTCATCCATTTTGCCTCCTCCGTAAAGCGGCCGTTCGCACTGCGCACCCGCGCGTCGCGTCACCACTTACCTGCTGAATATCAAGATTTCTGGCAGTCATTAATTGCCGCCATCACCATATCATGAGCCACGCCACCACGCACTTCAGCGCGGCCTATCGCCAAAGGCAGTATCAGACGTAATTCGCCCGCCAGCACTTTTTTATCGCGCATCATATGGGGCAAATAGTCTTCGGCCTGCATCTCAACCGGTCCGTGTACCGGCAAACCGGCGCGCTGCAGTAACGCGATAACGCGTTCGCAATCCTGCTCGCTGAACTGACCAAGACGTTGCGCGGTTCGCGCCGCCATCACCATACCAGCGGCAATCGCTTCACCATGCAACCAGTTGCCATAGCCCATATGCGCTTCAATAGCATGGCCAAAAGTATGACCCAGATTCAGTAATGCGCGCTGACCGTTTTCACGCTCATCCGCGGCGACAACCTCGGCTTTCAGCTCACAGCAACGACGGATGCACCAGGCCAGCGCGGCTTCATCCAGCGCCAGAAGGCGGTCAAGATTTTGCTCAAGCCAGTGAAAGAATTCACCGTCCAGAATGATGCCGTATTTAATCACTTCAGCCAGACCGGACGCCAGCTCACGCGGAGGCAGTGACCGGAGACATTCCGTATCAATCACGACCGAAGCGGGCTGGTAAAATGCACCTATCATGTTTTTGCCAAGAGGATGGTTAACCGCCGTTTTTCCGCCAACCGACGAGTCAACCTGAGACAGCAGCGTGGTCGGCACCTGAATGAACCGCACACCACGTTGATAGCTTGCCGCAGCAAAACCGGTAAGATCGCCAATCACGCCCCCACCCAGCGCCACCAGCGTGGTATCGCGCCCGTGGGGCTTTTGCAGGAGGGTGGTAAAAACCTGATCCATCACCGCCAGCGTTTTGTGCTGCTCACCGTCGGGCAAAATCACCTGATCCGTCTTCACTCCCGCCGCCTTTAGCCGCGCCGTGACCTTATCCAGGTAAAGCGGTGCCAGCGTCTCGTTCGTGACCAGCATGGCATTATCACCCGCTTTTAACGGCCAAAAAGAAGCCGGATCATTAAACAGTCCGGCGGCGATAGTGATGGGGTAACTGCGTTCCCCCAATGAAACGGTGATCTTCTCCATGATGCTCGATACCTGTCAAAGAGCTTTCAAACGTTGGATCAACTTTTTTCCAACATTTGGATAATCTGATTCGCCACCACTTTTGCACTTTGATCGTCAGTGCGGATGGTAACATCGGCGATCTCTTCATACAGCGGGTTGCGTTCAGCGGCCAGCGCTTCAAGTACTTCACGCGGTGGCGACTCGACCTGCAGTAAGGGGCGTTTTTTGTCACGCTGCGTACGTGCCAGTTGTTTCTCAATAGTGGTTTCAAGATAAACCACGACGCCGCGGGCGGAGAGACGATTACGTGTTTCCCGGGATTTTACGGAGCCACCGCCGGTCGCCAGGACGATGCCCTGCTTCTCGGTCAGTTCATTGATGATTTTTTCTTCACGATCGCGGAAGCCAGCTTCGCCTTCAACGTCAAAAACCCAGCCCACATCCGCTCCGGTGCGTCGCTCAATTTCCTGATCGGAATCGAAGAACTCCATATTGAGTTGCTGAGCCAACTGACGGCCAATAGTGCTTTTGCCGGCACCCATCGGCCCAACCAGAAAGATATTGCGTTTCTCTGCCATTTTGTCGGTATTACTAAGAATTCGTTAATGATACCCCGCTTTCAGCATTTTACTGGCGGGACAGGAACTGAGACTTCATGAGCGTTAGCAAGAGTCAGACGAAAAATTATCTCAACACTCAAGGCTGTTTGGCAACCGATTATATTGCTTACAGCACATCCATTTCTGAATTGGCCTGTTGTTCGCGAAACTGTAAGGCGTCAGTAAAGCGTTGTGACATGACTGCGTACAGAGGAATTCGCTCATCTGCTTGCCGGGTTCTTCCAACTCAGACGCTTACAACGTGTTAAAAATCGCTAAACCTTGTAAGCTAATTCCTGTCCTGCGTCAACGCAGTTAAACTTTAAGGGCACATTTTCCGTTTTATCGTGCCGTAAGCGCTGCTTCCCTGACCAATCGCGGCGTCATGAAGATCACCAGCTCGCGTTTTTTATGTTCTTCAGCCTGCTGGCGGAATAATCCCCCCACGACAGGCAGACGGCCAAGTAACGGCACCTGCGTTTGTCCCTGAGTGCGCTGCTGATGGAAAATACCGCCCAGGGCCAGTGTTTGCCCGTCGTTAACCGTCACCTGCGTTTCCATTTCCTGCTTATCAATCGACAGCACCTGCGAGGCGCTGGTCTGAACCACGCGCCCCGGCACGTTCTGGCTGATACGTATTTTCAACTGAATGCGGCCATTGCCTAAAACGGTGGGCGTGACTTCCATGCCCAGCACCGCTTCTTTGAATTCGATACTGGTTGCGCCGCTGTTACCGGCTGAGACTTCATAAGGGATTTCGGTGCCCTGTTTAATCGACGCGGTTTGCTGATGCGACGTAAAAAGCCGTGGGCTGGCGATGATTTCAACCTGGTTTTCCTGCTCCAGCGCACTGAGCTCCAGATCCAGCACTCTGCCGCCTGTCCGCGACAACGTGACGCCCAGCGAAACAGCGGGCGAGCTCAACCCCAGGGGAATAGCCAGAAGCGGGTGATGTAAAGCCCGGCTGAGGCTTTCACTATCCTCAGACAGTCGCCAGTTGACGCCCAGCTCATGCAGATTCTCTTCACTAATCGTCACGATATGGGCCGCCAGCTCAACCTGCTCCAGCGGCACATCCAGCGCCTGAATCCAGCGCTCCGTGTCTTGCAGCGCCGGTTCAGTGTCGCGCAGCAACAGGCTGTTGGTGCGCGTGTCCACAGAGGCGCTCCCGCGCGATGTCATAAGCGACTGGCGTTCCCCTTGCAGGCTGCGATGCACCTCACTGGCACTGGCATAGAGCAGGTTGATCCTGCGCTGCAGGCTTTGTTGAATAAATGGATTTTATGCTGTGGTACTATGAAAACGGTTGTTTCAGATAACATAAAATCAATGCATTACATGCTTGCGTATGACGGTGTTCTGTCTGGCATCAGCGTTTTCTACCAAAACAGTGCAGACAAAACAGAATGATTACCTATTATTCAACAAAGCCTGCGCTGCATTAAAGGACGCTGCTGACGCGCTTCCGCCTGTTGTACCTTTTCTGCTTCGCGCCGCTGCTGCTGCCAGCGCTCGGGATAAACCAGCAGAACGTTATCTTCTTCCAGCACAGTCAGTTGCGCCATCCGCGCGACCAGCGACAGCGCCTGTTGCCAGGAGACGTTGTCCAGCCGCAGTGACAGCGTTCCGTTAACCTCAGGGGAGATCATCAGGTTGATCTGCTGGTAATCAGCCAGCGCCTGTAAAATGCGCTCAATCGGCGCATCATCAAACGCGAGGCTCAGGCCCTCATCAGGGCTGGCGTGAGCGGGGATCTGGCAAAACAGCAGGAGGGTCAGAATCGCTATCCTTATCATGCAGGCGTCCTTTGAGATGAAACGTGAAACGTTGGGCCGGGCAACTGCCCAGAATAAATAGCTGAAGCGAACGGGAAGTAAACCGGAGGGTTTGCCAGGGGAACAACGGAAAAGGCTGGTCGCTCAGGACGTGAACAGATTTGCCCTGTGGCGTCAGTAGCCAGCCCTGAAACCGGGGAGCACGACCAATGATGCCCTGCAAACGCCATTCGCTGAGAGGTTCAACCTCCGCCAGGCAGGCCGCGCCAGGAAGGGGACGAAACGGATCGCGTGCCTGCGCAACGCCAGCGCCACAGCTGAGTAACAGCAGAACAACACTAATGGGTTTCATCAGCGTCCAGCCAGAGTTGCGCCACCAGATAGTCAGAATGAGCGGTTAACTGAAAGCGATCAGGAAACGCCGTTGCAGACGTTGAAAGCGCAGAAAACAACGGCGGAAACTGGGCCCATTGCAGATGGAAAGTGAGGGCTCGAGGCTGTTCATCGGGCAGCCACTGCTCAAGCGCTGCACCCCGCTCTGCGATGATCGCCTCCAGCGTCGATGACGCGGCTGACTTTTCCATCTGAATCTGCTGAAGTTGTGCCTGTAAAACAGCAAGGGCGGGATAGTGAGCCAACTGTCGCTGCAGCTGTTGCAGGCGCACCTGCTGCTGCACGCATTGATGCCTGGCATCAGCCAGCACCCGTTTTTGCGGCTGTAGCACGGTCCACTAGGCCACACACAGCAGGCAGACCGCGCCCGCCAACAGGCAGCCATAACGCAGCGGTGGAGCTAACCGCATCCAGTGCCCGGTAAGGCTACTCACTAGTCGCCTCCTTAAGGCGAATATGCAAGACGAAGCGATACTCCCCATCAGGCTGGCGTTGCACATTGCCTTGTTTGATTTGTGAAAACAGCGCCACATCGCTTAAGCGCTGACGAAAGGCGCGAATCTCCTGCATATGCTGCGCTTTGCCCTCCAGTTGTAACGACGTTTCCCGTTTATCCAGTCGCGTTAACCACAGCCCGTCGGGCAGCAAAGCAGGCAACGCAAGCCAGAGTTGCTGCCAGACGTGAAACTGCCTGCTCTGCTGGTGCAGCCAGTGGCGGCGCTGCTGCGCCTCATCCAGTTGTTTCAGCAGTCGCTGTTGCTGCACCACCTGCTGTTCAGCGGCCTTAAGGGCATGACTGAGGCCGACATGCTGACGCTGAACCCGTCTGAGCGCCTTATGGTTCCGCCAGCACTGTCCTGCCACCAGCAGCACGACCAGTCCTGACGTGACAGCCAGCATACGTAAGCTCTGACGCCGTTGACGCTGCCAGCGCCAGTGCCGCCAGGGAAGAAGGTTCACAGCGACCATCAGCAATCCTCTTTCCGCAACGCCAGCCCGGCGGCCAGGACGAAGGCCCCCGGATGCGCGGGCAAAGGTGGCTGCTGATAGCGAAATGTTTGCAGGGGAGAGAACGGCAACGTGCCAGCCGGCGGCAATGCGTTATCGGCATCACAATAATAAAGCGACGTCGCGTGGGGAAAAGCCTGCTCACGTAGCGCGTCAAAACCGCCCTCTCCGGCAAAAAGTGCGGCGTTGACGCCATCGCTCCACAGGTAACGTGCATCCTGGCGTAAAACCACTACACTTCCCGCAGCCAGTTGTGCCTGTTCTATGACGATGTTGAGTGCGTTCATCGCCAGTTCAAACACAGAGCATTTAAGGCCGGCCTGCTCCAGCGGTGTCCGCCACTGCGTAACGACATCCCGCCGTGCAGCCGTGACGCTTAGCCGTTCCAGGGTGGGATCGACACGGTAATCCAGGGCCAGTTCACTGGCGTCCACCGGGAAAAGGCGCTGAGCGGATGCCCGGACAAAGCGGCCCAGTGCGGGTTCTTTTAAGGGCGGATCAGGCAGAGAAAGCGGTTGCTGTAGTGCCAGGTGCGCGGGAAGACAGACCCGTAACGTATAGCGCCGTGGTAACAACTTACGCCACTGGCTTAATACAGACAGCAATGCAGGGGAAGATTGCAGCACACCGTTTCTTAACGTATCTTGCGGCAGCCGTTGCTGCCACCAGTGGCATAATTGCCAACCCCGGCGACGACGCAGGATGGCAAGGGCACAGCACTGCCGGTTCTGAATATCCAGTCCAATTTGCCAGGTGTGAAAAGCCATGCGCGCGATCTCCTTATCGTCCGGAAAAATGGACATATCAAAGCGTCTGGCTTGCCTTTATACTACTGCGCGGTTGCTTATAAACTGCCCAAACGACAACAGATGGGAAATCTCAGGTGAAGTTCGTAAAGTATTTATTAATCCTTGCAGTGTGTTGCATCTTGCTGGGAGCTGGCTCGATTTATGGTTTGTACAAATATATAGAGCCCCAGTTACCCGACGTTAACACACTGAAAGATGTGCGTTTTCAAACCCCTATGCAGGTTTACAGCGCCGACGGCGATCTTATCGCCCAGTATGGTGAAATGCGCCGTATTCCGCTCAGCCTGCAGCAGGTTCCACCTGACATGGTCCATGCGTTTATTGCGACGGAAGACAGCCGCTTCTATGAGCATCACGGTGTGGATCCCATCGGGATTTTCCGTGCCGCCAGCGTTGCCCTGGTTTCAGGCCATGCGTCCCAGGGGGCCAGTACCATCACACAGCAACTGGCGCGTAACTTTTTCCTCAGTCCGGAACGCTCCCTGATGCGTAAGGTAAAGGAAGCCTTTCTGGCGATTCGCATTGAGCAGCTGCTGAATAAAGACGAAATTCTTGAGCTTTACCTGAATAAAATCTATCTCGGCTACCGGGCTTATGGCGTTGGCGCAGCCTCGCAGGTGTATTTTGGCAAACCCGTTGGCGAGCTGTCGTTGAGTGAAATGGCGACCATCGCCGGGCTGCCGAAAGCCCCGTCAACCTTTAACCCGCTGTATTCCCACAGTCGTGCTGTCGCCCGGCGCAATGTGGTGCTGGCTCGTATGCTGGACCAGAAATACATCACCCAGCAGCAATATAATGAAGCACGTAATGCGCCGCTGGTCGCCAGCTATCATGGCCCGAAAATCGTCTTCTCCGCGCCCTATCTGACCGAGATGGTGCGCCAGGAAATGGTGAAACGCTATGGCGATAATGCGTATACCGATGGTTACAAGGTTTACACCACCGTGACGCGCCGTCTGCAGGAATCCGCGCAGGAAGCCGTGCAGAACAACGTCATCGCCTACGATATGCGTCACGGCTATCGTGGCCCTACCAGCGTGCTGTGGAAAGTCGGCGAGCCAGCCTGGGGGCAAACGCAGATTGTTAAAGCATTAAAAAATCTGCCTCTGTACGGGCCGCTTCATCCGGCCGTCGTAACGCATGTCCAGAGTGACGAAGCCACCGTCATGATGAAGGATGGCAGCAATGTGTCACTGACGATGGCGGGCGTGCGCTGGGCGCGTGCCTTTAAATCGGACACAGTACAGGGACCGACACCAAAAAGCATTGCACAGGTGCTTCAGCCGGGCCAGCAGATCTGGGTACGCCAGGTCGGCGATACATGGTGGCTGGGCCAGGTACCGGATGTGAACTCGGCCCTGGTTTCACTGGACCCTAACAACGGCGCGGTTCGCGCACTGGTCGGGGGCTTTGACTTTAACCAGAGCATGTTTAACCGCGCGACTCAGGCGCTGCGCCAGGTGGGTTCAAACATCAAGCCGTTCCTGTATACCGCGGCGATGGATCGCGGGTTAACGCTGGCCTCCATTCTGAACGACGTACCGATTTCTCGCTGGGATGCCGGTGCCGGTGCGGACTGGCGTCCAAAGAACTCTCCGCCCACTTACGATGGTCCGATTCGTCTGCGTCAGGGGCTGGGGCAGTCTAAAAACGTTGTCATGGTTCGTGCCATGCGTGCAATGGGCGTGGATTACGCCGCAGAGTATCTCCAGCGTTTTGGCTTCCCGGCACAGAATATTGTGCATACCGAATCGCTGGCCCTGGGTGCCGCGTCGTTCACACCGCTGCAGGTCGTGCGGGGCTATTCGGTCATGGCTAACGGCGGCTTCCTGATCGATCCTTATTTCATCAGTAAGATCGAAAATGAACAGGGACAGACCGTTTTCGAAGAGAAACCCAGAATTGCCTGTCCGCAGTGCAACTTACCGGTGATCTACGGTGAAACCAAAAAAGCGCTGGCGCTGAATGCGGAAAGCGTTGAGAACGTTGCCCCGTCCGCCCCACAGCAAAATCAAGCCGTGCCGCAGCCTGAGCTGGAGCAAGTGCCCGCCCAGCCTCAGCAGGGTGGCGATCAGCAGTATGCGCCGCACGTGATTAACACACCGCTGTCCTTCCTGATCAAAAGCGCACTGAACAGTAATATTTTTGGTGAGCCAGGCTGGATGGGCACCGGCTGGCGTGCCGGACGCGACCTGAAACGTAATGATATCGGCGGGAAAACAGGGACGACTAACAGCTCCAAAGATTCCTGGTTCTCGGGTTACGGCCCGGGCGTGGTGACCTCGGTGTGGATCGGCTTCGATGATGCGCGTCGCGATCTGGGTCGCAGTACGCTTTCTGGTGCCATTCCCGATCAGATTTCGGGCTATGAAGGCGGGGCGAAGAGTGCACAGCCTGCATGGGATGACTTTATGAAAGTGGCCCTTGAAGGTGTACCTGTTCAGCCGTTAACGCCGCCTGAGGGCATTGTTACCGTGACCATTGACCGCAGTACGGGCAAGCTGGCCAATGGCGGAGGAAACACACGTCAGGAGTACTTTATCAACGGAACACAGCCAACTGAATATTCGGTTCATGATGCAGGTACGACCATTATGGACAATGGCGAAAGTCACGAACTGTTCTGATAAACGTGAGAGGCGGCCTGGCCGCCTCTCCGCTTTATACCGCCCGGAAATCTGGTGCTCAATCAGTAATGCAGACGGCCCTGCTTCACCAGCCACTCACGCACCATAAACAACGCACTGACGTTGCGCGCTTCGCGGAAATCAGGCTCCTGCAGTAACGCCAGCATGTTGCTTAACGGCCAACGGTGGACCACCAGCGGCTCAGGCTCATCCCCTTCCAGCTTCTCCTGGTAAAGCCCTTCTGCAACCACGATGTTCATCTTGCTGGAAAAATAGGACGGTGCCATCGTCAGTTTACCCAGCAAAGTTAACTGGCCAGCCCCGAATCCCGCTTCCTCTTTCAGTTCACGGTCGGCCGCCTGATTAACCGTTTCACCCGGATCGATTAAGCCTTTTGGAAAGCCCAGTTCATAGCTTTCCAGGCCCACGGCATACTCTTCGATCAGAATCAGATGATCATCAATGATGGGCACAATCATGACTGCCTCGCGTTCCGACGGTTTCATGCGTTCATAAATGCGCCGGGCGCCATTGCTGAAGGCCAGGTCGACCGCTTCGACAGTAAACAACCGTGAACGTGCTACGGTTTCTACATTGAGGATGTCAGGTTTTTTTAACGACTTTTTCATATCAGCCTCAAACTTGCTGCGCCAGCACTCCGTAGCGAATTAGCATACCTAACCGTGGAGCATTGTGCGACTCAATGACGTCATCCGGTTACGCAGCCCACGTTTTCTCTATGCAATAACGGCTCTATTTCGGGCGCAAAAAATTTGCGTTAGTCAATATCTGCCTTCAAAATTCAGACAATGCCGATACAATACTATGTGCATGATAGTTACTATTCTGGCACTGTGTGCTGTAATAACGCCTAATCAAATGATTTACAGTACAATTTTGTTTGTTGTTAAACTTGTCAGAGTTGTTTAACCTCCCATCAATCGCCTGAAATCAGGGGCGCGTCTGGGGACGTAAGTCTAAAGTGAAGGCAGTATTTTGGCTGAATTGAGCAAAGCATGAGCACAATAATTATTATATTGGCCTTAGTGCTAACCTGTTCAATTCTGGCAGGTATTGGATTTTGGTACGCTATGCGGCGCAGGCCGCCGTTGGCGAAACCGTTGCCATTCATCAGCCCGCCCTGCCGTAAACTGACTGAAAGAGAGCGCAGAGCCGTAGAGCAGTATCTTGCCGCCCTGGAAAAACAACCCCGTATTCTCAGCCCTGGTGAATCCCGTCGTCGGCACGAAAAGCTGGTGCTGACCGCCCAGAGCAACAATGTTTATCCGGTTACCCGCGCGATTACCCGCTATGGGCTTTCCACCGACGATCCGCATAAGTGGCGCTACTATCTGGATGAAGTTGAAGTCCATTTGCCGCCGCTGTGGGAACAGTACATCACCGATGAAAATTACGTTGAGTTGATCCGTACGCAATCGATCCCACTCATCATTTCGTTAAACGGCCACTCGCTGGTGGATTACGCGATTGATCAGCAGTCACTGCCTAATCTGATACGTCCGGCATCCACAAATGCCTCTATCCGTAAGGCCGAAAGCGAAAACGTTGAGTTAGTTCGGGTGCGCAAAGAAACCCTGGAAGAGTATCGACTGTCCCGCCCGGATGGCACGCGCGAGGCCGTTATCATCTCGTTTGCGTTGATGATGTTTTTTATTGGTTTGTTATTACCCACAAGTCTGATGATCTGGCTGGTGGTGATTGCCAGCGCGATGGTCGTCGCAAGTCTGTGGTTAATGTACCGGATTCCCGGTGAAAATGATCTGCGTGAGATCCACTGCCTGCGCGGCGCGCCAAAACGCTGGGGCTTGTTTGGCGAGTCCAATCAAGAGCAGAGCAACATCACGCTGGGAATTATCGACCTGATTTATCCTGCGCACTGGCAGCCTTACGTCGCACACGACCTGGGGCAGGTTACAGACGTCGAAATTTATCTTAACCGTCAGGTGGTGCGTCAGGGCCGTTTTCTTTCTTTGCAGGACGAGGTAAAAAACTTTCCGCTTCAGCGCTGGCGGAAAAATGTCGTTCTGGCCTGCGGTGCCTTTATTGTTCTGGCCTTCTTACTCACCTGGATACCGCTCAGTATGCCCATCAAGCTCAGCCTTGCATGGGTAAAAGGTACTGACAGCCTTGATGTCAGTAGCGTCAATCAACTGAGTCGTGAAGATTTGAAAGTGGGTGACAGCCTGAAGGTTACCGGGACCGGCATGTGTGCCGTGCCGGGCAATTATCAAAGCAATCGCACTTATATCTACATGCCGTTCGACTGCTCGCAGATCTACTGGAATAACGCTACGCCTCTGCCACTGCCTCACTCAGATATTATTGAGAAAGCCTCCGCGCTTCTGGAAACCACCACAAAACAGCTGCATCCCGAAACCAATACGGACCCCAAACTGAATCCGCAGTTAGCGTCTGCGATTCAGAAATCAGGCATGATTTTGCTGGATGACTTTTCCGATCTGGTGTTGAAAACGCAGGCGCTGTGCAGCCAGGCACAGGACTGTGTTCGGCTTAAAAACGCGTTGGTGAATTTGGGCAATGCCAAAGACTGGGACACATTAGTCAGCCGCGCCGATTCCGGTCAACTTAACGGGATGAATGTCCTGCTGCGCCCTGTCAGCGCGGAAGCGCTGGAAAATCTGGTGCACACCGCGACGTCGACCTTCTTTTATCGTGAAACGCGTCGTGCCACAGAAAATCTCAACAGCCCACCGCCGGGCGGGTTTGTGATTGTCAGCGACGAAGGGCATCAGTTAGTCAACCAGCCTCAGCCCGCGGTTCCCTTGTTTGATCTGGATGCGGCCTCACAATGGCAGGAGCTGCAACGTCTGTCCTCACTGCTGTTGCACACGCCGTTCAGCGCGACGGGCATCATCACGAACATCTACACAGATGCCAACGGCACGCGCCATATCGCCCTGCATAATGAACCTGATGCGATGGCAAAATGGCGCTATCTCGGTGCCGCCTTGCTGTTAATCGTGCTTCTGGCCTGTGGCCTGACTAACGGCCTGCTGGCGCTGCGTCGTATGCATCTGAATCGTCAGCGTATGCTCGCGATTCAGCAATACTACGACACGTGCTTTAACCCTTCCCTCAGCACTATACAGGGCGTGCGCTCCGTATTCTGACCGGCCTGCAACTGTGCTACCCTGTTGCGCGAAAAGGCAATGGGTAAATCCGCCATGATGTGTAACGGTTCTGATATTGATACCGTGCTGTTGGATATGGACGGCACGTTACTGGATCTGGCGTTTGACCGCGTCTTTTGGCGGGAACAGGTGCCGGATGCGCTGAGCGCGCATCGGGGCATCCCTGTCAAACACGCGCGGCAGTTGATGGAAGAAAAATATCAGGCCGTGTCCCATACGCTAAACTAGTATTGTCTGGACTACTGGTCAGAGGCCCTGCAACTGGATATCCACGCGATGCTCTGGGCACACCGTCATCGCGTCCGCTTACGGCCCGATACGCTGCCTTTTCTGCAGATGCTGCGGCGCGCAGGTAAGCGCACTATTCTGCTGACCAATGCGCATCCCTGGAATCTGGACGTTAAACGACGACAAACAGGTTTAGCACCACACCTTGATTTATTACTTTCCACCCATACCTTTGGCTATCCGAAAGAAGATCAACGTTTGTGGCAGGCGGTCGCGCAACACACGGGCTTTGATGCATCACGAACATTGTTCATTGATGACAACGAAATCCTTCTTGATGTCGCTAAATCCTGGGGAATCGGCTGGTGTTTAGGCATCCGTAATCCTGATTCCGGTCGTCCCGAACAACCCTTTCAGCGTCACTATGCGATAAGCCATTACCGCACAGTGATCCAGGCCTGGGAGCAGCTATGAAAGAAAAATCTGAAGACGGTGTTCGTCTTGATAAATGGCTTTGGGCGGCGCGGTTCTATAAAACCCGTTCCATTGCGCGCGAGATGATTGAAGGCGGTAAGGTTCATTACAATGGTCAGCGCAGCAAACCAAGTAAGCTGGTTGAACGTGATGCGGAGCTAACACTGCGCCAGGGCAATGATGAACGTACCGTCGTAATTACCGGGATCAGCGAACAACGGCGTCCGGCCAGTGAAGCGCAGCAGCTTTATCGTGAAACGGACGCCAGCATTGAGAAGCGCGAAAAAATGGCGCTGGCGCGCAAAATGAATGCGCTGACTATGCCCCATCCCGATCGCCGGCCTGACAAAAAAGAGCGCCGCGATTTGATGAAATTTAAGTTATCGGGTGATGAGTAAGACAGGCCTTGATGCCCTCACCGCCCGCCCAAAGAGAGAAAAATTATGTCTGTAAACGATCAACTGCGCCGTTATCTGTTTGAAAATGCTGCTGTTCGCGGCGAACTGGTCAACGTTTCAAACACCTGGCGTGAAACCATTAAAAACCACGATTATCCACCCGCTGTGCAAACCCTGCTGGGTGAGTTACTGGTGGCAACCAGCCTGCTTACCGCGACGCTGAAATTTGATGGTGAGATCACCGTGCAGTTGCAGGGCGATGGTCCGCTGACGCTGGCCGTGATCAATGGGAATAATCAGCAGGAATTACGCGGTGTCGCGCGAATGAAAGGCGAGATCCCTGACGACAGCACGCTTAAGAGCATGGTGGGCAACGGCTATCTGGTGATTACGATTACGCCAGAAAAAGGTGAGCGCTATCAGGGCGTGGTCGGTCTGGAAGGTGACACGCTGAGCGAATGCCTGGAAGATTACTTCATGCGTTCAGAACAGCTGCCAACCCGACTGTTTATCCGCACCAGCGATGCAGGCGCCGCCGGGATTCTGTTACAGGTTCTGCCCGCGCAGGACACGGACAAAGAGGATTTCGACCATCTCGCTACGTTGACAGAGACGATTAAAACAGAAGAATTGATCGACCTGCCGGCAACTGATGTGCTCTGGCGACTGTACCATCAGGAAGAAGTGACCGTTTACGATCCCCAGCCGGTGATCTACAAATGTACCTGCTCGCGCGAACGTTGCGGCGAGGTCCTGAAAACGCTGCCGCAGGAAGAAGTCGATGAGATTATTGCCGAAGACGGCAAAATCGATATGCATTGCGACTATTGTGGATCGCATTATGTTTTCGATGCTGTCGATATTGCCGGTATCCGCAGCAACTCCGTGGAAAACAGCAACCGTCTTCACTGATCCGACCAAGGCGGTTCTGCCGCCCTCACATCTACTCTGCTATGCCATTAATTTACTTGATAAATTATCTTTTTTTACTTTCTTAACATCTTAAAAACGTTCGAAACACGACCTTAACGCGCCCTGAGTCGCATTTTTAAAAGAACATACCTTCCCCTTCAGACTCAGTAGAGTACACTGCGCGCGATCTGTCTCCTCGCCTGACCGGGCGGCCTTTGACCGACACGATCCCAAACTCTTTTTGCCCGTACAGAACAGACACCGATTTAAGGAGCAGTAAAATGCGCGTTAACGGCCTGACCTCGAAAGCCCTTGCCGATCTGGGCATCACCGATACCACTGAGGTGGTTCACAACCCTGATTACGACACGTTATTTCAGGAAGAGATGCGCCCGGAGCTCGAAGGTTTTGAGCGTGGCACCCTGACGCAAAGCGGCGCAATCGCAGTCGATACCGGGGTGTTTACCGGGCGCTCGCCTAAGGATAAGTACATCGTCCGCGATGACACCACGCGCGATACGCTGTGGTGGAACGATCAAGGCACCGGAAAAAACGATAACCAGCCTCTGTCGCAGGAAACCTGGCAAGCGCTGAAAAAATGCGTGACGCAGCAGCTTTCAGGTAAGCGTCTGTTTATTGTGGACGCCTTCTGCGGTGCCAATCCTGACTCACGCCTGAGCGTACGCTTTATTACCGAAGTGGCCTGGCAGGCACACTTTGTGAAAAACATGTTTATCCAGCCCAGCGCTGCCGAACTGGATAACTTCACGCCGGATTTTGTGGTCATGAACGGCGCAAAATGCACCAATCCGGACTGGCAGGCGCAGGGACTGCATTCTGAGAACTTCGTGGCCTTTAACCTGACGGAAAGGATGCAGCTGATTGGCGGCACCTGGTATGGCGGGGAGATGAAAAAAGGGTTGTTCGCAATCATGAACTACCTGCTCCCACTGAAAGGCATTGCGTCAATGCACTGCTCGGCCAACGTGGGTAAAGCCGGTGACGTGGCGGTGTTCTTTGGTCTGTCCGGCACGGGTAAAACCACATTGTCTACCGATCCGGATCGCCAGCTTATTGGCGATGATGAACATGGCTGGGACGATGACGGCGTGTTTAACTTTGAAGGCGGCTGCTACGCTAAAACGATTAATCTTTCTGAACAGGCCGAACCCGAAATCTACCGCGCCATTCGCCGCAATGCGCTGCTGGAAAACGTGGTGGTGCGTGAAGACGGCAGTATCGATTTTGCGGATGACAGCAAAACCGAAAACACCCGCGTCTCCTATCCGATTCATCACATCGATAATATCGTGCAGCCGGTTTCCAAAGCAGGTCATGCGAAGAAGGTGATTTTCCTGACCGCCGATGCCTTTGGCGTACTGCCTCCGGTCTCCCGTTTAACGCCAGAGCAGACGCAGTACCATTTCCTGTCGGGATTCACCGCCAAGCTTGCCGGCACGGAACGCGGTGTGACCGCCCCCACGCCGACATTCTCAGCCTGCTTTGGTGCCGCCTTCCTGACACTGCACCCCACGCAGTATGCAGAAGTGTTGGTGAAGCGCATGGAAGCGGCCGGTGCGCAGGCTTATCTGGTTAACACCGGCTGGAACGGCAGTGGAAAACGCATTTCGCTGAAGAACACCCGCGCCATTATCAACGCGATTCTGGCCGGTGAGCTGGATGATGCGCCAACGGAAACGCTGCCGGTATTCAACCTTCAGGTCCCTAAAACCCTGGGCGATCTGGATGAAGACACCCTGGATCCACGTCGTAGCTGGGAAAGTGAAGCGAAGTGGCACGCTGCGGCGGATGATTTGGCCCAGCGTTTTATCACTAACTTTGAGAAGTATACCGATAATGCGGCAGGTGCCGCGTTGGTTAAAGCCAGTCCACAGCGCTAACCGCCACGGCGCGGCCTGAACCGCCGCGCCGTTTTTTTAGCTCAGCGAAAGATTGCCGCTGTTTTGAACCGCTTCCGGGGTTTCTGCTAACGGCAGCCAGGCACGGATGCGTAATCCTCCCCGCTCACTGTCGCCAATTTCCAGCGAACCCTGATGTGCATCGATAATACGCTGCACGATAGCCAGTCCCAGACCGGTACCACTGGTGCTACGCGCACTGTCACCGCGCACAAAGGGCTGGAACAAATGGGCCAGTTGATCGGGTTTAATACCCGGGCCATCGTCTTCAACCTGAAACCAGGCGCGATGCAGTTCCCGACCGCTGCTGACCTTGATCCAGCCATTTCCATAACGTGCTGCGTTCACCACCAGGTTAGCCAGCGCACGTTTAATGGAAAGGGGATTAATCTCCAGCATCAACTCTTCCGCCATCACCGCATTTTCGATTTCACGCTCGTAACCGCTTTCTGCGGCCACCACTTCACCCAAAACGCTGTTCAGGTCGGCCAGTTCGGTCTGCATTTCCTGACCGGTGCGCAGGTAGTCAATGAACTGCTCAATGATGGCATTGCACTCTTCGATGTCTTTATTGATCGATTCGGCCAGATAGCCATCCTGCTCGTTCATCATCTCTGTGGCGAGGCGAATACGGGTTAACGGCGTACGTAAATCGTGGCTGACGCCCGCCATGAGCAACGTTCTGTCGTCAGCGAGCTGTTTAACGCCTGCCGCCATCTGGTTGAACGCGCGCGTGACCGAGCGCACTTCTGACGCGCCATACTCACGCAGTGGCGGCGGGATAATGCCTTTACCGACCTGCAGTGCGGCGTGTTCCAGGTCCACCAGCGGGCGGTTTTGTATACGGATAAATAGCCAGGCTCCGCCGATCGCCAGCAACATTATCGCCAGGGTATAGCGGAACAGCGGCGAGAAATCACCCTGGTGAATTTCAGTCAGCGGCACGCGCACCCAGATATCGGGCGACAGCCAGGTCTTTAACCAGACAACCGGGGAGTTTTTATTAACCTCGACGCGCACATCGGTCGGACCACCAAGCTGCTGCCCCATCTGATCGCTGAGGAACTTATAGTGCTGTGCCCAGCGCAGTCCGCTCTCCTCTGCCGCCGCATTGGTATAGAGCGAAATACCCAGTTCACGATAGATTTCGCGGCGAAACGCGGGTGGCACTTCCAGCTGTGTGCCATCTTCCAGTTGTAGACGGTCCGTCATCAGCATACGAACTTCATACGCCAGAACCTTATTGAACTGTTGCAGGCTGGGAAGAATGGCGAAGTTCAGCACCACCAGATAGGTCGTTACCAGGCTGACAAACAGCAAGGTAACGATCAACAGCAGGGTGCGGGCAAACGAACTTCGTGGCGAGAAGCGCAACCGCCTCATGCTTTACTGCCGTCCGGCACAAAGACGTAACCCAGGCCCCAAACGGTCTGGATGTAGCGTGGATGAGCCGGATCTTCTTCCACCATGCGGCGCAGGCGAGAGATCTGAACGTCAATGGAACGCTCCATGGCGCTGTACTCACGACCACGGGCCAAGTTCATCAGTTTATCGCGCGACAGCGGCTCACGTGGATGACTCACCAGCGCCTTAAGCACGGCGAATTCGCCGCTGGTTAACGGCATAGGTTCATCTTCACGGAACATTTCCCGCGTGCCCAGGTTGAGCTTGAACTTACCAAACGCGATGACCGCTTCTTCCTGCGAAGGCGCACCGGGCAGCTCATTGGCCTGACGACGCAGCACGGCACGAATGCGCGCCAGCAGTTCACGCGGGTTGAATGGCTTAGGAATATAGTCGTCCGCACCGATTTCCAGCCCCACGATACGGTCCACTTCTTCACCCTTAGCCGTGACCATGATGATAGGCATGGGGTTGCTCTGGCTACGCAGACGGCGGCAAATCGACAGCCCATCTTCGCCAGGCAGCATCAGATCCAGCACCATCAAATGGAAGGATTCGCGGGTTAACAGACGATCCATCTGCTCGGCGTTGGCGACACTGCGCACCTGAAAGCCTTGTTCGGTAAGGTAGCGTTCAAGCAGAGCGCGTAAACGCATATCGTCATCAACGACCAGGATCTTGTAGTTTTCTTGCATTTTTAACTCCCAAAGGCGCGATTGCCTGAGCCAATATTGTTAAAAAAACATGTGGCACAGCGACAGTGTTTAATGGTTTATATTCTAGTCAAAATTGTTACAAAGCATATTAAACAGCAGCTTATATTTAAATTCACGTTCTGCTGACGGAGAAGCCGTTCCGTTTCGTCCTCCGTGGGACAGAATACGGCAAATCTGAAATATTGGCTAAAATTCCGCTATTTACTGGTTTTAACACCGTACCAGTGATAATCGCGCTAAAAAAAACAACGGGTTGCCAGAAAATTTGACTTAAATCGAATCTGTTATTGCCCGCTTCTCCGGCAAGCTGCGGTTTATGACTCTGATAACAGCATATTCTTCCGCAAAAAAACAGGATAATACGCGACCGTTCTCGGATTAGTATGAGATCCGCTTTTAATGAGTCCACTTGCAGCTAAAGTCCAATAAATCAATCAGTAAAGCTCACTTTGCGTACTGCCTGATATCACCCAGACTAAAGCAACGCCAATCTGTCGCTTTACGGGGAAAACATGAAAAAAACGATCTTACTGCTGAGCGTACTGGCCTTGTCCAGCATCAGCCAAAGTTATGCCGCCCCTGCAGCCGGTGAAGCCGCCGGTGCACAGGCCACCACAACCGCTCAGGGCAACTCCAATGCCATCGGTATTGGTGCCATTGGCGCGCTGTTGGGCGTAGCGCTGGCGACCGCAGGCGGTGGCGGCGGTGATGGTAACAGCAGCAGCACCTCAACCACGACGTCGACCAAAGCGGGTAAATAAGTCAGCCTCCTCGCCTCATTGTGCTTCCCTGAGCGTGAAGCGCAGTAAAAGGGTTTTTAGCCTGTTAAAAACCCTTTTCTCGCCCCCTTTTTCGCCACACCGGATTTGCTTTACACTGAAGCTCTTTTGATTTGACCGGCTGCAGTACATGAGAACGCGACTGATTACCCGTGAAGGTTTTAACACCTTAAAAGCTGAACTTGATTATCTGTGGCGGGAAGAGCGACCCGAGGTCACCAAAAAAGTGACCTGGGCTGCCAGCCTGGGCGATCGGAGTGAAAATGCCGATTACCAGTACAATAAGAAGCGTTTGCGCGAGATTGACCGCCGCGTCCGCTATCTCAGCAAAAGTCTTGAGCAACTGCGTATTGTGGATTATTCGCCCCAACAAGACGGCAAAGTATTTTTTGGTGTTTGGGTGGAAGTCGAGAATGACGACGGTGAAGTGAAACGCTTTCGTATCGTGGGCTACGATGAAATTTTTGGCCGTAAGGATTACATCTCGATTGACTCGCCGATGGCCCGTGCGCTGTTAAAAAAAGCGGTCGGTGATATGGCCATTGTTGAGACGCCAGCCGGGCCGGCCGCCTGGTATGTTAATGAAATTAGCTATATTGAAGCCTGATTCAGAATATCGCTGAAAGCAGGCCCATTCTCTGGCATTTTCGCCCATCAATCCGTATAACTATCGGCTATTTCTCAACCCAGAAAGCATAATAGTCCGATGATGAATGTTCTTAGCCAGCTAATTGCAAGTGAGCTCCAGGCGCGCCCCGAGCAAGTTGACGCCGCCGTCCGCCTGTTGGATGAAGGGAATACCGTGCCATTCATTGCACGTTATCGTAAAGAGGTGACGGGCGGTCTGGATGATACGCAACTCCGCCAGCTGGAAACCCGCCTCAGCTACCTGCGTGAACTCGCTGAACGCAGGCAGGCCATCCTGAAATCCATTGAGGAACAGGGAAAACTCACCGACGACCTGGCTCAGGCCATCAATGCAACGCTCAGCAAAACAGAACTCGAAGATCTTTACCTGCCCTACAAACCCAAACGCCGCACCCGTGGGCAAATCGCCATCGAAGCCGGCCTGGAGCCGTTGGCCGAGACATTGTGGCAGGATCCCTCGCACGATCCGGAGCAGCTGGCTGCCGGTTATGTGAATGCCGATAACGGTGTCGCCGATGTGCGCGCAGCCCTTGATGGCGCGCGCTATATTCTGATGGAGCGCTTTGCTGAAGATGCCGCGCTGCTGGCTAAAGTACGCCACTATTTGTGGAAGAATGCCCATCTGGTATCGAAAGTGGTGGAAGGTAAAGAGGAAGCGGGCGCGAAATTCCGCGACTATTTCGACCACCATGAGCCGCTGCATACCGTACCGTCTCACCGTGCACTGGCGATGCTGCGCGGACGTAACGAAGGCGTGCTGCAACTGTCGCTGAATGCCGATCCGCAGTTTGATGAGCCACCGCGCGAAAGTCATGGCGAAACCCTGATTGCCGAACACCTGAACCTGAGACTGAATAACGCGCCCGCCGACAGCTGGCGCAAGGCCGTGGTCAGCTGGACCTGGCGCATCAAGGTGATGCTGCATCTGGAAACCGAGCTGATGGGCACGGTTCGCGAGCGGGCCGAAGATGAGGCCATCAACGTCTTTGCACGCAACCTGCACGATCTGTTGATGGCGGCACCTGCGGGCATGCGTGCCACTATGGGTCTGGATCCGGGCCTGCGTACCGGCGTGAAAGTTGCCGTCGTTGACGCCACCGGCAAGCTGGTCGCCACCGATACCGTTTATCCCCATACTGGCCAGGCCGCGAAAGCGGCGGCGGCCGTGGCGGCGCTGTGCGTGAAGCACCAGGTCGAACTGGTGGCGATCGGAAACGGTACCGCCTCACGTGAAACCGAACGTTTCTTCCTTGATCTGCAAAAGCAGTTCCCGCAGGTCACGGCGCAAAAAGTGATCGTCAGCGAAGCGGGCGCATCGGTCTACTCCGCGTCAGAGTTAGCGGCGCAGGAGTTCCCGGATTTGGATGTCTCCCTGCGCGGGGCGGTTTCCATTGCCCGCCGCTTACAGGATCCGCTTGCCGAGCTGGTGAAAATCGACCCGAAATCCATTGGTGTAGGCCAGTATCAGCATGACGTCAGCCAGAGTCAGCTGGCGAAAAAGCTGGATGCGGTCGTGGAAGACTGCGTGAATGCCGTCGGCGTTGATCTGAACACCGCTTCCGTACCGCTGCTGACGCGCGTAGCAGGTCTGACGCGCATGATGGCGCAAAATATCGTCGGCTGGCGTGACGAAAACGGGCGTTTTCAGAATCGTCAGCAGTTACTCAAGGTGAGCCGCCTGGGGCCGAAAGCCTTTGAGCAATGCGCAGGCTTCCTGCGTATCAATCACGGCGATAACCCGCTGGATGCTTCTACGGTTCACCCCGAAGCCTATCCGGTCGTCGAGCGCATTCTGGCGGCCACGGAACAGGCCCTGACCGATTTGATGGGCAATCCGGCCAGCCTGCGGAATCTGAACGCTGTGGACTTTACCGATGCGCGTTTCGGCTTGCCGACCGTGACTGACATCATGAAAGAGCTGGAAAAACCCGGCCGCGATCCCCGTCCTGAGTTTAAAACTGCGCAGTTCGCGGAAGGCGTGGAAACTCTGAACGACCTGATGCCGGGCATGGTGCTGGAAGGTGCGGTCACTAACGTCACTAACTTCGGTGCTTTCGTTGATATTGGCGTTCATCAGGACGGGCTGGTCCATATTTCTTCCCTGTCCGATAAGTTTGTGGACGATCCGCATCAGGTCGTGAAGGCGGGCGACATCGTCAAGGTCAAAGTCATGGAAGTGGATCTGCAGCGTAAACGTATCGCGCTTACTATGCGTCTTGACGAGCAGCCGGGTGAAGGCCATGCCCGCAGTGGTAAGAGCAGCACGGCACGTGAGGAAAGACGTCCCGCAGCGAACAAAGGCCGGGCGCGTTCCGCCAGTCAGCCAGCAGGTAACAGCGCCATGGGTGATGCCCTGGCTGCGGCCTTCGGTAAGAAGCGCTAGTTAACGGCGGTTACGTCGCCTCTTTCCCGGTGCGGAAGGAGGCGACGCTTCACCCTCCCTTCCCCTTTACGCTGTTCTTAGCCCTCCGCCAGGCTTTGCCTGCCAGCAAGCCGTTGCGCCCTTTCGCTGCCTGCGCGTGCGATTAAGTTGAAAATCCTCACCCTGACGCTACGCTAAAAAGACGCCCGTGATAATAACGACACCCGCTGTGGCAGCCCCTTAAAATGGAAAAAATCACTGCTTTACTCGATGCGATTTATGCCGATGCCTTTCCACAGGCTTTACGTGAACGCCTGCTCGTCCTGATTGCAGACGCTCGCGATACCACAAAATTGCCACGTAAAGCGCACTGGGACGAACAGGATGTCGTACTGATTACCTATGCCGATCAGTTTCTCGAACCGAATACGCCTACGCTCCGCACTTTCTCACGCTTTTATCAGCAGCATTTGCAGTCGACCTTTCCACTGGTGCACCTTCTGCCGTTCTATCCTTATTCGTCCGACGACGGTTTTTCCGTCATCGATTACCATCAGGTCAATCCGTTATGTGGCGACTGGCATGACATTGCCCTGCTGCATCAGGAAACACGACTGATGTTCGATTTTGTCTGTAACCATATGTCGGCGCACAGCGCATGGTTTAAGCATTATCTTGCACAGGATCCGGGCTGGGATGATTTTTTTATAAGCCTGCCGCCCACTACCGATCTGAGTGCGGTAACGCGGCCACGGACGTCGCCCTTGCTCACCCCGTTCACGCTGGCAAACGGTGACATTCGTTTTGTCTGGACCACCTTCAGCGCCGATCAAATTGACCTGAACTTTGCCAGCCCTGACGTGCTGCTGCGCATGGTTGAGGTCCTGCTCGACTACCTGAAACGTGGAGCCGATTACGTACGGCTGGATGCAGTGGGCTATATGTGGAAAACACCCGGCACCACGTGCATTCACCTCGAAAAAACGCATCTGCTGGTCAAACTGTTTCGCGCCATCACCGACGAGGTTGCACCGGGCACCGTGATCATTACTGAAACCAATGTGCCGCATAAAGACAACATCAGCTATTTCGGCAAGGGTTATGATGAAGCCCAGATGGTGTACCAGTTCTCGCTGCCGCCGCTGGTGCTGCACGCCATCCACACCGGCTCGGCGCGTGCGTTACGCCAATGGGCCAGTACCCTTACGACAGGCAATGGCAATACCACTTTTTTCAATTTCCTGGCATCGCACGATGGTATTGGCCTGAATCCGGCACGCGGTATTTTATCTGAAGTAGAAATTACCGCCCTGGTGCGCGATCTGGCGCTGGAAGGTGCGCTGATCTCGTACAAAAATAATCCTGATGGCACGACCAGCCCCTATGAAATCAACGTGACCTATTTCGACGCGCTCAACCGTGAAGGCGATGACGATGAAACGCGGCTCAAACGCTTTATGTTAGCGCACGCTATCTTACTGGCGTTTCCAGGCGTACCCGCCATTTATATCCAGAGCATACTGGGTGCACGTAACGATTATGAGGGCGTACGCGAAGCCGGCCATAACCGGGCGATCAACCGGCAAAAATATGCGATGCCGGAGATTGAAGACGCGCTGGCAAACAGGGACGGTTTACGCCATCAGGTTTATACGCATTTGAGTAAACTGATTCAGCAGCGTCGCCGTCCGGCCGCTTTCCATCCCGATAATCCGATGCAGCTCTTTCAAAGTGACAATGCGCTGTTAATAATGAAGCGTGATGAGCCCGTCCCCGGCGATGCGTTACTGTGTGTATTTAATCTCAGTGGCAGACAGGTTAAAGCGCAGTTACCCGAAGCGCGCCTTTTTCAGGATGTGATCAGAGGTGAGAAGGTGGATGGCACCCAGCCCGTGGTGCTGGATGCCTGGCAATTCATGTGGCTACGCTAATTACTTGTACACTTCTGCAGTTGCACTGAACTTACCGTGCTCACGGCCCGCGATCACCAGGAAGTACTTGCCGCCCTTCTCATCCGCTGCTTTTGACAGCTTCTTCTTGGCATCCATTGGCGAAGTGGTTTCTGCCGTGGTGTTTACGGTACCAATTTTGGTCAGATTCATCTTCTGCACTTCTTCTTTGGTGACTTCTTTCGCCGCCAGTGCAGAAAATGACACTGCGCCCATCATCACTGATGCAACTACCCATTTCATAACCTTCATTTGTCTACCCTCATTCATGATCCATTGTTGAGATGTAAGCAGCCGCAAATCGCTTAAGGCTATATCGAACGGCATAGTCATCTCCCTGACTAATCGCATAGAAGTGCAGCGGCCTTGCTCACTCATCAAGTATTGCCGCTACACAGAAATTTGCCAGTTACGGTCTGGGTTAACTGTCTAATCCGCTGATAAATGAAATAATATGCTGGCAGAAGGCGTCAGGATGAGAAATAAACGGCGCATGTGCGGCTTTGTCTGTCACAACAGAAGGCGATGCCGGTAACTGTTGGTCAAGCTGTTGCGCAATGCGACGGGGTACCAGACCATCCAGCGCGCCATAGATGCGCAGAAAAGGCAGCGAAAGCGTGGCAAGCCTGTCACGTAAATCGCATTCACTCAGAATCTGTAGGCCACCATTCAGCACCGCTACGTCGAGCATCGGCTGTGACAGCACAATGTCTTTCAGCTGGCGTGCATCTGCGCGGGCGCTTTCCGAGCCCATGGTTTGCAGAGCCAGAAAACGCTCAACGGTACGCTGAAAGTCCTGACTCAGCTGCTGCTGAAAGTTATGTAAGGTTAAAGGGGCAATCCCAGGCCAGTCATCGCGTGCGGTAAAGCAAGGTGACGAGGCGACGGTAATCAGGGCACGTAATCGTTCGGGGACGCTCAACGCCAGCTGCGTGGCAACCAGCCCGCCCAGAGACCAGCCCAGTACAGTGGCGCGCGAGGGCAGATGCGGCTCAAGCACCTGTGCCATCGCTTCCTGCGACATTGCCGGAAATCCCTGGCTGCGGCCATAACCGGGTAAATCCACTAAGTGCAGACGGAAATGCGTGCTGAGTCGCGGCACGATGTTTTGCCACACTTCCGCATTCAGTCCCCAACCGTGCAGCAGCACAAGATCGTTATCTCCTTCGCCGCAGGTATGCCAGTAAAGTGAGCTCATCCGTTATGCTTCCATCATTCATGAATAAGGAGGCCACTATGCTACCAATGCCCGCCCTGTGTTGGCTATGCCAGTTGCCGCTACGTCTTGCCCGGCACGGCATTTGCTGTGTCTGTCTGCGCCAGTTGCCCCGCCTGCCCCCGTTATGCCCGGTGTGCGGTCTGCCTGCCGCTTCTGGCAACCTGGCCTGCGGGCGCTGCCTGCGTCACCCGCCGTCCTGGCAGACGTTAGTCTGCGTCAGCGCCTGGCAGCCCCCGCTCAGCACATGGGTAAACCAGTTAAAATTCTCCGGGACAACCGCACTAAGGGTGATGCTGGCGCGTTTGCTTTTGTTAAGCTGGTTGAATGCGTACCGTAGCAAACGGACGAGCCGTCCCGATCTGCTGATGTGTGTTCCGCTGCATTCACGACGCTGCTGGTGGCGCGGCTACAATCAAACGGCCCTGCTGGCCGCCCCCCTGGCTCACTGGCTGGGCTGTGCATTCAGTCCGGCGTTATACCGACGGCGCGCAGGTGCCGTTCAGCATCACTTAAGCGCCCGCCAGCGTCGTCGCAACTTGCGAGGAGCATTTCATCTTGAAGCCGATGTCACCGGACGCCATATCGCCCTGATCGATGATGTGGTCACCACTGGCAGTACGGTCAAAGAAATCAGCCGGCTGCTCCGGGCGCAAGGCGCAGCCAGCGTGCACATCTGGTGCCTGTGCCGTACCTTGTAGAGCCCGAATGATGGGCGTATTATAACCAACTAAATTAGTCAACTATTGAGCAACTGACATGATCCGAATTACTGATTCTGCCCAAGAGCATTTTTCAAAACTGCTGTCTAAACAAGAAGATGGCACCCAGATTCGCGTATTCGTGATTAACCCGGGTACGCCAACGGCCGAATGCGGCGTGTCATACTGCCCACCCGATGCGGTTGAAGCCACGGATACTGAACTTAAGTTTGAAAAACTGTCCGCGTATGTTGATGAACTGAGCGCGCCCTATCTGGAAGACGCTGAAATTGACTTCGTCACCGATAACCAGGGCTCGCAGCTGACGCTGAAGGCGCCTAACGCTAAGATGCGCAAGGTTTCTGACGATGCGCCACTGGTTGAGCGCGTTGAGTACCTGTTACAGGCGCAGATTAACCCACAGCTGGCCGGACACGGCGGACGCGTTTCGCTGATGGAAATCACCGACGACGGTTTTGCTATCCTGCAGTTTGGTGGCGGCTGTAACGGCTGTTCGATGATCGACGTTACCCTGAAGGATGGCATTGAGAAAGAGTTGCTGGCAGCCTTCCCGCAGTTGAAAGGCGTGCGCGATATTACTGAGCACCAGCGTGGCGAGCACTCGTTCTACTGATGTTTACGCGCGACAGCCCGGCTGTCGCGCGTTCCCGTTATCCCGCCTTTCGCCGTTTAGTCACGGTTTTCAGTAGCTTATTGACGTCATCATCGGCAAAGATGCTTTCCAGTGGCTGCACCAGCTTGCGGCGCCAGTTGGGATATTTATCGACGGTGCCCGGCACGTTAACCGGCGTGGTCATGCCCAGCCAGTCCTCAGGCTGCAACCCAAGCAGTGCACTGTTAGTATCCGCCAGAAAGCGGTGAACAGACTGATTCAGACCGGGCGTCATCGCGAGCGACGCCGCCTGTTTTGCGCTCCGTGCCGGCACCGCGCCCGCTTTATGTAGTGCATCGAGCAGCGCCTGCTTTTGCTTCAGTCGCTGCTGCTGCAGGTTGAGGACAGTTTTTTTATCGGGATAAAGCCCAAGCTCCTCGCCAAGCTGCAAATCGCCGCCACTCCAGAACCCTGTCAATGTAGGCAGATCATGCGTGCTGGCGCTGGCGATTGACTGCCGTGGATAGGCCCGGGGCGCGCGATACTGGCCCTGCCTGCCCTGTTCAAACCACAACACTTTCCACGAAAAGACGCCACTGTCGCGCAGCAGACTGACAATCTCTTCAGGCACGGTACCTAAATCCTCGCCGATCACCATACAGCCCTGTCGGTGGCTTTCCAGCGCCAGAATACCTAACAGATCGTGAACCGGATAAGCCACATATGCCCCTTTATCCGCCGTTTCACCCGCCGGTACCCACCAGAGGCGCAGAAGCGCCATTACGTGGTCGATACGTAGCGCGCCGCAGTCACGCATATTCGCACGCAGGATGTCGATAAAGGGCTGATAACCTCTGGCCTGCAGAACATGGGGATCCATCGGCGGCAGCCCCCAGTTTTGGCCCAGCGGACCAAGTCGATCGGGCGGCGCGCCGATGGACGCTTTCAGCCGGTAGAGCTCGGGATCGTGCCAGGTTTCAGCGCTGCCTTCTGCTACGCCGACGGCCAGATCGCGGTACAGGCCGACACTCATACCCAGCGCCTGACTGCGCGCCCAGCACTGCGAAAACTGCTGCTGCGCCAGCCACTGCAACCACTGCCAGAAAGCAATCTACTCGCCGTGCTGTTCGCACCAGTTCTGCACCTCCGCGGAGCGGCAGTCACGCCAGCTTTCGGACCAGGCAGGCCACCCTGTCAGCGCGGAGCCTTCACGCTGCATGTCTGCCTGCAGACCGTCATAAACGGCCTGATAGCGCAAACTGTCGCCCCCTTGCTGGATAAATTCGGCAAAGCGTTGTTTCTGCTCATCTTCCGCACGCCGGGCCTGGAACTGAGTCCAGCTATGGCGCAACGCCGTCAGCTTCAGCGCCATCACTGCATCGTAATCCACCCACTCACTTTCCCGGGCCTTGCTGAGTGCTTTTTGGGTTTTCGCGCTTTTCCACCACTTTTGCGCCGCGCGGCTCTGCTGGAAATCCTCTACCTGTGCCACATCAATATAGATGATGTTTAACCAGCGACGGGACGACGGACTGTAAGGGCTGGCAAAAGCGGAGCTTGCCGGATAGAGCGCGTGCAGGGGATTCAGGCCGACAAAATCACCACCGCGCGCGGCAAGCTGCTCCAGCAAATATTCCAGATCGCCAAAATCACCAATGCCCCAGTTTGTTGCTGAACGCACGGTATAAAGCTGAACCAGCGCGCCCCAGCGTTTCTCTCCGGCACGCAAGGCCGGGGGCAGATAACAGCGGCGCGGCGCGACGATCACTCTCGTCTGCCACGTACGCTTGCCCTTGCTCAGGGTAAGCTGGTGATAACCCTGCCCCAGAGGAGAAGGCAGCGTAAAGGGCGCACCACCTTCGAGTGTTCCGCTAAAAGTTTTGCCTTTCTCTGTCTGCAACTGCCAGCTTATGCGACCGTCAATCTGTGGCGCCAGCATACGTTGGCGATTACCGCTGAAGACCACAACAGGCGGCAGCGGTGATTTGCTGGCTTTCTGCGGGTTTTCCATCACGGCGAGCAAGGCACGCTTTGTCTCATCACTGATCGCTTCCGGTTCACCGTTCGCATTGAAGTACGTCAGCGCTATTCCTGCCGCCAGTGCGGCTTTATCAAGTGAAGTGGATGTCATCGCAATTCCTTAGCGTTGCGCCTGCCAGATGCGCTGTTGGTAGTCCCGAATCGAACGATCCGAACTAAAAAACCCGGCTCGTGCCGTATTGAGAATGGCGGCGCGCGTCCAGGCTTCCTGATCGCGCCATAACGCCTCAACGCGTTTTTGCGCATCGACGTAAGCCTGATAATCCGCCAGCACCAGCCAGGGATCGCCATTTTTTGTCAGACTCTCCAACATTAGGTCGAATGCATGCTTATCGCCATTACTGAACTTCCCTTTTTTCAGAGACGTCAGTAATTCATCCAGCTCTTTGTTATGCTTGCGGATCTTTTGCGGCTTGTAACCTGCCGCTTTAAGCGCCTTAACCTCATCCACGGTATGGCCGAAAATAAAGATGTTCTCTTCGCCGACCTGTTCGGCGATTTCTACATTCGCCCCATCCAGCGTACCAATAGTGAGTGCGCCATTTAATGCCAGCTTCATGTTGCCTGTGCCTGAGGCTTCGTGGCCCGCTGTGGAGATCTGCTCCGACAGATCGGCAGCAGGGATCAGGTATTCGGCTGCCGTAATGCGGTAATCCGGCATAAAGACGACTTTGAGTTTGTCGCCAACAAGCGGGTCGTTATTCACCACGTCTGCCACCTTGTTGATGGCATAGATAATGTTTTTTGCCAGGTAGGCTTTGGCACCAAAGAGAAACACGCGGGGAATCATGCTGGCATCATCGGGATTATCGCGAACGCGTTTATAGCAGTGCAGAATATGCAACAGGCCTAAATGCTGACGCTTATACTCATGCAGTCGCTTGATCTGCACATCAAAGATCGCTTCTGGATTAACAAGGATGCCGGTGCGCTGCGCAATGTAGGTAGCCAGACGCGCTTTGTTATGGCGCTTAACCGCACGGAAGCGCTCACGGAAGGCAGGATCATCCGCACAGGGCTCCAGGCCCTGTAAGGCCGTCAGATTACTGACCCATTCGCATTGAAGCGTGTCGTCAATCAGGCTCGACAGGGCGGGATTACACTGCTTAATCCAGCGGCGCGGCGTGATGCCGTTCGTGACATTGTGGAATTTTTGCGGCCAAAGCTGATGGTACTCGAGGAAAAGATCGGTCACGACCAGGCCGGAATGCAGGGCCGCCACGCCATTCACTGCAAAACCGCTCACCACGCACAGGTTTGCCATGCGCACCTGACCATCGGCCACCACTGCCAGCTTCTTCCATATCGCTTTATCACCTGGCCAGCGCTGTTTAACCTGCTGTTTCAGGCGGCGATTGATCTCTTTGATAATGACCATATGACGCGGCAGCACACTGCGCATCAGCTTTTCATCCCAGCGTTCCAGCGCTTCAGGCATTAAGGTGTGATTGGTATAGGCAAACACGCGGCTGGTGATATGCCACGCCTCATCCCAACTCAGCTGATGCGCATCCAGCAATACACGCAGCATTTCCGGTATAGCGATAGTGGGATGCGTATCGTTTAGCTGGATCACTTCATGGTCTGGCAGGGCATGGATACTGCGCCCTGCCTGATGATGACGTCGCAAAATATCCGCCACTGCGCAGGCACACTGAAAATATTGCTGCATCAGGCGCAGGCGTTTTCCCTGTGGGTGATTATCGTTGGGATAAAGCACTTTGGTCAGGCTGGCGGCATCAATCCCCTGCTGTTCAGCCTGTAAAGGCTTACCATCGTTAAACAGCGTCAGGTCAAAAGGATGTTCGCTGGTGGCTTTCCACAGCCGTAACGGCAGCGTCACCCCGTTACGGTATCCCGTGATCGGCAGATCCCAGGCTTCCCCGCGAAGATAAAGGGCAGGTACCCATTCCAGGCGACCTTCATCGCGCTTGATCACTTTTCCACCCAGCCCGACACGCACATCCAGCGCTGCGTTATGGCGAAACCAGGGATAGGTGTCGCGTTCCCAGTCATCCGGTTCTTCAACCTGTTTGCCCTCTGCGAAGCGCTGGCGGAACAGGCCATATTGATAATTCAGCCCATGTCCGGTTGCAGGTTGGCCTGCCGTCGCCATGGCGTCCATGTAACAGGCCGCCAGCCTTCCCAGGCCGCCGTTACCTAAGGCTGGATCGACTTCTTCTTCCAGCAGTTCGCTCAGCTCAACCTGATGTTCAGCCAGCAGGGCTTTTACCTCATCAAACCAGCCCAGATTAAGCAGGTTATTGCCCGTAAGACGTCCCAGCAGAAATTCCATCGACAGATAGTTCACATGACGTTGTGGCGAGAGGGATCGGGCGGTGGGCTGCACACTGATCACATCATTCACTGCGGCACTGAGTGCCTGCCACCACTGATGCGGCGTCATTTGCCTGGCGGAGGTGTAGCCAAGATGTTGCCATTGGCGGGTTAATGCAGCCTGAAAGCGGGATTTATTGAATTTCTGCTGTGGCATATCACTCCCTTTGTATCCATATGGGTAAGGTAAACATGGCATGCGCATGGGCCGGCAACATGGCCAGCGACCGTTTTAATTAAATACGTGAGTGCGGGAAAAAGCGACAGACTGAGGTAAAAAACGCCAGTTTACTCACTGGCGGGCAGGAATTAGCAAAGTTCGAGGTGAACGTCGTGCTGCTCAATCACCTTCATGACGCTGGCGGGCGGCATTTTATCGGTATAAAGATAATCAAGCTGGCTCATATTGCCCAGGTTGACCATGGCATTACGTCCAAATTTCGAGTGATCCACAACCAGCATGACACAGCGTGAGTTCTCGATGATGGCGCGCTTGGTGCGCACCTCGTGGTAGTCGAACTCCAGCAGTGATCCGTCCATATCAATGCCGCTAATCCCGAGGATGCCGTAATCAAGGCGAAACTGTGAAATAAAGTCCAGCGTCGCTTCGCCCATGACAGCGCCGTCACGGGTACGTACTTCGCCACCCGCAATAATGACTCTGAAGTCCGGTTTGCCCATCAACAACATGGCTACGTTCAGGTTGTTCGTCACCACGCGCAGATCGCTGTGGCCCAGCAGCGCATGCGCCACCGCTTCCGGCGTGGTGCCGATATCAATAAACAGCGTTGCGCCGTCGGGAATCTGGCTGGCAACGCGCTGGGCAATGCGCGCTTTTTCGGCCGACCACATCATTTTACGGTCCTGCCAGGCGGTGTTCTCCGAGCTGGAGGGCAAAGCCGCCCCACCGTGGTGCCGTTGAATTTTATTTTGATCGGCAAGGTCGTTTAAATCACGACGAATCGTTTGTGGGCTGACTTCAAAATGGTCGACCAGCTCCTCAGTACTGACATATCCCTGACGCCGAACCAGATCAATAATGGCGTCATGACGTTGCGTCTGCTTCACATTCCTCTCCTGTTTCGGGCTTATTCTTCTTCGTTGTGACTAGCGTTTTTTCTTGCGCGTATCAACAAATGCCATCGCCAGGCCAACCAGTAGCCCACCCACGTGCGCGGCATTGGCGATGGCCAGACCAAAGGCCCCAAACCAGCCGACCACCAGCCAGACGAGGGCAAATCCGATTAACCCGCGCTCCAGACAGATACCACTCTCAGGATCGCGTTCGCCACGCAGCCAGCAATATCCCATTAATGCATAGACCACGCCGGACAGACCACCAAACCAGATGCCGCTGAACTTTGCCTGCAGCCAGCCACTGAGCAGGGCGGAGATCAGTAAAATGACAAAAAGTTTGCCGCTGCCTAACCGTTTTTCTACCGCTCCGCCGAGATACCACCACCACATCAGGTTAAACAGGATATGCAGCAGCGAAAAATGCAGCAACGCATGACTAAACCAGCGCCAGACCTCAAAGTGCTGATCGGCATCGGGCCAGGCTAACCAGTACATTACGGTGCGATCGCCCAGCACCTGCATCAGAATAAAGACGGCGATACAGGCCAGCATCACGACGGTCGTCAATGGTCCGGCCCGCTCACGTATGTTTGCCCAGATGTTGCTGCGCTCATAGCGCAGGCCGCTGTCGGTTTTACCACTTTGCCAGCTCGCTGCCTGGTAGCGCGGATGATTGGGATCGCGCACGAACGCCTGAAGTTCGTTTTCGACCATTGAAAGCTGACTTTCATCATCCAGCACAATGACATAGTGACTTTCATGCTCAATACGCAATTTCACGCCACGCGTCGCCATGTAGTCAACAAAAGCCTGCGCCATGCGCGGCTGATTAAATTGGGTAATGCGCATTACTCACTCTCCGTGTTACGCCCGCTTATTTATTCAGCGCCGCTGGCAACCTGTTGAGGAAAGGCGGCGCGCCAGGCGTCAAATCCGCCATCTATACTGTAAGCCGTGGCAAATCCCTGACCATGCAGATAGTCCGCCGCGCCCTTACTGCTGTTGCCGTGATAGCACATCACCAGTACAGGCAGGCTCATGTCAGTGGTGCTGATGAAATCATTGAGGTTGCTGTTCGACAAATGCAAGGCGCCGCGGGCATGGCCGAGTGCAAAACTTTGCGCATCGCGAATATCCACCAGCACTGCGCCCTGCTCAAGATGCGCCTGCGCCTGGTGAACATCGATACATTGGTAGGTTTCCATGGTGTCTCTCATCATGTTTCATCATCAAAATGACAGCTAGTGTAACCCGATAATCCTCGGCAATAACCTCACAATAATTGTGGCTACTCACCTTTCCGCACACATAATGTTATCCATATCACGCAAAATTGTTTTTAAGCGGTTAAATACTGGCATCAATGTTGGTTTGCGATTATGATTATGCTCGAAAACAAACATAAGTGAACTATTCCGAACATCGGAGGAGACAACGTGGAAACCAAAGACCTGATCGTTATCGGCGGCGGCATCAACGGTGCTGGCATCGCAGCAGACGCTGCAGGACGCGGACTGTCGGTGTTAATGCTAGAGGCGCGGGACCTGGCTTGCGCGACCTCTTCCGCCAGTTCAAAACTGATTCATGGTGGCCTGCGCTACCTTGAACATTATGAGTTTCGTCTGGTAAGTGAAGCGCTGGCTGAGCGCGAAGTGCTGCTAAAAATGGCACCGCATATCGCGTTCCCGATGCGTTTCCGCCTGCCGCACCGTCCGCATCTGCGCCCGGCCTGGATGATTCGCACCGGTCTGTTCATGTATGACCACCTGGGCAAACGCACCAGCCTGCCGGGCAGTAAAAGCCTGACCTTTGGGCCGGATTCGGCGCTGAAGCCTGAAATTAAACGTGGTTTCGAGTATTCCGACTGCTGGGTCGATGATGCCCGTATGGTCGTCCTCAATGCGCAGGAAGTGGTTAAGCATGGCGGTGAAGTGCGCACCCGTACCCGCGTTACCCGCGCGTGGCGTGAAAATGGCCTGTGGATGGTCGAAGCAGAAGACATTGACAGCGGCAAAACCTTAACCTGGCAGGCTAAAGGTCTGGTCAACGCAGCCGGCCCCTGGGTTAAGCAATTCTTTGACGACGGGCTGGCGCTGAAGTCGCCTTACGGTATCCGCCTGATTAAAGGCAGCCATATCGTGGTGCCACGCGTTCACAACGAGAAGCAGGCTTATATCCTGCAAAACGAAGATAACCGCATTGTGTTTGTCATTCCGTGGATGGACGAGTTTTCCATCATCGGCACAACCGACGTGGAATACAAAGGCGATCCGAAAAATGTCGCTATTGACGACAACGAAATCGACTACATCCTGAAAGTGTACAACAGCCACTTTAAAAAGCAGTTAACGCCTGACGATATCGTCTGGACCTATTCCGGCGTGCGCCCGCTGTGTGATGATGAATCGGATTCTCCGCAGGCCATCACCCGTGACTACACGCTGGACGTTCGTGATGAAAACGGTAAAACGCCATTACTGTCGGTCTTTGGCGGTAAATTAACGACCTATCGCAAGCTGGCTGAGCATGCGATGGAGAAACTGGCGAAGTATTATCCCAAGGCTGGCCCGGCCTGGACGAAGAACTGCGTATTGCCCGGCGGTAATATCTCTGGCACCAGTGATGACTACGCTGCCAGCCTGCGCCGCCGTTATCCGTTTATTACTGAAAACATGGCGCGCCACTATTCCCGCACTTACGGCAGCAACACGGAACTGCTGCTCAACGATGCAACGTCGCTGGAAGATCTGGGTGAGAACTTTGGCCACGAGTTTTATGAGGCCGAACTGCGTTACCTTGTTCAGCATGAATGGGTGCGTGAAGTCGACGACGCTATCTGGCGCCGCACCAAGCAAGGTATGTGGCTCAACGAAGCCCAGCAGGCCCGTATCGCTGAGTGGCTGGCGGAGAAGGCCAAGCCGACGCTGTCGCTGGCCTCGTAACAGCGCGTCAGCGTTGAGCGTGCGGCACAACAGGTTACGGCCTGTTGTGCCGTTTTTTTTTGCCTGCGCGGCTGGGCAGTGGTGGGAAAGCGGCTGATGAAACGCTGAGAGGGTTTCGCTCGCCAGACGGCCTGGAGTTTCAGCCAGCCCGATGCGGGCGACCGCCCAACTCCCCCGCTTTGAGATTTACGCCCGCTCAGGCGTTTTTATTGCTTTGGATACCGATAATTGATGCTTGTGCGAGAAGTCTTTTCAGGCACTGAGAAGGTTTGAGTCGCTGACATCTGATGAAGCGCTGAGAGGGTTTCGCTCGCCAGGCGGCCAGGAGTTTCAGCCAGCCCGGTGCGGGCGACCGACAAGGGGCCGCCAGCCGCCGCGGCCCCTTGACCCCGGGCTCCCGTCCTGCCCACCCGCCGCTTCGCGGTGCCTTCGCTCCTTCAGGATTTCTGCGGACCGCCAGGACGCGCCATCCGTGGCGCGGCCCGGCTCTCGCCGACGTCCTGTCGGCTCATCCGGAAATCCCTCATCCGCTCAGCGGGTGGGAAGGCCGCCCCAACCCCCCGCTTCACTGTCTCTGTGTTAAAGCCACTTCCGGTGTCGCTGTAGGTGACCGGAAAGTCCTACAGTCTGCTGGTTTTGAATCAATGCCTGTTTATAAAAACTTTTTTGAATCCCACTGTACACATTCACTACAGACAACACCCGCTTTTAAAAGAAACCAGGACTGACAGGCGGGGGTTTTGCTGCCGGCATCCGGCGCGCTGAGGAGGGAACGGAGGCCAGGGCGGAGCGGCAGGGATGCCGCGCAGAGGACGGCTGCGCCAGGGAGGGCGCATCCGGACGGTCCGTCAGGCCGGAGTGAGTGACGAAGGCACAGCGACGGCTGACGGCCGCCGGGATTGTTAAGGGGCTGGCGCGAGCCCCTTAACCCGGCCGCCTGCACGGACTGGCTGAAACTGCCATCGCCTGGCGGGCGGAAAACTCCCGGTGTACGACCGTAATCTCCCCCGCCCGGCGCGCAAAATATTCCCGACACACAACCGTAATCTCCCCCGCCCCGCGGGCAAAATACTCCCGACGCACAACCGTAAACCCTCACCCCACGAACAACGCCCCAATAAAAAAAGGGGCTGTCACCAGCCCCCTCAATCTCAACTTTATCGCCAGACTACAACCTCACCGGCGAAATATTCCAGATCTCATCCGCATACTCCTGAATCGTGCGGTCAGACGAGAAATAGCCCATGCCGGCGATATTCATGGCGGCGCGGCGCTGCCATTCGTCTGGCTGACGATACAGTTCATCGACCTTATCCTGCGTATCCACATAACTGCGGTAATCCGCCAGCAACTGATAGTGATCGCCAAAGTTCACCAGCAAATCGAACAGGTTACGGTAGCGGCCCGGATCCTGCGGGCTAAAGACGCCCGAGGCGAGCTGGGTGAGCACCTGGTGCAGTTCGGCATCTTCTTCATAGTACTTACGCGGGTTGTAGCCTGCCTGACGCAAGGCTTCAACCTGCGGAGTGGTGTTACCAAAAATAAAGAAGTTTTCTTTGCCCACATGCTCAAGCATTTCGACGTTGGCACCGTCCAGCGTGCCAATGGTCAGCGCACCGTTGAGGGCAAATTTCATGTTACTGGTGCCCGAGGCTTCGGTACCTGCCGTCGAGATTTGCTCAGAGAGATCGGCCGCCGGAATAATAATCTGCGCCAGACTCACGCTGTAGTTAGGGATAAAGACGACCTTCAGCTTATTTTTAACCTGAGGATCATTGTTAATCACCTTCGCCACATCGTTAATCAAATGGATAATGTGCTTGGCAACGTAGTACGCCGAAGCCGCTTTACCCGCAAAAATATTCACGCGCGGCACCCACTCGGCATCGGGATCGGCCTTGATGCGGTTGTAACGGGTAATCACGTGCAGGACGTTAAGTAACTGGCGCTTATACTCATGAATACGCTTGATCTGAACGTCGAACAACGCGTTAGGATCGATCACCACATCGAGGTTTTTCGCTACCCAGACGGCGAGCCGTTTTTTGTTTTCCAGCTTGGCATCCGCCACTTTCTCAATAAAGGCCGGTTAATCGATACAGGCTTTCAGCTCGCTGAGCTGGCTTAAATCTGTCCGCCAGTTACGACCAATCTGCTCATCCAGTAATTCAGACAGAGGTGGGTTTGCCAGCGCCAGCCAGCGGCGCGGCGTAACGCCATTGGTTTTGTTGCAGAAACGGCCGGGGAACAGGCGGGAGAAATCGGCAAACAGGGACTGAACCATCAGGTTCGAGTGCAGCTCTGAAACGCCATTGACCTTGTGACTGACGACCACGGCCAGCCAGGCCATGCGCACCCGGCGCCCGTCGTTCTCATCAATGATAGAAATGCGCGACAGCAGATCCCAGTCGTCAGGATAATATTCCTGAATCGTTTTAAGGAAAAAGTCGTTGATTTCAAAAATGATGCTGAGGTGGCGCGGCAGGATCTTGCCAATCATATCTACCGGCCAGGTTTCCAGCGCTTCGCTCATCAAGGTGTGGTTGGTATACGAAAACACCTGGCAGCACACATCGAACGCATCATCCCAGGTAAATTTATGCTCATCAATCAACAACCGCATCAGCTCGGGAATCGCCAGCACCGGATGGGTGTCATTGAGGTGAATGGCAATTTTGTCCGCCAGGTTGCCCCAGGTCCGGTGCATCGTCCAGTGACGATTCAGAATGTCCTGCACGGTAGCCGACACGAGGAAATATTCCTGGCGCAAACGCAGTTCCCGACCGGAATAGGTTGAGTCGTCGGGGTAAAGCACGCGGGACACGTTTTCTGAGTGGTTCTTGTCTTCCACAGCCGCAAAATAGTCACCCTGATTGAATTTACCCAGGTTGATTTCGTTACTGGCCTGCGCGCCCCACAAACGTAACGTGTTAGTAGAATCCGTATCGTAGCCCGGGATGATTTGATCGTAGGCCATAGCCAGAATCTCTTCGGTTTCCAGCCAGCGAACCTTGACCCCTTCGTGCTGAACACGGCCACCGAAGCGAACTTTATAACGGGTGTTGAAACGCTGGAACTCCCACGGGTTGCCGTATTCAAGCCAGTAATCCGGTGACTCTTTCTGCTCGCCATCCACAATATTCTGTTTGAACATGCCGTAATCGTAGCGAATGCCGTAGCCGCGGCCCGGCATACCGAGCGTTGCCAGCGAGTCCAGGAAGCAGGCCGCGAGGCGACCCAGGCCACCGTTACCCAGACCGGGATCGTTCTCTTCTTCCATCAACTCGGCCAGATCGAGGCCCATTTCGTCGAGCGCCAGATTGAGATCGTCGTAGATCCCCATCGCCAGCAGAGCATTACCCAACGTGCGCCCCATCAGAAATTCCATCGACAGGTAATAAACCTGCCGCACATCCTGAGAAAGTTGCGCGCGGTTAGAACGCAGCCAGCGCTCAACCATACGATCGCGCACGGCCAGCAGTGCGGCGTTCAGCCATTCGTGTTTATTCGCAATAGAAGGGTCTTTACCAATGGTGAACATCAGTTTGTATGCAATTGAGTGCTTTAAAGCATCAACCGTCAACGTAGGTGAAGCGTAAGTGAATGGTGTATTCATTTTCAGTTTCCCAATCCGTTACAACAAACGTTGATAAAGATCGCGGTAGGCTTGAGCGGCGACCTGCCAGCTAAAATCCATCCCCATCGCCTGACGCTGCACATAACGCCACAGTGAAGGACGAGACCACAACACAAACGCGCGACGAATGGCCCTTAATAAAGACCAGGCATTACTGTCTTCAAAACTGAATCCACTGGCAATACCATCCGCCAGGTTTTCCAGCGAACTGTCGTTTACCGTATCGGCCAGGCCGCCCGTGCGACGCACTAATGGCAGGGTGCCATATTTCAGTCCGTAGAGCTGTGTCAGACCACAAGGCTCGAAGCGAGCTTGGCACCATGATGACATCCGCGCCGCCAACAATGCGATGCGAAAACGCTTCGTGGTAGCCAATCTGTACGCCAACACTGCCGGGATGTTCCGCCGCAGCGGCCAGAAAACCCTGTTGCAGTTCGGCATCACCCTGCCCTAACAGCACCAGTTGTCCGCCCTGAGCCAGCAAACCGGGCAGAGCTTCCAGTACCAGATCCAGCCCTTTCTGTCGGGTCAGGCGGCTGATCACGGCAAAGACGGGGGCTTTGTCGTCCACCTTTAGTCCCATCGCCACCTGCAGCTGACGCTTGTTTTCCGCTTTGGCTTCCAGCGTATCGCGGTTATAGCGTGAGCTCAGCAGCAGATCATGGGAGGGATCCCAGATTGCCGGATCGACACCATTTAACACACCGCTTAAACGCCCTTCGCGCATCCGTTGGGCCAGCAGGGTTTCCATGCCGTAACCGTATTCGGGCGTGGTGATTTCATGCGCATAGGTTGGGCTTACGGCCGTCACATGATCTGCGTAAAACAGGCCCGCTTTCAGATACGAGATCTGTCCAAAAAACTCCAGGCCGTACATATTAAAAAACGATTGTGGCAGTTGAATCTGATCCAGATGATGCGCGGAAAACAGTCCCTGATAGGCCAGGTTATGCACGGTGAAAACGGATTTTGCAGGCCGTCCACGCGCTTCAAGATAGGCACAGGTCAGCCCTGCATGCCAGTCGTGTGCGTGAACGATATCGGGCCGCCAGTAGCTGTCCAGACCGCAGCCTAACTCACAGCCCATCCACCCCAGTAAAGCAAAGCGTAAATAGTTGTCGACGTAGGCAAACTGCGATTCATCATGATAAGGACTACCCGGACGATCATAGAGATCAGGGGCATCAATAAGGTAAATGCCTACCCCATCAAACTGCCCAAACAGTAAGCGAACGGGCCCGGCAAACGTCTGCAACTCCGCCACCAACTGCGTATCCGGTATTCCTTTACGTAATGCAGGAAACGCGGGAAGTAACACTCGCGTATCTGTTCCACCCGCAATTTGTGCCTGAGGTAATGCCCCGACTACATCAGCCAGCCCGCCCGTTTTCAACAGCGGGAAAAGTTCTGAACAGACATGTAAAACCTGCATCCTCGACCTCATTAAGTTACCAGGCACGATCCTCGTGCCGATGGGTTGTGTGCCGCTTGTCGTTTATTGTCCCGCACTACTGAGTTTGGCCAGCATGGCGCGGGTCACCAGTACAATGCCTTCTTCTGAACGGAAAAAGCGGCGGCTGTCTTCATCAGGGTTTTCACCAATCACCATCCCTTCTGGCAACACACAGGCGCGGTCAATGACGCAGCGGCGCAGACGACAGGATCGGCCAACCACCACATCAGGCAGCAGTACCGTTGAATCAATGTTGCAAAATGAGTTCACCCGCACGCGGGAAAACATAACCGAATTCACGACCACCGAGCCCGAAATAATGCAGCCGCCAGAGACCAGGGAATTCATTGTCATACCATGGCTACCGGAACGGTCCTGGACAAATTTCGCCGGGGGTAAGGGTTCCATATGGGTACGAATCGGCCAACTGCTGTCGTACATATCCAGTTCCGGTGTGACCGAGGCCAAATCGAGGTTCGCACGCCAGTAAGCCTCCAGCGTACCGACATCCCGCCAGTAAGGCGGAGCCTCGTGATCGTTTTGCACACAGGAGATCGCAAATGAATGGGCGTAGCCCTCGCCACTTTCTACGACCTTCGGCAAAATATCTTTGCCGAAATCGTGGCTTGAACCGGCCTGATGCAGATCGTCCTCCAGCAAACCATAGAGATACTCGGCGTCGAAAACGTAAATCCCCATGCTGGCGAGCGATTTTGTGTCATCGCCCGGCATGGTTGGCGGCTTCGGCGGCTTCTCCACGAAATCGATTACTTTATTGTTTTCGTCAACCGCCATCACACCAAACGCGGTCGCCTCTGCGACGGGCACCGGCAGACACGCGATCGTGCAGCGGGCATCGTTCAGCACGTGATCCAGCAGCATTCTGGAGTAATCCATTTTGTAGATGTGATCGCCTGCCAGGATAACCACATACTGCGCGTTGTAACGCCGGATAACGTCGAGGTTCTGGGTCACCGCATCCGCTGTGCCGCGATACCAGTGCTCGGTGGAAAACCGCTGCTGAGCCGGAAGCAGATCAACAAATTCATTCATCTCTTCGTTGAAGACAGACCAACCACGCTGAATATGTTGGGTTAACGTATGAGATTGATACTGCGTAATGACGCCGATACGGCGAATGCCGGAGTTAAGACAGTTGGAGAGCGCAAAATCGATAATGCGGAATTTGCCGCCAAAATGAACGGCGGGCTTGGCGCGTTTGGCGGTCAGATCCACCAGGCGCGTCCCGCGTCCTCCAGCGAGTACAAGGGCGATGGTTTGTGTAGGGAGCTGGCGCGCCAGCATAAGATGTTCTGCTCTTTCTAATTTAACCATGTCTGACTCCTTATCATTGCTTTTGGAACACACACACAGCGTGTGCGGGACCATGCCAGACAGTTAATCGGATGGGGTTACATTCCCCGGTAAAAGGAGGAAGGACGTGCCATTCTCCGTCTGGTAAGGCGATATCACATTGCGTATCTGTCGCATTTATTGTTATTAACCAGCAACCAGAGAGCAGAATTTGCAACCTGCGCATGCCCTGCTTCCAGCCGCCTTCATCCACAGGTTTACCCTGGTCATCCAGCCACTCGACATTGCCGTCCTCGTTCTGCCACCAGCTATCCGCAGTGAGTGCCGGAATGCGCTTACGCAGGTGAATCAGCGATGCGGTAAAGTCGACAAGGCCTTTTTCTTCATCGTCCCACTTGAGCCAGGTCAGTGGGTTGTCCTGGCAGTAAGCATTATTGTTGCCGTGCTGGGTTTGACCACGCTCGTCCCCGGCCAGCAGCATCGGTGTGCCCTGAGCAAGCAACAACGTCGTCAGCAGCGCTTCCGTGCTGCGCCTGCGGCGCTGGGCCACATCCGCACTGACCACCAATCCTTCTGTACCATGGTTATGGCTGTAATTGTTACCGTGTCCGTCACGGTTTTGTTCGCCGTTGGCTTCATTATGTTTTTGACTGAAGCTCACCAGATCGCGCAGCGTGAAACCATCATGCGCGGTGATCATATTCAGGCTGGCATGGGGCTTGCGGCCATTGTGCTGAAAAAGGTCGCTTGAGGCGGCAAACCGGCGGACAAAATCCCCCATCGTCACATCCCCATGCAGCCACGTCCGGCGGGCCGTATCACGAAACTGATCGTTCCATTCAGCAAACTGTGCGGGGAAATTCCCTACCTGATAACCATTGGGGCCAATATCCCAAGGCTCGGCAATCAGTTTGACCGTTGAGAGGATCGGGCAGGCGCGCATGGCCTCGAACAGCGCGGCGTCGCGATGGTAGTCAGGCTCACGCCCCAGAACCGGTGCCAGATCAAAGCGAAAGCCATCCACGTGGCAGACGCGCACCCAGTAGCGCAACGCCTCCAGTATCCAGTTCATGACCTGAGGATGGCTCAGATTGAGTGTGTTACCGCAGCCAGTCCAGTTGTGATAACCGCCCTGGTCGTCGAGCCAGTAATAGCTGGCATTGTCGATGCCGCGAAAGGATATTGTCGGCCCGGTCTCATCCAGTTCTGCCGTATGGTTAAACACCACGTCCAGGAGCACTTCAATGCCCGCAGCATGCAGGCGCTTCACCGTCTGCTGAAACTCCTGCAGCGGAGACAGCCCATCCTGGCCGGAAGCATAACGGGGATCGACCGCCCAGAGGGCAAAAGGGTTATAGCCCCAGTAGTTGGTTAAGCCCAGACGCAACAGGCGCGGCTCGCTGGCAAAGTGGGCCACAGGCAGTAACTCGATAGCCGTAATGCCCAGTTGGAGCAGGTAATCGATCATCACAGGATGCGCCAGTGCGGCATAAGTGCCACGCAGTGCCTCAGGAATACCGGGATGCAGCTGGGTCAAACCGCGAACATGGGCTTCATAAATCACGCTGCTGCCCCATGGCGTGCGCGGTGCCTGATCTCCCTGCCAGTCGAAATCCTCCATCACCACGACAGATTTGGGTGCCAGCGCCGCGTTATCGCGTGTGTCGGGCTCCCTGTAGCCACAGTGGAAACGCGGATCGTCGGGAATGTCGCCCAGCACCGCTTTGGCACAGGGATCGACCAGCAGCCTGGCGGGATTGAAAACATGCCCCGCCTGCGGTGCCCAGGGGCCATAAACCCGGTAACCATAGCGCTGTCCGGGCTGGACGCCCGGGAGATAACCGTGCCAGATATCGCCGCTACGCGCAGGGAGTTCAACGCGCTGCTCAAGCCCGTTCTCGTCGAACAGGCAGAGTTCAACGCGCTCAGCATGATGGGAAAACAGCGTAAAGTTTACGCCCTTCCCGTCATAGCTGGCACCCAGCGGGTGGGGATGTCCGGCACGCACAATCATTCTCCCTCCCGCACCAACCATACCGTCGCCAGCGGCGGTAAGTTCAGGCTCAGTGACTGGGGACGACCGTGGCTTTCCTGCTGATCGGTATGGACACGATGATTACGTACGTCGCTGCCGTGATAGTCATGCTGATCGGTATTGATGACTTCGCGCCAGCTGCCCGCCTGATTGACGCCAAAGCGATAGCCCGGCCGCGGTACAGGCGTAAAGTTGCTGACGACAATGATTTCATTGCCTTCACGATCGCGACGCACAAAGGCAAAAACTGAATGTTCGGCGTCATCCACCACCAGCCACTCGAATCCGGCCGGATCGAAATCAAGCTGATGAAGCGGGGTGTAATATTGGTAGGTATGGTTCAAATCGCGCACCAGACGCTGCACACCGTGGTGCCAGTTGTCTTCCCCTTCCAGCAAATGCCAGTCCAGGCTGACATCATGGTTCCACTCTTTGCCCTGTGCGAATTCGTTGCCCATAAACAGCAGTTTTTTACCCGGGAACGCCCACATCCAGCCGTAGTAGGCGCGGAGGTTGGCAAATTTTTGCCAGGCGTCGCCGGGCATGCGATCCAGGATAGAGCGTTTACCGTGCACTACCTCGTCGTGGGACAACGGCAGGACAAAGTTTTCGCTGTAGTTGTACATGATGCCGAAGCTCATCAGGTTGTGATGGTAACGGCGATGAACGGGATCGAGCTTCATGTAGTCGAGCGTGTCATGCATCCAGCCCAGATTCCATTTGTACCAGAATCCCAGGCCGCCGCTTTCAGGAGGACGTGAAACGCCGGGATAATCGGTAGACTCTTCGGCCATCGTCACCGTACCGGGCGCAACATGCCCCAGCGTGCGGTTGGTGTAGCGCAGGAAGTTAATCGCTTCGAGATTTTCCCGACCGCCATATTGATTGGGGATCCATTCGCCCTCGGCGCGGCTGTAATCGCGATAGATCATTGAAGCAACGGTATCCACGCGCAGACCATCAATACCAAAACGTTCCAGCCAGTAAAGCGCGTTGCCTGACAGATAGTTACTGACTTCGCGGCGACCAAAGTTGTAAATCAGTGTGTTCCAGTCCTGATGGTAGCCTTCACGCGGATCGCTGTGTTCGTACAGTTCTGTGCCATCGTATTTCGCCAGGCCAAAGTCATCGCTGGGGAAATGGCCTGGCACCCAGTCCAGCAGAACGTTGAGTCCCGCTGCATGGGCCGTCTCGATAAAGTGACGGAAATCATCCCGGGTGCCAAAACGGCGCGTGGGCGCATACATGCCCAGCGGCTGATAGCCCCAACTGCCGTCAAAAGGATGCTCATTGATGGGCAGCAATTCGATATGGGTAAACCCCATCTCTTTCACGTAAGGCACCAGCTGCTCAGCCAGCTCTTTGTAGCTGAGCCAGAAGTTGTTGTCGGTATGGCGGCGCCACGATCCCAAGTGAACTTCGTAAATAGAAACAGGCTTGTCGAAGCCATTGGCCGCTTTACGGGCCTCTGACATCTCGACTTTTTCTGGCAGGCCACAAATCATCGAGGCCGTTTGTGGCCGCATTTGCGCCTCAAAGGCATAGGGATCGGCTTTGATTCGCAACTGACCCTGCGCATCGATGATTTCAAATTTATAGAGCTGCCCGTTAATGGCCCCAGGAACAAACAGCTCCCAGACCCCCATTTCCTGGCGCAAACGCATCGGATGGCGACGGCCATCCCAAAAGTTGAAATCACCGACAACGGAGACACGACGCGCATTAGGAGCCCAGACGCAGAAACGCGTGCCGATGACGCCATCAATCACATCACCGTGCGCGCCCAGGGTTTCATAAGGCCGAAGGTGAGTTCCTTCCGCCAGCAGTCACAAATCCATCTCCTGCAACAGAGGACCAAAGCGGTAAGCATCATCGATGAGGTTTTGCTGACCATGCCAGTTCACAGCCAGTTGATAGCGAAAGGGATTTTTACGACGAGGAATAACGCCGCTGAAAAACCCGCGCGCGTCATCGCATTTCAGTTGAGCAAGCTTACGTCCTGTGGAGGTTTCGATAACCCAGACTTCAAGGGCCTCGGGGAGCAACGCCCGCACTTCAAGACCGTTTTCTGTTTTATGCATCCCCAGCAGCGAAAAGGGGTCGGAATAGTTACCCGCAAAAAGGGCATTGATCGCCTGGCGATCGGGTAGCTCTGACATGACTTTCTTCCTGTGATAGTTGGCAGGCTAAAAGACCACGATGCACGCGCTATCGCATATCTCTTGCGCTGCTCTTCATTGAGCCATGAGTACAGCGGCGTGGGCGCCAGCAAAAAACGCTTGTCACCACGCGCCTCCTTAAATCACAACCAGTAAGCATTAAGCCTGTCTGCTTGATGCCAATCCCGCAGTATCACCAGACGACTATCCGGCACTCCGAGACATTAGATAATTTTGACTTTCCCCTACCGTCCGTTTCCTGATGCAATCCTGCGTCATTCGGACGATTTTCCTGTATACCGTCGACTTCAACCGCGGAGCCGGTATGTGAGCGCCCTTGCACAATGATGAAAAACAGTAAAATATATTAATACATAACGGATTTATGTCTCATAATCTTCACTCAAATGCAGTATCTTTTTTTGGCGCGATCATCATGCCTGCGTGCCGTATGGACGAAAGGCGGTCAACGGCCTGCCGGACTCGCCACCTGTCTTACGCGCCGGGAGCCGTGAGCCACGGCGACATTTCCCTGGCCGCTTTAACATGACATAAAACGGACAACTGCCGAGTGTGCGTTAACAGTGTGACAGGATGCTGCTCACACGCCGGAACCACGCGCCTTTTGAAAAAAAACGCGGCCAGCTTGCACCGAAAAAAGTCTGTCTTTACCAGCCACAACAACCAGTTAGTGAATACATTAAAACAGCCCGTCTGTTACACGCCCTTGTTAAATCATAGCTTGGCGGCGAGCGTTGACAGAGCAGATCAGCAAAAATTTATTTCTGGACAGGCAAAAAGGGGAAGCGGATCACTTAGTGATCGTAACGGTAGAACCGTTTGCAGGGATTTGTAGAAAAAAGACCGGAAAAACCCGGTCTTTTTCGTCTTTCAGATTTAGTCGATCAACAGACGTAACATGCGGCGCAACGGCTCAGCCGCACCCCACAGTAGCTGATCGCCCACGGTAAAGGCCGAGAGGTATTCTGGCCCCATATTCAGTTTGCGCAGACGGCCGACCGGCGTGTTCAGCGTCCCCGTTACCGCCGCAGGCGTCAGTTCACGCATAGTGATTTCACGATCGTTAGGCACGACTTTTACCCATTCATTATGGGACGCCAGCAGTTGCTCAATCTCGGCCAGCGGCAGATCCTTTTTAAGTTTCAGCATGAAGGCCTGACTGTGACAGCGCAGCGCACCGACACGGACGCAAAGTCCATCGACAGGAATGACGCGCGGGGTCGCCAGAATCTTGTTAGTCTCAGCCTGTCCTTTCCACTCTTCGCGGCTTTGGCCATTATCAAGCTGCTTGTCGATCCACGGAATCAGGCTGCCCGCTAACGGCACGCCGAAATTATCCGTCGGCAACGTGCCAGAGCGCGTGAAATCCGTCACGCTACGTTCGATATCCAGAATGGCAGAGGCAGGATTTTGCAACGAGGTCGCCACGTGATCGTGCAGCATGCCCATCTGTGTGAGCAGCTCGCGCATGTGACGGGCACCGCCCCCGGACGCAGCCTGATACGTAGCCACGGAGACCCATTCAACCAAATCATGTGCGAACAGGCCGCCCAGTGACATCAACATCAGACTCACCGTACAGTTGCCGCCAACAAAAGTTTTGATGCCGCTGTCGATGCCCTGACGAATAACCTGATGGTTAACCGGATCCAGGATAATAATGGCATCGTCTTTCATGCGCAGCGTGGACGCCGCATCAATCCAGTAGCCATTCCAGCCACTGGCACGCAATTTCGGATACACCTCAGAGGTATAGTCGCCGCCCTGGCAAGTAATGATGATATCCAGCGCCTTCAACGCGTCAATATCAAAGGCGTCCTGCAATGTTCCCTGCTGTTTGCCCGCAATCGTCGGGGCCGCTTCACCATGTTGTGAAGTGGAGAAAAAGACCGGATTGATTACATCAAAATCACGTTCTTCACTCATGCGGGACATCAGCACTGAACCCACCATACCGCGCCAACCCACTAAACCTACATTCTTCATGTCATATCCGTTTCAGGGTGATAAACACCTGACTTTCTCATCGAAGGGAAAAGTGTCGTGGTATTTTCACGCCACTCTGCGTAATAATCAACGTTGCCTGTGATGATTAACTCTACAAAATGCAGATTTTCTGGCAAGTGAATTAATGTAATCGGGCCAACTTTTTCAGCAGCCCTGCTAATAACCCGGCTTTATCTATAACGAGAAGATGTTAAACGAATGACTGAAATGATCTCAGCAACAATATTATTGTTGTTAATAATGGATCCGTTGGGCAATTTGCCGATTTTTATGTCGGTTTTAAAGCATCTGGAACCCAAACGTCGGCGCGTCGTGCTTATTCGCGAAATGCTGATTGCCCTTATCATCATGTTGTTGTTTTTATTCACGGGCGAACGCATTCTGGCCTTCCTTAATCTGCGTACCGAAACCGTCTCCATTTCCGGTGGCGTTATCCTGTTTTTAATCGCTATTAAGATGATTTTCCCCTCGCCGGAAAGCAGCAGTACCGGGTTACCGGCGGGCGAAGAACCCTTTCTGGTGCCGCTGGCCATCCCACTGGTGGCGGGGCCTTCACTGCTGGCCACACTGATGCTGTTATCCCATCAGTATCCGAACCAGATGTCGCATCTGGTTGGAGCCTTACTCATCGCCTGGGGCGTAACGGTGATGATCCTGCTGTTATCGGGCCTGTTTCTGCGTCTGCTGGGGGACAAAGGCGTTAACGCACTGGAGCGCCTGATGGGATTGATCCTGATTATGCTGGCGACGCAGATGTTTTTAGACGGGATTCGTGTGTATCTGAAGCTATAGCTGTCGGCGTTAACCCGGGCAGCGTTGCCCGGGTTAAATCGCTCAGGTGAGCAGGGTAAAGGCGATCATCCCGACCACCGCGCCCACGGTGCCTAAAATGGTTTCCATCAGCGTCCATGTCTTGAGCGTTTCACCTTCGGTCGCGCCGGTGAAGCGGCCAAACAACCAGAAGCCCGCATCATTAACATGGCTGATAATAATGGAACCGCCGCCGATGCAAATGGACAAGGCTGCCAGTTGTGCGCCGGAGTAATGCAACGGTTCTATCACCGGCATGATCAAGCCCACCGTCGTCAGGCAGGCCACCGTCGCCGACCCCTGAATCACCCGGACCGCACCGGACAGAATAAAACAGGCCAGAGCAACCGGCAGCCCGGCACCGGTTAAGGCATTGCCCAGTACCGGCCCTACGCCAGAATCGACCAGCACCTGTTTAAAGACGCCGCCCGCCCCTATTACCAGCAAAATAATCCCTGCAGGCTGCAGCGCACTGCCACAAATCTGCATCACTTTTTCTTTATCCATGCCCTGACGGTACGCCAGGCCATAGATAGCGACCAGACAGGCCAGCAGAATCGCGATGAAGGGATGCCCGATGAATTCCAGCCACTCGTAAAGTGTAGAGCCCTCAGCGGTGAAGCGTGCACCAATGGTTTTCAGCCCCACCAGCACAAGTGGAAACAGGATAAGCGCCAGGCTAAAGCCAAAAGAGGGCAGCTTGCCGGCATCAACGTCGGGCTGATGATCTTCCGGTGGTGCGCTGAACGTTACGCGCTTCGCGATAAAATTGCCAAACAACGGCCCGGCAATCAGCATGCCCGGCAGAGCGGCACACAGCCCAAGCAAAATCATCCAGCCGAAATCCGCATGCATTTGCGAAGCTAACAGCATGGGCGCAGGGCCCGGCAGCAAAAAGGCCGCCGCCGCCACACCGGCAAATAAGGGAATAACCAGCCTGACCAAGTTATCCCCTGTCCGCCTGGCGACAGCGAATGCGAGGCTTTGTTGAATAAATGGATTTTATGCTGTGGTACTATGAAAACGGTTGTTTCAGATAACATAAAATCAATGCATTACATGCTTGCGTATGACGGTGTTCTGTCTGGCATCAGCGTTTTCTACCAAAACAGTGCAGACAAAACAGAATGATTACCTATTATTCAACAAAGCCCGAATGCGATGCTAATCAGCAGCACTACGGCCACCTCAAAGAACAGCGGCAACGCGCAGATTAAGCCGGCAATGCCCATGGCAAAATGCGCCCGGCTCTCGCCAAAGGTTTTCAGCATGCGAATCGCAATCTGATCCACCGCCCCGGTTTCGTGCAGGATCTTGCCAAACATGGCACCCAGCGCCACGACGATGGCTAAGAAACCGAGCGTGCCGCCCATGCCTTTCTGCATCGTTTCCGCGATTTTATCCAGCGGCATGCCCGACAACAGACCCGCGCCCACAGAAACCAACATCAGGGCAAGAAAAGCATGCATCCGGGCTTTCATCACCAGAAAAAGCAGCAGCAGGACAGAGCCTGCTGCAGTCAAAATAAGTGTTGCGGTATTCATGGTCTAGCCTTGATTGATTGCATCCTTAATGGTTGCAACCGTTGCCGCTACAACCTCGTCCAGGGAGTGCGTGATATCGACAGCCAGCACATCCGTTTCATCCGCACCCGGCTCTTCCAGCGTCGCAAATTGTGTTACCAGCATTTGCGGCTTAAAGAAGTGCCCTTTGCGCGCTTTCAGACGCGATTCGATGGTGTCGAAATCCCCTTTCAGGTAGACAAAACGCAGGTTGTCGTTGCCCTGTCGAAGCATATCGCGGTAATGCTTTTTCAACGCTGAGCAGACGATGATCGAGATCGCCTGCGTACGTTGCATGGCGAACGCCGCGTCGTTCAATGCCTGTAACCATGGCAAACGGTCGTTATCGTCCAGCGGATGGCCTTCTGCCATCTTTAAGATATTGGCGCGGGGATGAAGAAAATCGCCATCGAGAAAAGCGGTGTTCAACTGGTGGGAGACCCGGTTTGCCACAACGGATTTGCCGCTGCCTGAAACACCCATCAAAATAAAAACGTGATGTGGCGTGGATTGCGTCGTCATTTTCTACTCCGGCAAGTCAATGTGCCATGTTACCGATAACAATGATGCTTATCATTCTCCTGGTGACATTACACTCTGGCAACCTTTTTACTGACTGAAGCCTTAAAGTGTGAGCTGACTCATAAATTTGCGCGAATCAGATACTGCCGCCTTCCACAATAGCAAATCCCATATCCAGCGGCTGGCTGGCCCGGTTTTCGCCGGCAATGCGCGCCAGTAACAACGCGGCCGATTCACGACCTATTTGGTCACGCGGCGTCAGAACCGTCGCCAGCGCAGGCGTCACCACCTGACTGATATCATGACCGTGAAAACCGGCAATAGCCATTTGGGAAGGCACCTGAAGCCCCTGACGCTGGCACTCAAACATCGCGCCCACCGCCAAATCGTCGTTGGTACAGAACAGGCTGTCCGTCTGAGGATAGCGTCGCTGCGCTTCGCGGAGCAATTCGCCACCGGCACTGAAAGAGGAGGCTTCTTCCATCATGACACTGCGCGGCGTTAATCCGGCTTCGCGCATGGCACTTTCATAACCCCGCTGCTTTTGCAGCGTGCGTTCATCCAGGCGCGCCCCCAGATAAACGGTATGACGGTGCCCTTTTTTCAGAATCGCCAGCGTCATTTGCCGGGCGGCTTCGACGTTGTCAAAGCCTACCGCCATATCCAGACAGGGCGTAACGCTGTCCATCATTTCAATCACCGGAATACCGGCCACCTCCAGCATGCGTAACGTCCCTGCTGTATGTGTGCGTTCGGTCAGAATCACGCCATCGATGTTCCAGCCAAGCAGCGACCGCAGCTGGCGCTCCTCTTTTTCCGGGTTATAACCAAAGTGTGCCACCAGCGTCTGGTAACCGGCTTCATCCGTCACCGCTTCGATTCCCCGCAGAACATCGGCGAACACCTGATTGGTCAGCGAGGGCAGCAACACGCCGATGGCGCGGCTGGTCGCGTTGGACAGCATATCGGGGGCGCGATTGGGGATGTAACCCAACTCATCCAGCGCAACGGCGATCTTCTCCCCCAGCGCAACCGACACCTGCTCAGGATTGCGCAGATAACGACTGACAGTCATTTTGGTGATACCGATACGATCGGCAACGTCCTGTAAAACCGGTCTTTTCTTCTTCATCGTAAGCGCCTGGATCTCGCTGAAAGCACATGACGACGAGTCTACCACTTTTTTACAGGCAGATTGCTAATGGGGCGATGGGGCGAGACAGGCTCGCCCCCTTCAGGCTCAGACCGGCGGCAGGTCAAACAACAACACTTCGGCCGCGCTGTCGGCTTCAAGCGTCAGGCCAGTTTCGTCCCAAACGGCAAAGGCATCACTGTTTGACGCGGATTGCCCGTTCACCTTCACGTCGCCTTTGACAACCTGAATCCAGATACGGCGTCCCGCCTCAATGGTCACACTGTCGCTTTCGCCTGCCGCAAATACCCAGCGCGATAGCGTCATGTCCTGCCAGACTTTGAGCGAACCGTCACGGGCATCCGGGGTGAGGATAAACTGGCGACCCTGCACATCCGGAAAGCGACGCTGATCGTAACGCGGCTCAATCCCCGTGCGCTCTGGAATGATCCAGATTTGGTAAAGATGCAGCGGTTCTGTTTTGCTGGCGTTGTATTCTGAATGACGTACGCCGGTACCTGCACTCATGATCTGGAACTCACCCGCGGGAATCTGTTCCTTGTTGCCCATGCTGTCCTGATGTTCCACGGTACCCGACAGGACATAGGTCAAAATTTCCATGTCTTTATGCGGATGCGTACCAAATCCCTGGCCGGGATCGATCACATCTTCATTAATCACCCGCAGGGCTGAGAAGCCCATAAAATTTGCATCGTAATAGTTGGCAAACGAGAAGGTGTGCCAGCTGTCCAGCCAGCCATGATTAGCGTGGCCACGTTCTTCAGCTTTACGTAAATAGATCATGTTCAAATCTCCTCACTGTTTTTTATAGTTTGGTATCAGGTGAGAAAGATTGATAGCTGAAAAACTTCACCTCTCTGTTCAAAAATTATGAACCTCTGGCAAGGGGTTGTTGAACGGAACTGAAGGAAAGCAGGACGGGCACGCAAAAAAAAAGCCAGCACCCGGCTGGCTAAATAATACTGGAAGCAATGTGAGCAATGTCGTGCTTTCTGACGTCTCGACAACATCCAGAAGGCATGACAATAATAATCATTATCATTCTCGTCTGTAAAGCGCTTTTGTGTATTATTTCTGTTGACGCCTGACGTAAATCCCCTGATGTTTAAAGGGTTTACCACGTGCTCATAAGGATAACCGCCATGCCTTCAGTGATGATTCGCCATGCTGTCCCGGCTGATGCCCCCGCGTTAACTCGTCTTTACAGCCAGCCTGAAACCCAGGCCGCAACCCTGCACCTGCCCTATCCCTCGCCCTCACTATGGGAGCAAAAACTGGCCAGTCCACGCGCCGGTGTGCATATGTTGGTAGCCTGTATTGATGAGCAGGTGGTCGGGCAACTCACGCTTGAAGGCGTTACGACAGCACGGCGGCGACACTGCGCCAGCATAGGGATGGGCGTTGATCCGGCGTTTCATCGACGCGGGGTGGGCAAAGCTTTGATGGCGGCAATGGTCGATCTTTGCGACAACTGGCTTCAGGTGACGCGCATTGAACTGACGGTCTTTGCTGACAATCACAAAGCAATCGCGCTGTACCAGCCGTTCGGTTTCCGAATTGAAGGCACCGCGCAGGGCTATGCGATACGCGAGGGGAACATGACAGATGCGCATTTTATGGCGCGTATCAAAGCATAACGAAACGGGCAGCCAGAAGGCTGCCCACCGATATCAATAACCGGCACTCAGATCGCCCACCGTGCAGGGATCAGACGCACCGTACAGCGTACCGTCAGGACCAATCATAATACTTTGTGTACTGCCCATGGCCGGTTGCACTTTAACGTGTTGTCCTTTCGCTTCGAGCAAGCGCAACGTATCCGGGCTGAAGCCCTTCTCAACCCGTAACTGATCGGGCAGCCACTGGTGATGGAAACGCGGCGCATTGGTCGCCTCTGCCACGTTCATGCCGTAATCAATGCTGTTCACGACCATTTGTAATACCGTGGTGATAATGCGACTGCCGCCCGGGCTACCGGTAACCAGCCAGGTTTTTCCGTCCTTCGCAACGATAGTCGGTGACATTGAGGATAACGGACGTTTTCAAGCCTGCACCGCGTTGGCTTCCCCGCCCACCAGCCCATATACATTCGGCGTGCCCGGTTTGGCCGAGAAATCATCCATCTGGTTGTTCATCAGAATGCCGCTGCTACCCGCTACGATGCCACTGCCGAAGTTAGTGTTTAACGTATAGGTGACCGCAACCGCATTGCCGCTTTTGTCCACCACAGAGAAGTGAGTGGTTTGATTACTTTCGTAAGGGGCCAGTTTACCGGGCTTAATATCACTGGATGGCCGTGCCTTCGCCAGATCGATTTGCTGCGCCAGCGATTTGGCATAGGCTTTGCTGGTCAGCGCCTGCCACGGGACTTTGACGAAGTCTGGATCGCCCAGATACTCGGAACGATCGGCATAGGCATACTTCTCTGCTTCAGCCATGACCTGCATGGCGTCGGCGCTGCCAAAACCCATTTTTCCCAGATCGAAATTTTCCAGGATATTCAGGATCTGCACGATATGAATACCGCCCGATGAGGGTGGTGGCATCGAGAAGACCTCATAGCCCCGGTAAGTGCCGCTGATCGGCTTACGCTCTACCGCATGATAGGCCGCGAGATCGGCTTTCGTTATCAGGCCGCCATGCTGCGCCATCTCGGCCGCAATCTGGTCGGCAATCTTGCCTTTATAAAACGCATCCGGGCCTTGTTGTGCGATCAACTGCAGGCTGTGAGCCAGATTCTTTTGTACCAGACGTTCGCCTTTCAGCCAGGGCGTGCCATCCGGTTTGAAGAAAATAGCTTTACTGTTGGGATGGGCGAGCAGGACTTCCTTGCCATAGGTGTTAAGATCGTCCGCCAGCGCATCATTCACGATAAACCCGTCGCGCGCCAGTTTGATGGCAGGTGCCAGCAGTTTATTCAGCGGCAGCGTACCGTATTTGTTCACCGCCAGCGCAAAGCCAGCCACGGTGCCAGGCGTGCCTGAAGCCAGCGGTGACGTTAGAGAAAGCTTACTGTCGGCGTTGCCTTGCTTGTCCAAGAACATATCGCGCGTGGCCGCCGCCGGGGCCATTTCACGAAAATCGATCGCCGTGGTCTGTCCTGATGCCGTTCGCAACAGCATAAATCCACCGCCGCCCAGGTTGCCCGCCTGCGGATGCGTCACTGCCAGCGCGAAGCCAACCGCCACAGCGGCATCGACCGCGTTACCGCCCTGACGCAGGATATCCACGCCCACATTTGTGGCCAGCGCATCGACTGACGCCACCATGCCGTTATGGGCTTTGACCGGATGAAACGTATCGCTGTCTACGCCATAGGAGACGGGCGGCGCCTGAACCGGGGCGGCATTTGCCCCCGTAACAACAGTAAAACTCATTAGTAGTGACCAGCTCAGCTGGCGTAACCTGGCTTGCATCATCATTCCGTTCCCACCTTCACGGTTATTTACATTTCTTTATCCTTTATGTAACTGACTACAAACAAAGCCGAATATCAAGGATTAACGCAAATTCAGTGCACTCCTGGAGCAGTAATCTGAACCAGCGCATAAACTTACGCTAACGACCACATGACCTGCTTCAGGCATGCACACACAGCACCGGTCGTTTACTGGAGGATTAAAATGAAAAAGTGGCTTATGGTTTTCGCCGCCCTGCTGCCGTTAACCGGCATGGCGAACATGCTGAACAGCACGAATGATCTCAACAAGCCTGGCTATAATCCCAGCCAGCAACGCATGCAGACCCAGATGCTTAACCAGTCGCAGCAACAGCAGACGAAGTTACAGCAGGACCAGCAGCGTCAGAATCAGGACGTACAGCGGAAGTTGCAGGAGCAGCGGGATAGTGCCCAGCAGCGCGTGATCAAATCGCAGCCGGGCCAGCAGCAGAACCAACAGAATATGAACTAGTGAAAATCGGGGCCAATGCTGTCGATGCTGTCGGTACAGATGGCATCGACGCTCCATTTCAGTAATGTCCTTGCCCGTTCCGGGCTGTTCACGGTATACACCAAAATACGCAGATCGGCCTCTTTCAGCTCAGCGACTCTGGCCTCAGTGAGGACCTTGTGATTCAGGTGAATTGAAGTGCAGTCCAGCGCCCGCGTCTTCTCCTGCCATGCGTTATCCCAGTGATGAGACAACAGGCCGCGCGGCAGTTGTGGTTCGGCCTGCATGGCCGCTTCCAGTGCCACAAAGGAGAACGAGGAGAGCAGAGGAAGAGGTTGCCCCTGCCACAGCGTGGCAGCGGCCTGCGCAATGGCGCGTCCGGTTTCGGCGTCGGTCCCTGTGGTCGGTTTAATTTCGATATTGGCCATCAAGCCATGCTGACGGCAGCGTGCCGCGACCTCATCCAGTCGGGCCAGCTTTTCGCCCTGAAAGGCCGCGCTGAACCAACTGCCCGCATCAAGCTGCGACAGCTTGTCCCACGGGAGCTCGCCCGCAATGCCCCAGCCGTCGCTGGTGCGATCTAACGTGTCGTCATGCAGCAGAAAAATGTGCGCATCTGCCGAGAGTTTGGCATCAAACTCAATCATCAGATGTCCGTATTTTGCGCCAACATCAATCGCAGCAAGGGTATTTTCAGGTGCCAGCTTGCCACCACCACGATGGGCGACAATGCGCGGATAGGGCCATTGCTTTTCACTCATTCCAGACGCTTCCCGTGACTTGAATCGAAGAAATGTAACGCCTCAACAGGCAGATGCAGCAACAGGGTGCTGCCTGCTTCCGGGCGCTCGCTATGGGGTAAGCGTACCACTAAACGCGCCTCACCGATGCGACCGTGTGCCAGATTGTCGGCACCCAGCATCTCAAGCGTCTCAACACGGAAGGGAATGCCGCCCTGCTGCTGGCTACTGAGTTGAACGTGTTCGGGCCGGATACCAAGCACCACGGGGCGATTGGCCCATTTGGCTTTGCCCTCGCCCACCGGAATAGCGTGGGACGCATCAACCACAAAGCGCGCGCCATCTTCGCTGAAATTGCCCTGTATCAGACTCATCGCGGGGGAACCCATAAAGGAGGCCACAAACAGGCTGGCTGGGCGCTCGTAAACATCGACCGGCGTGCCAATCTGTTCCAGCACGCCTTTGTTCATCACCATCACGCGCTGGGCCAGCGTCATCGCTTCAACCTGATCGTGCGTCACATATAAGCTGGTCGTTTGCAGACGGCGATGCAGTTGCTGAAGCTCAAGGCGCATTTGTACGCGCAGGCGCGCATCCAGGTTAGAGAGCGGCTCGTCGAACAAAAATACGGCGGGTTCACGCACGATGGCACGCCCCATGGCCACGCGCTGGCGCTGTCCACCGGATAACTCACGTGGACGGCGCGTTAACAGATGATCCAGTTCCAGGCTCCGTGCCGCATCCAGCACGCGTTGGCGAATATGCTCTTTACTCATCCCACGAATTCTGAGGCCGTAAGCCATATTTTCTTCGACGGACATATGGGGATAAAGTGCGTAGTTCTGGAACACCATGGCAATGCCGCGATCCTTGGGCTCCTCATGCGTGACGCGTTTATCCGCGATATAAATATCGCCGGACGTGACGCGCTCCAGTCCGGCCACCATGCGCAACAGCGTTGATTTGCCACAACCCGAAGGGCCTACCATCACCATAAACTCGCCGTCATTGATCGTGACGTTGAGCGGCTGGATGATTTGATTTTTACCGTCGTAAGATTTGGTCACCGCCTGAAGGGTTACGCCTGCCATCACTATTTCTCACTCTCAACCAGACCACGCACGAAGGCGCGCTGCATAACAAACACCACCACCACGGGTGGAATCAGGGTTAATAACATTGCGGCCATCACTTCGTTCCACTGCGTTGGCGAACCGCTGGTAGAGATCATGCTTTTGATCCCCGCCACGGCCGTGCCCAGGCTGGCGTTATCAATGATTAATAATGGCCAGAGGTACTGGTTCCAGCCATAGATAAACGTGATAACGAACAGCGCCGCCAGATTGGTTTTTGACAAGGGCAGCACGATGTCCCAGAAAAAACGCATCGCGCTGGCACCGTCAATGCGCGCGGCTTCAATAAGCTCATCCGGCAACGACATAAAGAACTGCCGGAACAGGAAAGTGGCCGTCGCGGAGGCCATCAAGGGCAGTGTCAGGCCGCTGTAGCTGTCCAGCATGTTGAGATCGGCAATCACCTGCACCGTTGGGAAAATGCGCACTTCGACCGGCAGCATCAGGGTGATAAAGATCATCCAGAAGAACAGTGAGCGCAGGGGGAAGCGAAACCACACCAGGGCAAAAGCGGACAGAATCGACACCAGAATCTTACCGACGGTGATGCCCAGCGCCATGATAACGCTGTTCATCAGCATCAGGCTAAAGGCCGGACCGTTGCCGTTCACGCCCTGCGTCCAGATATGCGAAATGTTTTCCCACAGGTGAGTACCGGGAATCAGCGTCATCGGGACGTTATAGACGGCGTCGTTATCCAGCGTGGCGGCCACAAAAGCCACATAGAGTGGAAACAGGATGGTCAGGATACCCAGCACCAGGACGACATGGCTGAAAATGTCCAGCCCGCGACGATTTTCAATCATTGATATTGCACCTTACGCTCGACGAAGCGGAACTGAATGACGGTCAGCGCGATAACCAACAGCATCAACACCACGGACTGCGCAGCAGATGAGGAGAGATCCAGACCGGTAAAGCCTTCACGATAAATCTTATAGATGAGCGTCGTCGTCGCCTGGACCGGGCCACCGCCTGTCGCGGCATCAATGACCGGGAACGTATCGAAGAAGGCATAAATCAGGTTGACCACCAGCAGGAAAAAACTCACCGGGGTAATCAACGGAAGCGAAATAGAGAAGAACCGACGCACCGGCCCTGCCCCATCAATGGCGGCGGCTTCGACCAGCGACTTTGGTATCGACTGTAACGCGGCAAAAAAGAACAGGAAGTTGTAGCTCATCTGCTGCCACACGGAGGCCAGCACCACCAGGAACATGGCCTGGCCGCTGTTCTGTGCGAAGTTCCAGTTATAGCCCATGTGGTTAAGCAGGTAGCTCAGCAACCCCAGTCCGGGACTGAACAGGAACATCCACAATACGGCCGCGATCACCGGTGCCACCGCATAAGGCAACAGCAGCAACATCTGATAGAGCTTGCGCAGGCGTACGACGTAGTCCACCAGCGCCGCTAGGAGCAATGAGGACACCATGCCAAAAAAGGCGACCATACTGCTGAACTTGATGGTGGTCCAGAAGGTGTCCAGATAAAGCCCGTCGGAAAAGAGCCGTTCAAAGTTCGCCAGACCCACAAAGGTGCTGGAGATGCCGAAAGGATCCAGGTTTTGCAGTGAATACCACAACGCTTCACCCGCTGGCCAGACAAAGAAAATAGCGGTGATCAGGAGTTGCGGCAGCACCAGCAAATAGGGTAACAGGCGATTACGAAACACCGGGCGAGATGGAGACATAGCGTTCTCTGACTTGGGTGAAAAAAGGCCAGCCGGAGCTGGCCTGCAGAACGGATTATTTATTCTGTTGCTCGAAACGACGCAGCAGCTCATTACCCCGCTTCACGGCGTTATCTAACGCAGCCTGCGGTGTCTGCTTGCCGGTCCAGACGCTTTCTAACTCTTCATCCAGGATGGTACGAATCTGCGGCATATTCCCCAGACGCATGCCTTTGGTGTAAGGCAACGGCGGCTTGTTCATCATCTGGCGAATCGCAATATCCGCACCTGGGTTTTTCTCGTAGAAGCCTTCTTTCTTCGTCAGCTCATACGCGGCGGTAGTAATAGGCAGGTAGCCCGTTTTCTGGTGCCATTCTGCGGCAATTTTTGGCTCGGTAAGGAACTTCATAAATTCCGCCGCACCTTTGTAGGTATTGGCATCTTTGCCTTTCATCACCCACAGGCTGGCACCGCCGATAATCGCGTTCTGCGGGGCATTCGGAATATCCGCATCGTAAGGCATCATGCCGACGCCGTAATGGAATTTGGCGTAATGGCGGATATCGGCCAGTGAACCTGACGAGGCCGTGGTCATGCCACAGTCACCGTTATAGAACTTCGCAGTGGATTCATCTTTACGACCAAAATAGGTGAAATCACCTTTCTTGTTCATGTCTTCCAGCAACTGGATATGGCGAACCTGCGCCGGTTTATTGAATTCCAGTACCGCATCGGTGCCGTCGAATCCGTTATTTTTGGTGGCCACCGGCAAACCGTTCCAGGCGCTGAAGTTCTCAATCTGAATCCACCCCTGCCAGCCGCTGGCATAGCCACAGCTCATGCCTGATTTACGCAGTGCATCGGCATCTTTTGCCAGTTCCTGCCAGGTTTTGGGTGGCTGATCCGGGTTTAAACCGGCTTTTTTAAACGCATCTTTGTTGTAGTACAGCACAGGCGTGGAGCTGTTGAACGGTTGCGAGATCAGCTGGCCTTTTGAATTGCTGTAGTAAGCCGCGACCGCAGGAACAAACTGCTTCTCGTCCATTGAAATGCCCGCGTCTTTAAAGACCTGATAAACAGGCACAATGGCTTTAGAGGCCATCATGGTGGCGGTGCCCACTTCGTAAACCTGTAACAGCGCGGGCGCTTTTCCGGTGCGGACCGCGGCGATACCTGCCGCCAGACTTTGTTCGTAGTTCCCTTTGTACACAGGGACGATTTTGTAGTCAGGGTGTTCCTGGTTAAAACGTTGTGCCAGTGAGTCAACTTCTTTGCCTAACTCGCCTTCCATTGAGTGCCAGAAAGGGATCTCAGTGACGGCCAGTGCATTACCACTGATCGCCAGACCGAGCAGGGCGCTCATCAGCGCTACGACGAAAAGTAACAACGGACATAGGATTTTCCTGTTCAGGTAGGTACGCGCGCTATCACGCATTTTTTGCTCGCGAAGTAACATGACATGTGGAAATGACGGAAAAATAACAGTCAGATGACGGAAAAATGACGACAGAATGTCAGGATATGACAGTGATAAGCGCGTTTAATGGACCGGAAAGCACCGGGCTGAACCGCGCTGCTGAAGCAGGGATAAGTATGTGCCGTAAGGGAAGGAAAATTCGCCGGGTGACAGCCCGGCACAGAGCCTGCAGTCACCCGGTATAGATGATGGCGGGGAAACCTAGGCGCCCAGATAGGCGCTGCGCACGGCTTCATTCGACAGCAGTGCCGCACCGCTGTCCTCCAGCACGACATGACCATTTTCCAGTACGTAGCCCCGATCGGCCAGCTTCAGCGCCTGGTTCGCGTTCTGTTCAACCAGGAAAATCGTCATACCTTCGCTGCGCAGTTGCTCAATCGTGTCAAAAATCTGCTGGATAATAATCGGCGCCAGACCCAGAGAAGGCTCATCAAGTAACAACAGGCGCGGCTGGCTCATCAACGCGCGGCCAATGGCGAGCATTTGCTGTTCACCGCCCGACATGGTGCCCGCACGCTGCACCTTACGCTCTGCCAGACGTGGGAACAGGGTGTAAACGCGCTCGATGCGCGCCAGATACTCCGGGCGACTGGCAAAAAAACCGCCCATGGCCAGGTTCTCTTCCACCGTCATGCGTGAGAACACGCGGCGACCTTCGGGCACGATGGCAATCGCCTCACGCATAATGCGCGCCGTTTGCCAGTCGGTAATGGTTTTGCCGTCAAACGTGATCGTACCGCTGGTGGCGCGCGGCTCGCCGCATAATGTGCCCAGCAAAGTGGTTTTGCCTGCACCGTTTGCGCCGATCAGGGTGACGATTTCGCCCTGATCGATATGCAAACTGACATTATGCAGCGCCTGAATTTTGCCATAGTGCGCACTGACGTTATCAATGGTTAACATGGCCATATTACGCCTCTCCTAAATAGGCACGGATCACATCCGGATTATTACGAATCTCTTCCGGCGTGCCGTTCGCCAGTGGCGTGCCCTGATTCACCACATAAATACGGTCAGAAATGCCCATTACCAGCTTCATATCGTGCTCAATCAACAAAACGGATACCTTATGCTCGCCTCGTAACTCGGCGATCAGCGCATCCAGCTCATGCGTCTCTTTCGGGTTAAGTCCGGCTGCCGGTTCATCCAGCATTAAAATCTCCGGCCGCGTCACCATGCAGCGGGCGATCTCCAGTCGGCGCTGCTGACCGTAAGCCAGGTTACCGGCCTGGCGATTCGCCATATCGAGTAAGCCAACCCGCTCAAGCCAGGTGGCAGCGCGATCCAGCGCCTCGCCTTCACTGCGGCGAAAAGCCGGGGTTTTCAGTAGCCCCGCAAACACGCCACTTTTCAGGTGCTGGTGCTGGGCGACTAACAGGTTTTCAATCACCGTCATTTCGCGGAATAAACGGACGTGCTGGAAGGTCCGCACGATCCCCATACGGGCGATCTTCTGTCCGGGCAGGCCAGTCAGGTTCTTGTCGCGTAAGGTGATACTGCCGCCCGTTGGCTTATAAAAGCCGGTCAGGCAGTTAAACACGGTGGTTTTACCCGCACCGTTTGGACCAATAAGCGACACAATTTCCTGGGGGCGCAATTCCAGTTTAACGTTGTTCACGGCTAACAGACCGCCGAAGCGCATCATCAGGCCTTCAACGGCTAATAAAGGCTGACTCATGCCTGTTCTCCTTGTTTACCCTGACGCAGTTTCAGGTGCGGTCGTTTCATCGGCAGTAAGCCTTGCGGACGCCAAATCATCATCAGCACCATCAGCGCCCCCAATACCAGCATGCTGTATTCGTTGAGGTCGCGCATCAGCTCACGCGAAACCACCAGCAAAATGGCGGCCAGAATAACGGCAAACTGCGAGCCCATTCCGCCCAACACCACGATAGCCAGAACAAAAGCGGACTCGACAAAGGTAAAGGACTCCGGACTGACAAAGCCCTGGCGAGCGGCAAACAGCGTTCCCGCGAAGCCAGCAAAGACGGCGCTGATAGTAAACGCGGTCAGCTTAATGCGGGTCGGGCTCAAGCCCAGCGAACGACAGGCGATCTCATCTTCACGTAACGCTTCCCATGCCCGACCCAGCGGCATGCGCAGCAGGCGGTTGATCACAAACAGCGTCAGCACCACCAGCAACAACGCCACCAGATAGAGGAATATCACCCGGTCGTTAGGACCGTACTTCATGCCAAAGACATCGTGAAACGTGCCCCATCCCCCCTCGCTGACGCGACGGCCAAACTCCAGGCCAAAAAAGGTGGGCTTAGGAATCTGAGCAATCCCATTCGGACCGCCGGTGATTGCCGTGTTATTGAGCAGCAGAATACGGACGATTTCGCCGAAGCCGAGCGTAACAATAGCCAGATAGTCACCGCGCAAGCGCAGCACCGGGAAACCGAGCATAAGGCCAAATGCGCCCGCCACCAGGCCCGCCAGCGGCAGGCTTTGCCAGAAACCAAAACCATAGTAATGATTAAGCAGCGCGAAGGTATACGCGCCAATGGCATAGAAACCACCGTAGCCCAGTACCAGCAGACCCGACAGCCCTACGACCACGTTTAGTCCCAGCCCCAGCATGATGTAGATCAGTGTCAGGGTGGCAATATCGACGCTACCGCGTGTAACCAGGAACGGCCAGATAACCGCCGCGGCGATCATCAAGCCCATAATGGCTTTTTGCTTTGGCGTTGAGCCGTCGAAGCCCGGCAGCACCAGGCCACCACCGCTACGTGTCAGCTTGCCCTGAAACAGCGGACGTAGCAGTTGAAACAAAAACACAACGGCACAACCGATGAATATCCAGTTCCAGCGCACGCTGCCGGCATTCACTATCTGTAGCTGCGTACCATTCAGATCGAGGCGCATTCCCATAAAGAAGGCCGCCAGCACCAGCAGCATGACCGCTGAAACAATCGCATTGACCAGACCAAGGCGTTTCATACTTTCTCCACCTCCGGGCGGCCCAGAATACCGGTAGGTATGACCAGCAGCACCACAATCAGTAAGGCAAACGACACCACATCTTTGTATTCGGTGGAGAGATAAGCCGAGGTCAGCGCTTCGGCAATGCCCAGCACCAGCCCGCCAATCATCGCGCCGGGAATACTGCCGATGCCGCCCAGGACCGCCGCAGTAAAGGCTTTCATCCCCGCCATAAAGCCGATAAACGGGTTAATCGAGCCATAAAACTGCCCCAACAGCACGCCCGCAACCGCCGCCATCGCCGCACCAATCACAAAGGTCAGCGAGATCACCCGGTCAGTATTAATGCCCAGCAGGCTGGCCATTTTGAGGTCTTCCGCACAGGCGCGGCAGGCGCGTCCCATGCGGGAATAACGGATAAACAGGGTCAGGGCCAGCATTGCCAGGAACGTGACCACCCAAATCACGATCTGCATCGTCGACAGCGTGGCGGCAAAGCCGTTGCTTTCGCCCAGCGTCCACTGGCCGGTGATTAAGCTCGGCAGGGCAAGGTCACGTGAACCCTGCGTCAGGCTGACGTAGTTTTGCAGAAAGATGGACATTCCGATGGCGGAAATCAACGCAATCAGACGCTTGGATGCCCGTACGGGACGATAAGCCACCCGTTCGATGCTCCAGCCATAGGCACTGGAGATGATAACGGCCATAACAAAACCGGCGGCAATCATGAGCCAGCCGGTATCAATACCCATCATCATCAGGGCTGCAATAACCATAAAAGAGACATAGCTGCCGATCATATAGACTTCGCCATGGGCGAAGTTGATCATGCCGATAATGCCGTAAACCATGGTGTAACCGATGGCGATCAGCGCGTAGGTGCTCCCCAGAGTCACCCCGTTGAACATCTGCTGAATAAAATAGAGAAACTGCTCGGACATAGTGAGGACCTGCTCAGAAACCAGAAAACCCCTCTCCTGCTGCCAGAAGAGGGTTAGTCAGGCGATGGCGCGTCAGTCACGCCTTCTCCTGCTTCCCCGCTGTCGTACGACGGGGAAGAATCAGTGCCTTATTTAACTGCGGTAGACGAACCGTCTTTGTGCCATTTGAAGACGCCAAACTCGAAGCCTTTCAAATCGCCTTTCTGATCCCAGCTCAGGTCGCCCATCACTGTCGGAACCGGTGCGCCGGTTTTCAGGTTCTTCGCAATCGCATCCGGCTCATCGCTCTTACTGCGCTCCATGCCGGTCACCAGAGACTGGATAGCCGCATAGGTTGTCCAGACAAACGGGCCGGTAGGATCTTTACGGTTAGACGCGCTATTCGCTTTGATGGCGTCCACGATGGCCTTGTTCTGAGGCAGCTGGTCGTAACGTTTTGGAAGGGTTACGTAGAGCCCTTCTGACGCGTCGCCCGCAATGTTAGACAGCGAGGCGTTGCCCACACCTTCTGGCCCCATAAAGCCTGCTTTCAGTCCTGCCGCTTTTGCCTGACGCAGAATCTGGCCCAGCTCCGGGTAATAACCACCGTAATAAACAAAGTCGACGTTTTCTTTCTTCAGTCGCGCAATCAGCGTTGAGAAATCTTTATCGCCCGCAGTGATCCCTTCAAACATCACCACGTTGCCGCCTTTCGCTTTCAGGGTTTTCTGTACCGATTCTGCCAGACCCTGGCCGTATTGCTGCTTGTCGTGCACCACAGCAATGCGTTTTGGCTTGATGACATCCAGAATGTAGTTCGCCGCAGTTGGACCCTGATCAGAATCCAGACCGGTCGTACGCATCACGTCGGCATAGCCGCGTGCAGTCAGTTCTGGCGCGGTAGCCGCAGGCGTAATCATCAGCACGCCTTCATCGTTATAGATATCTGATGCAGGCTGCGTAGAGGAGGAGCACAGGTGACCGATAACATATTTGATACCGTCATTGATGACCTTGTTAGCCACCGCAACCGCCTGTTTCGGGTCACAGGCATCGTCATATTCGACACCGACCAGTTTGTCGCCGTTTACGCCACCTTTGGCATTGATGTCTTTAATCGCCTGTGCGGCGCCGGTAAATTCCATATCACCATATTGCGCGACCGGGCCAGTAGCGGCACCTACGATAGCGATCTTAATGTCTTTCGCCATTGCCGCATGGCTCATCGCCAATGCAATGCATCCTGCCAGTAACGCGCGACCTGTCATTTTCATGCGAACTACCCCATCAGTTATGTCGTGTTTGTTGTGAGTGGTTTTATTTTGGCCAGATAAAGGGGAAAACTTATTTAACAATAAGGAGTTAGCACGCTTTTCTGGCTTTTATTAATAATAAGGCTTTATATTTCAGTCTATTAAACAGGAAGTTTATTCTGTAAAGCAACTGACATATTCATGATTCGCGGCCAAAAGCAGCATAATCAACTGGATGCAATGCGCGGCTTTTGTTCACCAGGCCAGCGCGTTATGCTGGCTTTAAATAACTGCTCGGAATAGTAGATCACTTAGAGGGAACTCAGTCCGGTTTATGCGATCTGATCAATCGCTGAATATCCCAAATCACCAGCCGGACTGAGCAATGTCGATCATAGCACCAATACCCAGAACCGAACGACGCCTGATGCAGAAAACTATCCATAAAACAAAGGACAAAAACCACGCCCGGCGGCTCACCGCCATGCTGATGCTGCATCGTGGTGACACCGTCAGTCATGTTGCCAGAACACTCTGCTGTGCCCGCTCATCGATTGGT
>NZ_VZPF01000013.1 GCF_008801695.1 Pantoea stewartii subsp. stewartii
ATGGAGGCGAAGCGCCTCAAGGAGCCATGTCCGGTGTTTCACGCGATAGTGTCCATTAAAAAATGATGGACACTATTTTCCCGGAACCGGAGCCCGCTGCACAGACGGTTTAAATGTGACGCTTACAAAAGAACTGACAACACCTGTGGTTGCGAAGGCATCCTGGCAGCGCAGGGGCTTTTATTAAAGCCGGACGGCAACGAACCCTGTAAATGGACTGCGGCACTGCGCGGCGTGCAGCTTCAGAATGTCCAGGTCACGCCTGAAGACAGCGTCCAGAAATACTGTTGATCCGTCATCGGGCTGTCGCGGAGGGCCCCTGTAAGGAAGGTGACTTTGGGTTGCAGGTAGACATGGAAGGATTTTACAGGGTGCCAGTCAAACGCCACGGCAAGCCATGGCGTTACGCCCTGATGGTTCCAGGTCGGTAAACCACTGCGGGCAGATTCCTCTTCGCTTACCCCGTAGTAATAGCTTGCCTGCTGTTTACTGAGCCAGTCCACACCGGCCTGAGGATAAACGTCCAGTTGCATCAGAGAGACCTGGCCTGCCCAGGCAACCGTACCCAGCCATCCCCGGCTTTCGTTCAGCGTATCGCCAGACAATTCGGTTCGAAACGCACCAAGGGGCGTGATCTTCTGGTAGCTCATGCCTCCCATCATGGTGCTGTGGCGGATGCGTAACTGGCGGAGTGCCGAATCAGAAGTCTGGTCCGGATCAAATTCGTTATCCAGATACCACCAGCGCGCTTTCAGTTGTGTGGTGTCATCTTTGATAAAATAGGCGCCCACTTCTGTGCCATCAATATAGACATGATCATTGTCATAGCCCACATAGGGCAGGCCAGAAAACTGAGTTTTATACGCGCGATAGGGCGTAAAGTTCGCTTTGCGCACCCAGGGTCAGTCCCTCAGCCCAGGCATGCGTAATATTACCGAGCAGGAGGCAACACAATGCCGTTCTGAAGCGTAATGGGATGGTCGTCATTTTGTCCGGTTATCGTCTGGCTGAGGCAGTGATCTGTCAGGCCTCACAGCCCGAAACGGGGCGTGAGCATACATAAAAATTTGTGCCGCCTTTTCATCCTGAGCGCGCGGGTTGTCTCAGAACAGGGCTGCCCGAAAGGTATATCGGACCCGCTGCAGCAATGCAAGAGATGGCTACGCTTATTCTCACGGAGTTCATCCCCTGTTTATACTGGTCACGACGGACAGGTTCAGGCTACTGCGCGAATGTGCCATTCCGTGGTGATGGGTAAGGGGAATAACGGAGACGTCGACAGCCCTTTACGTGGGAAAGCAAGGGTTGCAGACTGAAATGCGCTAAGGAAACAGGCTGTCAGCACCGCTACCGGCATCAGCGCTGACAGCCTCGCCGATCAGGATGCCGGCGGCGTGGTTCGGGCAAAACTTTCCCGTTGAAAGAGTGTTTCGGCCAGCCTGACCAGTGCGGGCCGCTGAACGCACCAGTTAGGGACAACGCGACGGAAATTCAGGTAGCCAATCATGCAGCCTGTGGCAATGTCGGCCAGATTCAGTTCGCCATTATCGATCCACTTTCCTTCACTCACTTCTTTTTCCAGGCTGTCCAGCCCGCGCTGAATCTTGTCGCGATGGCGTAACAGCACTTCTTCTGACTGGGCGTTACCTGACCGCATTTGCTCACGTACGATCACCAGTGCCGCATCGCTGATGCCATCGGCCAGCTTTTCAAGCTGACGAACCTTTAAAGACGCCAGCGGATCAGCGGGCAATAAAGCCGGTGCCTGACCACGCAGTTCGAGGTACTCCGCAATGATGCTGGAATCGAACCAGACCTGCTGATCCTCCGCGACCAGCGCGGGCACTTTCCCCAGCGGGTTATATTGCGGAACATGGCTGTCTTCGCTGTAGGGCGACGCATTAACAAATTCGAACATCATGCCTTTTTCCAGCATGATGACAGAAATCTTGCGGACAAAGGGGCTGGTATAGCTGCCAATCAGTTTCATTGCGTTACTCCCGTTTAGCGAGGTTTCATCAGCAAAAAACTATTCACCGGGAAACATAAAAGGATTCAGGCCACTGCGTACAAAACCTTCCTGCTCCATACGTGCATCCAGCACTAAAGAGGCGAGATCGTCGGCGACCGGTTCAATGGCCGGATTTTTTTCCTGATAAAGCATTTTCATGTAGCTGCCACAGTCGCCGCAGCTTTCTGCTTTGACGGCCGCGTGCTCGCTGTCCAGTGACCAGTAATGCAGATCGCGGTTTGGGTCGCAATGAGAGCAGGTGTTCTGCACGACGTGCCATTCACTTTCGCACAGGTTGCAGTGCAGGTAGCGCGCACTTTCATGCGAACCCATATGTACGATGCTGGCGACCGGCAGGCTGTGACATACCGGGCAGTGCTGGCGTTGTGCGCCCATCTCCGCCTGAGCCGTACCGGGAATCAATGCCGCCATTTGTGCCCAGTAGATCGACAGCGCAGCCCAGATAAAAGGGGCTTTATCACTGCTCACCTGCGCGTACTCACCCGCAAACAGGGCACTGGCCAGCGTTTCCAGCTCGGTCGCTGACGCTTTCTCCAGGTTCTCTAACACCGCCAGCGCCTGACCGCTCATTTCGGGCTTTAGCTCCGCAACTAACGAGTGCAGCAGGCGATGCCAGTGTGGATCGCGCGAAAGAGTATGAATATCCAGCGGCGCTTTATATTCCTGAGCGCTCCTGAGCAGATGTGCGTGAAGGTTCATCTGCAGAGGATGATCGTACAGAACGATTTCCTGCGCCTGGGCGATGACGGCGGCAAAGCGTAAATAGTCACCCAAAGGATTTTTTGCCGCCAGATCACGCAAACGCGCCGCCCGACGGCTGTATAAATTTTTCAGCCGGGGGAAGAGTAACGGCGGGATCATTTCCGCTGGGTTTTTTTCGCTCTTCTCCAACGGGTCTTTCGGGATAATGCGGATGCGCATAAAAGGCATTTTCCTGTTTGTTGGCTGATTACGCTACTCACGACACCAGCAAAAATGAGGTTGTCTGTATCGGCTACGAATAGCCGTTATGGGCCGGATCTTTCGCCATTTTCCCTCGTAAGAGGTTCTCAGCGAGCAAAGCAGGCGGAAAACCGCGTCAGGAAACCGCAGTGCAAAACAGCTCCCAACAGGCTGAGCATAGCAGTCCAGCCCTTTATCTTCAGTATGAAATACATTTTTCGCCGGCGACAACAGGCATAACGCATTGTGAATAACGGCAAATCGGTGGGCCTTTCACGCTTTATGCTGTCTGCCACCCACAGACTTGTTGCAGCACGGCGCAGGGTACAGAATAGAAGCTATTCAGCATGGCGCAACAGGGTTACCTTTACGCCATCCGCAACAGCTCAGGGTCAGAACAACGTGAAGAACAACGAAGTGAAAGAGGAAACCGGTGCGAGTGAGCGAGCAGGCTTGCGTGAAATCCATGTCTGGCAACGTGACGACCTGCACCATGCTCAGGCCGACTGGTTAGCCGAAGAAGTGCCCGTGGCGTTGGTGTATAACGGTATTTCTCACGTTGTGATGATGACAACGCCCAAGGACCTGGAGGCGTTTGCTGTCGGTTTTTCACTCTCAGAAGGCATCATCGATTCTCCGGCCGATATTTTCGGAATGGATGTGGTGACCGGTTGTCACGGCATTGAGGTGCAGATTGAATTATCCAGCCGACTTTTTATGGCGCTGAAAGCCCAACGGCGAGCGCTGGCCGGCCGGACGGGTTGCGGCGTATGTGGCGTGGAGCAACTGGAGCAGATCGGAAAGCCGCTGACGCCGTTGCCGTTTACGCAGACTTTTCCCCTGGCGCAGCTGGACAGCGCGCTGGCGCAGCTCAAGGACGTCCAGCCCGTCGGGCAAAAAACAGGCTGCACGCACGCGGCCGCCTGGATACATCCTGAGGGTGGACTGATTCATGGCTGTGAGGATGTCGGCCGCCATGTGGCACTGGACAAACTGCTGGGCTATCGCAGTCAGGCCGAATGGGGCAATGGTGCCGTACTGGTCTCCAGCCGGGCCAGCTATGAAATGGTGCAGAAATCGGCAATGTGCGGCGTTGAAATTCTGTTTGCCGTGTCTGCCGCAACCCAGTTAGCGGTGGAGGTGGCCGAACGCTGTCATCTTACCCTGGTAGGATTCAGTAAACCGGGCCGTGCCACCATCTATAGTCATCCGCAGCGGCTGAGATAACGTCTGCGTGTTCGGGGCGCTTTGCAGGTAATCCTCTTTACGCACCCAGGCTTTCCGCCACCGAAAAATCTGGCTGCTTTGCATGCTTTTTCAAAACCTTATGTTTAATAGGGCATTGATTACGCTTTTACCGATCATGAATTTAACTATAATGATACGACTGCTTACGCGGCACGTGCCGACATTGTCGTGCTGCTCAAACACTAAATGGAGAGGAAGAACATGAGTTATTCACTGCCATCCCTGCCTTACGCTTACGACGCACTGGAACCGCATTTTGACAAGCAGACGATGGAAATCCATCACACCAAACACCACCAGACTTATGTCAACAACGCCAATGCGGCGCTGGAAGGGACTGAATTTGCCGATCTGCCTGTCGATGAACTGATCACCAAACTGGATCAGCTGCCAGCAGATAAAAAAGGCCCGCTGCGCAATAACGCGGGTGGTCACGCTAACCACAGCCTGTTCTGGAAAGGCCTGAAAACCGGCACCACGCTGCAGGGCGAGCTGAAAGCTGCGATTGAAAAAGATTTCGGCAGCGTAGAAAAATTCCAGGAAGAGTTTGAAAAAGCGGCAGCGACCCGTTTCGGCTCCGGTTGGGCCTGGCTGGTTAAGAAAGGTGACAAACTGGCCGTGGTTTCAACCGCTAACCAGGACAACCCTCTGATGGGCGAAGCGATCGCTGGCGTATCGGGTTACCCTATCATCGGTCTGGATGTGTGGGAACACGCCTACTACCTGAAGTATCAAAACAAACGTCCGGATTACATCAAAGCTTTCTGGAACGTGGTTAACTGGGACGAGGCGGCAGCGCGCTTCGCATCCGCTAAGTAAGCGCTAAGCGCCACAGGTACTTTCAACCGGCAGAATGGCTCTGCCGGTTTTTTTACGCCCGCAGGATGTTCCTTACCCCTGATAATCCTCGTTGACGCAATAGTAACGCTTGCTTAGCGATGCTGCCGCCCCGCATTTTACAATTCTGAAACCGCCGTTCTTACCTGCAACAGCCAGACAGGCTTAGCATTCTAAACAATCATTAAACGAAGCGTGATTTTATCCCGCTAAATTTTTAACAATTTGAGTCATTAACCTGCCGTTGATGCCGGTCGTTTTATCATCAGTGTCACTATCAGACTAATAAGAACGTAGGCTATGTCTATTTATACTACACATGATGTGACGGCGGATTCCTGCGCCGGTTTATTTTTCCAGTTACTTAGCGGAAAGTACGTCCCCAACAAACTCTGGCGTAGCCGTCTTTTCCGGCTTAAATTTGCTTTAAGAACGCTTATTGCGCCTGTTACGACTTTGCGTTATTTACAGCAACTTTCTGCGTTACCAGGAATCACCCAGTTAATGCACGTACAGGGGCTGTTACCTGCAAAACTTCATCGCCCCTATCTGCGTGCGGGGATGAGCGTCGCGCAACGGGCGCAGGCGATTCTTGATCATTATGCGTTGATGGGAAGTCTGGAGAACAGTCAGCTTCGCCAGATTCTGCAAAGCGGAGAGGAGACAGTCCTTGCCAGGTTTGAAGGTAAAAATAATGAAGCGTTCAATATTACTTGTCGCTCCGGATATTTCGATCGTGAAGGGGAAGTCACGGTTGTTTTACGTTATGAAAATGAGGCGCTGGCTTCTCTGTCATTTACCATTATGAATGACGAAAAACAGCGAACTTTGCTGATTGGTGGTTTGCAGGGACCACGTAAACATATCTCAAATGATGTTATTCGTGATGCAACGAAAGCCGCATACGGCTTATTTCCTAAACGCCTGTTAATGGAAGTTGTATTTATTTTGGCTCAGCAATGCGGCGTTAAGAAAATTGCGGCGGTTGGCGACGAAACCCATGTTTTTCGTAGCCTGCGTTATCGTCACAGCAAAGGTGATAAGTTTTTCGCCAGCTACAGTGAATTCTGGCTGACGCTGAATGGTCAGGCCCGCGCTGACGGCATGTTTGCACTGCCGCTGATGTTGCCACGAAAAACGCTTGAGGACATTGCCAGCAAGAAGCGGGCCGAATACCGCCGTCGTTATACGCTGCTGGATACGCTGGCAGAGCAGGTGAATACGGCTACTGGCCAGCATGCGGTGGATCAGGCGGCTGCCTGATCGCACACATCAAAAGGCGCTTTTCGCAAAGCCTGTCATGACCTGCAGGTTCATTTCTCGCCCCAGCGCGGTCATAGGGTGCACGACAACCAGGCCGCGTACACTTTTCTTTAAGGCACCCAGATTGGCCTGTTCTTTTTTGGTAATTTCGCGGCTGAACGGCAATTTCTGCAGCTTTTGCGCTTCCTGGCTCAATTTGGCGTCGCGCTGATTGCGCAGACGTTCAATTTCCGTCACCAGCGTTTCTTTCTCTTTTAAAAGCGCGCCCAGCTTTTCAGCATCACCCGCTTCCAGTAGCTGAGGCTCTTTACGGTTCAGCGCGTCCAGTTGATCGCTGAGGCGTTTAATTTCGTTCTTTTCTTGCTCTTTCATGACAACAACTCGTTGAGGAAAACAGGCTAAGGATACACCAAATTCACGACAGATTCTCGGGAGAAGGGTGAAAGAGGGAGCGGTTCAGGCTCCCCGCAGGATTTAGCTGGATGCCTTCTTAAACGCCTGTTTCAGGCTGATACGGGAAATGAGTTCTGTCAGAGACAGGACCATCGTGGAGCGCACCATTTGCAGGTAGCGTTGCTGCTGCATCGCCTGTAAGGCGGGATCGTCTGCCTGTAAGGTGGGAACCGGCGGCCAGGCTGAGACGCAATGCAATTCACCGAAAGGATCCAGGATTTCATCATCGGTAAAACGATAATCGCCCGCGTCGTGATTCAGCTCTTCGCGCAGGGTCAGCAGCAGCTCACAATCTTCATATTCATGACGACTAATCACCCCAAGGCCATAAATCAGCTTAAGCCTGACCGACAGCTCGCCGAGCGGGCCGTCGCCCAGCAACAGGGGCTCCACGGCGTATTTCACGGCGTAGTCATCTTTACGGAATACTTGTAACACCAGCACATTAACGGCTTCGGCCAGCAGTTCAACTGCGGCGAACAGAAAGCTCCGCACCGATCGCCCCGCGTTCAGACGTTCAAGCACACGATTTTCAAAAGCCTGCTTTTCTTCCATTATGGCCTGCGTCAATGTCGTACTGCTGTCGGAGGCGACGTCATCGCCCCCGATCTGGATTGCTAACATGGCGTTATTATGCCATGGCGTGCCAGGCGCTAACGGCTTCTTTTACAATCTCACTGTCAGCCTCCAGGCCAGATACCTGAGCCAGGGTTGCCTGTGGCCCTTTTTCCGCCAGCAGTGCAGCCAGCTCTTGCGCCTGCGGATCCTGGTCGCTGTGGTAGTGCATGGCGGTCGCAATCCCTTTCACCAAATTGGCATGCGGCAATCCGTATTCCAGTGTGCCCAGCGTTGGTTTAATCAGGCGATCGCCCGCACTTAACTTACGAAGTGGCTGCCGACCCACGCGTTCAACATCATCTTTTAAGTAAGGATTTTCAAAGCGGCCCAGGATTTTCTGGATATAGGCAGCATGTTTATCGGCGTCGAACCCATAACGTTTGATGAGCACCGCGCCACTCTCTTCCATGGCACCCTGAACGACGGCGCGAATACCCTCATCAAGAATGGCATCGCGGATGGTCTGGTGGCCAGCCCGTTGTCCCAGGTAGGCCGTAATCGCGTGGCCGGTGTTGAGTGTAAAAAGCTTACGCTCAACAAAGGCCATCAGGTTGTCAGTCAGTTCCATGCCCGGAATGGTGGGCAGATCGCCCTTAAACTGGGTCTTATCCACAATCCATTCGCTGAAGGTTTCCACGGTGACTTCCAGCGGATCCTCACTGCCGGCTTCAGAAGGCGGTACAATACGATCAACCGCAGAATCGACAAAGCCAACATGCGCCTCAAGCCAGGCGTGATACTGGGACGGTAGTGCCTGGAGCACATGCTGTTTGAGCTGACTGGTACCGCGAACCATATTTTCACAGGCGATAATATTTAGCGGCTGAACATTGCCGTTATCACTGCGTTTGGCCAGACCTTTGGCGACGCTGGTGGCGATGCGTTCCAGGATTTGCGGGCCAACCGCAGTGGTAACGAGATCAACTTCAGCGATCAGAGGGATAATATCGTCGCTGGTACTGTTAACGGCGCTGACGCCTGTAACGATGTCGACGTTGGCCTGTTCACCGACGACATGCACAGGATATTCATGACGTGCATTCAGGGCATCCAGTACCGTCTGATTCACATCTGCGAAAACCAGCTCAATACCTGCGTCTGCCAGCAGTTTACCAATAAAACCGCGACCAATATTACCCGCTCCAAAATGTAACGCTTTCATAATTTTGTCCCATATCAAATGACAACGGGGCGGGCATGTCCGCCCCAACAAAGTGGGACGGGCATAACCGCCCCAGGGAAAATGTCGGACCGAATCAGGCTAACGCTGGCTTGCCTGATAACAGATCCAGCACATCTTGAACGCTGTTGGTATGAGCCAGTTTTTCAATGACCTGCTCATCGTCAAGTGCGTTGGTCAGGCTGGTGATCACCTGAATATGCTCGTTATTGCGGGCGGCGATACCAATGACCAGGCGCGCCACCTCATCTGGTTCATCACCAAACTGCACGCCAGCAGGGTACTGGCAGAAAACCACACCGGTTTTCAGCACCCGGTCTTTAGCCTCAACCGTGCCGTGCGGGACCGCGATCGACTCGCCAAGGTATGTCGGCGTCAGCTTTTCCCGCTCCAGCATCGCATCAACGTACTCGGGCTGAACATAACCCCCTTTCACCAACTGCTCACCCGCAAAGCGGATGGCCTGCTCTTTATTACTGGCATTCAGCCCCAGGAACACGTTGCTCGCCCCCAGTTTAAACAGGTTGGCACTGCCGTCATCATAGCTGTCACCCAATGTTTTCTGTACGACTTCCCGGTTCGCTTCACTCCGGTTTGCCGCCGCCAGGCGCTGGGTCAGCGTGCTGTACAGAGCACTGTCCAGAAAGTTATTCAGTGAAATGTGTTGGGCATGAGGAGCCTGACGAATGGCGCGTTCGGTCAAATCGCGATGCGTAATGACTAAGTCAACATCACCCGGCAGCGCGTTAATGGCGCTGTTGGTTACCGACACATGCGTTAAGCCTGCATCCTGAACTTTCTTACGCAGTACGCCTGCCCCCATAGCGCTTGACCCCATGCCGGCATCACAAGCCACGATGATTTTACGCACATGGTTCAGGTCAACGCTCATCGCATCGCTGGCAACCGCGGCACCTGACACCGCCTGCCCTTTTGACTCGGCTTTCATGTCATGCATGCGCTGCGTAGCCGCTTCGATATCATCGTCTTCTTTCACTTTGCTGGTTTTGAGCAAAATAGCAGAGACCACGAAGGAAACAGCAAAAGCAGCGAAGACGGCGGCAATATTCGCAAAATAAGCGCCTTTTGGCGTCATGGCTAATACTGCCAGAATAGAACCCGGTGAGGCAGGAGAAACCAGGCCGCCATGCAGAACCGTCAGAGTAAACACGCCGGTCATACCGCCGAGGATCACGGCCAGCAGCAGGGGTGGTGCCATCAGGACATAAGGGAAGTAGATTTCGTGAATACCGCCCAGGAAGTGGATGATAGCCGCACCGCCGGCAGACTGCTTCGCACTACCACGACCAAAGAACATATAGGCCATCAGTACGCCCATACCCGGGCCTGGGTTGGCTTCAATCAGGAAGAAGATTGACTTACCGGCTTCGCTTGCCTGTTGAATCCCCAACGGTGAGAAGATGCCGTGGTTAATAGCATTATTAAGAAACAGGATTTTCGCCGGTTCGACAAAGACAGACGTCAATGGCAGCAGGTTATTTTGCACCATCAAATTGACGCCAGCGGACAGAATATGTGACAAACCTTCGACAAGGGGACCAATCGCCAGGAAGGCCAGCAACGCCAACAACATGCCGATGATCCCGGCAGAGAAATTGTTAACCAGCATTTCGAAGCCGCTTTTGATTTTGCCGTCAACCATGCGGTCAAATGACTTAATTGCCCAGCCACCAAGCGGGCCTGCGATCATCGAGCCGAGGAACATCGGCATATCAGCACCGACAATCACGCCCATTGTCGTGATGGCACCCACCACACCGCCGCGATCGCCTCCCACCAGACGCCCACCTGTAAAGCCAATTAGCAATGGCAGCAGGTAAGTGATCATCGGGGCGACAAGTTTCGCCAGTGTTGCGTTTGGAATCCAGCCCGTTGGAATAAACAGCGCGGTGATAATACCCCAGGCGATAAACGCGCCGATGTTAGGCATCACCATATTACTCAAAAAGCGACCAAAGCTTTGAACTTTGACCTTTACTGATGAGGACATAAGCCCACCCCTTGTTGAGACGCGCTGCAACAGGAGCGCGCGTTTGTTTTTGTTTAGCCACTACGGCGATGCGCCGTCAGTATTACTGTATGCAGGCGGACTTTATCACGCGAATATTGGCCTGCGTAGTGGGTGAACCCATGAGTGATGCAGGTCACATTTATGATGGGGTGACAGGGGCGTTTTAAGTGATTTAGATCACAAAGTAAGGGTCATCCAGGAAAGTTTTGACCACTTTCTGACCGTTTCTTTTTACTTTAAGTGATATTGATCACATTTTTATTATGCTGCTTTGTTTATAAAATGTGATTAAAGTCACAACTTAATTTAATAAAAAACGGGCCAGATCACATTTTGATCTGGCCCGTTTTTATGAAGCGCAAGCGCGTGGTGAAGTGATTATGAGATGAAGAGTCGCTAATCTGTCCGTGTGAAATTTATTGTCCCGTGCCCTGAACGGCATTCTTGGCCTGAGTCAGTGCCTGGACATTCGCTGATAAACTGGTCATCAGGCTGTTGTACTGGGTAGCCTGTTCCTGAGTAGGGAACTGGACTCCGCCATTATTAAAACTGACGCGTGTCCCCTGTGCCTGAAGAAATTCACCAGTTTTAACCGCATCCTGACTAAGCGCCTGGAGTTTAGGTAACAATGGGATCAACTGAGCGGCAGGCTGAGTGACGACCTTGTCATAGGCGGTATCGAAAACCTTTTTCAGATCGTCAGACTGTTTCAGACCGGCTTTGCTCTTATCCGCCTGCATTTTGGCGCTTTCGAGTTGTTGGGTGGCGACGGTCAGGGCGCTGGTGGCCTGAGCCAGAGAATCCCGGCGACTCAGGTAGTCCTGCGGCACGCGAATAGCAGAAAGCTCATCCACGACCGGGCGCATGCCCTGATCGACCGTCTTATTCACCTGTTGTGAGAAACCATACAAAATCGCGTAATCCCCAGCAAAGGGACCAAAACTCTGTTTCTGGTTTTCACTCAGACTCGGCAGATGTTCACCGCTACGCATAACGGTATTTTGCATGAAATCGATAAACGCTTTGCGTTGTTCGCCTTCTTTATCACCACACGCGGTGAGTTGCAGAACGATAAGCACGCCAGCCAGCATAATGCCGCTGCGTGCCAGGACGCGGGAAATTCCTGAAGCCATGGGTTCAACTCCTGTCAGTAAAACTGGCTGATGTCCGGGTAAGCAGTGGCCTAAAGAATAGAACAAACGTTAATGGCCACACAATGTGAAAGCGCGCTGTCAGGCCATTATGGGTAAGAAAAAAGAGGTTAAACGTAAAATCAGGGCCTCATCCGTTTACAAAGCCTGTTAAAGAGCAGTGAAAAGGCTTTTTTCCATACCCGATAAGGGGCGGCTCGTGCTGTAAAGGCAGTAAGAATAAACCCTGAGCGGGGCCTGTTCAGACGCCCTTTGTTAAGCCTGCCCGGAACCGCGCTCACTGCCTGAGCATCCCGTACCGGGTGCAGGCTGTATTAACAACTATCTTGTAAATGCCCTCTCATTGTTCAGTTGCCTTAAAGTAGTGCAACCCGTTGCTCTGGCTCGCTATGGGAAGGGCCTGTCCAGATGACAGAGCAGGATTAATCGTACTGGTGATCGCCTGATAACCGTTATGTCTTTGGGCGCTGGCGGCACGACAGCCACGGCATCACCAGTGTGTAGCTTGATAAATTGCTGGTACTGACCGTTTTGTTGTAGAAAATCAAAAGATCTGGCGCATATTTTGCAAATTCTTTTGTTGTAAGCGCGTGCGGGGTTCTGACGATTTATTCACCGAAGAGGGTGAAGAAAAAAAGATCGGAACGCGAAATGGATGCCGTATCAACAAAATCAATTGCATCAAACGGTTAGGGTTTTTAGCCTTTTTTCAGAATTGTAAAGTTAAAAAAAATGTTTAATTTGCACTGCAAATTGTCAGGTCTCTATCCATACTTAGTCTCCCGGCATATGTTGCATTGCGTTGTCATGTTTAAGCAGCGGTGCAGTACAGGCTGTGTCCCATATGATTTTCATCATAAATACAAACTCTTATGGGATGCAGCTTGCTTAGTCCGGTTTCTGAACCTGATTTCAGGTTCGTGTACCTTCTTTCACGTGATTCATAGTGAGTTTTAAGGAGTTCTCTATGGAGTTAAAAGATCCTATGTTTGAATTGCTCAGCAGCCTTGAGCAGATTGTTTTGACACGTGATAACAGCCCTGTTGCGCTGCAAACTCAGCGTCAACCTGCAATGCCAGAGCCGCAACGTCTGCGCGAAATGGCGGGAATGCAGGTCGATGAGTTTGCAAAAATCATGGGTGTTAGCGTTTCTTCGGTTAAAAGTTGGGAAGCACAGCGTACGCGCCCTTCAGCAACGGCACAGAAATTGATGAAATTACTTCACGCCAATCCGTATCTTGGACGTCAGCTGCTTGATTAAGTTTTAAAACCCACCCGTTTACAGGTGAGGCCGGTCACAAGGGTGGCCGGCTGTTTAGCCTCCAGCACACAACGCCATCCGTATTTCCTGCCAGCGTCTTATCAGGCAAGCTTCGGTAACACGTCCAGTACGTTACCTACCCAGCAGACAATCACAACAACACCAAAAATGATGACCATGGCGGGAATGATTCTGCCACCCCACACGGTAAAAATTTGGTCGGGAAAGCGTCTCCGGGACTGCATTGCCAGTAGGGCAGGCACGATGACGGCCCACACCGTTGCGCATAAGCCTGCGCCGCCAATGCCATAGAGAAAGCCATTTGGAAAGATCAGGTACAAAAGGCTGGGGGGAAGAAAGGTGAGCAGCACCGTTTTGCCTCGCCCAACGGCGGTATTTTCTATGTTAAACAAGTCCGCCAGATAATCGAATAACCCCAACGTGACGCCAAAAAAAGAGCTGGCAACGGCAAGATTAGAAAAAACCAGCAGGAAAAAGGCAATAACTCTGTCGGGATGGGTGCCCATAAACGACTTCACCAGGGCGTCAACATTGCCCCCCGACGCAATAATGCCTTTAAAACTTTCGCGCGGGATATTGCCCATAGTGCAATACAACCAGAAAAGATAGACAAACAGCGCCAGTAAGGAGCCCAGAACCAGGCTTTTCACCAGCTTGTCTTTCTGCTTGCCATAACAAATTATCAGGCTGGGAATATTGCCATGAAAACCAAATGAAGCAAGGCAGACAGGGATAGCCATAAAGATACAGGCGAAGTAAGAATGCGTGTCACTGAGGCTGCTGGCATCGCTGAGAATGGCATAGTCAACGTCAAAAAATAATGAACCGAAAACAATGATAAAGGCGAGGATTTTAACGCCGAGAAAGAGGGATGTAATCCGGCTTGTTGCCAGTGAGCTTATCCACAGCACGCCAGCAACACCTGCCGCGGTGCCGATGCCGACGACGCGGGCAGGCAAAGTCAGGCCCGTGTGAGCGGACAGCGTTTCGCTGATAATCGCACCATTGGCTGAGATATAGGCGTACGTCAGAATATACAGCACAAACGCAACGGTAATGCCGCTAACTACATTCCATTTTTGACCCAGCAGATCTTTGGTTAATGTATTAAAGCTTGAGCCTGGTGGGTAATTTAAATTGGCCTCCAGCAATAACAGACCGGAATGCAGCATGGAAAACCAGGCGATCACCAGGATAAAAGTGCCCCAGAAAAACCAGGCGCCGGCCAGATCGACGGGCAGTGCAAACATGCCGCCACCGATGACCGTGCCGGCAATAACCATCACGCCCCAAAAGGCGGAATGTTTTTGATGTGGATGATCGTCCATGGTGTCCTCTCAATACGGTATCTCATGTTTATCATTTTTATTGTTGTGAGGTTAACAGAGCGATGCGGCAGAGCGGCTGTCGCTGACAGCCGCTCACTTTACAGGTATGACAGGGCTTTGTTGAATAAATGGATTTTATGCTGTGGTACTATGAAAACGGTTGTTTCAGATAACATAAAATCAATGCGTTACATGCTTGCGTATGACGGTGTTCTGTCTGGCATCAGCGTTTTCTACCAAAACAGTGCAGACAAAACAGAATGATTACCTATTATTCAACAAAGCCGTATGACAGTTAAATCTCTTTAAGTTTTGCAGTGAAGTGGCGCAATACCTCAGGCTCATAGATGAAGGTTAAGCCTTTTATGTTGGCCGCATTCTCTTTCACATGTCCGAATGCTTCAATGATGAAATCCATGTGCGTTTGCGTGTAGGTGGCCCTGGGAAGGGTCAGACGCAGCAATTCAGCCGGGCAGGGCAACTGTTTACCCGTTTTCGGATCGCGACCTAACAAAAATGATCCAATCTCTACCGCCCGAATGCCTGCCACCTTATACAGCTCACAGGCCAGGGCCTGAGCCGGAAACTGATCGGCGGGAATATGAGGCAATAATTTACCGGCGTCGACAAAAGCAGCGTGCCCTCCAGCCTGCTGACAGGTCACACCTGTGGATTCTAGCCCGTCTACCAGGTACTGAATCTGGCTGATGCGATAGGCCAGCCAGTCCTGACGCATCCCGTCGTAAAGCCCTACTGACAGCCGTTCCATCGCACCGCCTTCTAAGCCGCCATAGGTGGGAAAACCTTCCTGCACGACGCACAGTGTTCGGCAATCTGTATAGACGTCAAAGACGCGGTCGTCCTTGAAGGAGAGCAAGCCGCCCATTGGCACCATGGCATCTTTTTTGGCCGACATCGCCAGCATGTCGGCATATTGATAGCTTTCCCGTGTAATCACGTCGATTGTCCAGCCCTGGTACTCTTTTTCACGTTGCTGGATAAAGTAGGCATTTTCAGCGAAACGGGCTGAATCCATGACCACAGGAATGTCATATTGCTTTGCGATTTGGTACATGGCTTTTAAGTTGGCCAGGGAGACAGGTTGTCCTCCAGCCGAGTTGCAGGTGATCGTCGCCACAAAGTAAGGCACGTGACGGGCACCCACTTCCTTTATACCGTCTTCCAGACGTTGCAGGTCGAAATTGCCTTTAAAATCATGACGTACTGCGGTATCGAAAGCCTCTTTGATATAAACGTTTCGGACAGTGCAGCCGTTAATCTGGCTATGTCCTTGCGTGGTGTCGAAGAAGTAGTTAGAAAAAGCCACCATTTTGGTTCTGTCGAGGCCTTTTTCCTTTTCACGTTTTTTAATTAATACCGGGATATAAATTTGCTCTGCACCACGGCCCTGATGAGTCGGAATGGTATATTCATACCCAAAGATGGCTTTCACGGCATCGGCTAATGCATAGTAACTGCGGCTTCCACTGTATGATTCGTCGCCCCGCATCATGGCTGCCTGCATGTTTTGTGTCACTGCGCCAGTGCCGCTGTCCGTGAGGAGATCAATAAAAACGTCTTCACTGTCCAGTAAAAAGGGATTCATACCCGCTTTTATTATTGCCGCCTCGCGATATTCGCGGGTCGTCCGTTTAACGGGGGCTTTGTTGAATAATAGGTAATCATTCTGTTTTGTCTGCACTGTTTTGGTAGAAAACGCTGATGCCAGACAGAACACCGTCATACGCAAGCATGTAACGCATTGATTTTATGTTATCTGAAACAACCGTTTTCATAGTACCACAGCATAAAATCCATTTATTCAACAAAGCCTTTAACGGGCTCAATAACACGAATGCGAAAAGGTTCCGGTAAATGTTTAAAGTTATTCATTGCTCTTCCTTTTATTCAGACATGCCGGTGCCGTGACTTTTACAAATAAATAAAAATCAGGCGTGACCATTCTTTTAGATTTAAATGTCCATGAATTTCGCTGAGACGGCAGGGTACGTAACCTGTAAAAAGAGCGAGAAAAGCGATGCAACAGGACGACACTATTTATGCAGTCTTAATGAAATCAGGATGCGCATGCGTGCACCCGCGACACCGGAGGTATAAGCCAGCGAGTGCTCAGAACGGTAAAAGGAAAGGATTAAGGGCGATGATTGACGATAATATTGTCAAGGTTAAACCATTTAGATAACAGGGCAGGATTGTTTAAGATAATCATAATGTTTCAACTCTCATTAAACATCATATTACCCTATTCTATTATCTTTATAAGTCCATCGTTTTTGTAGGCTATCGTGATTATTATCACAGTAATAAAAGTGTGCTCGTTAAAGGTAAATTATTACTGATTTAACCTGGATTTGGATCTGTTTCAAAAGCATATTGCTGGCCCTGTCGTCGTTATTATTACACCGTTACGTTTCCACGGCGTCTGCCATCAGGAAAAAACAGCGGCGTACTCGCAGCACAGGGATTCGGACGACAGGCCTGGTGACGCATTTCGGGAACCGGAACAGCCAGCGCTGCGTTCAGATTCGACTATGGCTGGCGTTTACCTGCTGTGAGAAAGATACTCAGTCAGCGTCAACGTAACCCGCCGTAGCGCGCTGCCTGCTTTATAAACCAGTTCTCGGGCACGCTGTACGGTGCCTGACTTAGCTGTGCAATGCCCTTTTCAATATTTGTCGAGGCCTGATGCCAGAGTACTTCGCTGCCTTCTTTGAGCAGGCCAATCTGAATTTTCTTTTCAATCAGGTAAACGCGGGCGAAGTGCGGATCGAAGCGGACGATGGCCCGTGTGTTATCAATAATATCGGCCAGCTTAATAGTTTGCGCTTCAGGACTGGCCTGGGCAGTATGACGGAAATGCGCCATTTTTCTGGCAGCCCGATTTTTTGCCTGCGTGGGGGCGGTATCGGTCAGCATTTCAACCAGTCGGGCCACTTCCGGGCCGAAATGATTTTCAATATCGTTGAGTGTCGTCGCCGTATCTTCTACAGTATCGTGCAGCCATGCAGCGGCCAGCATAACCGGGTCATCGGTTACGCTTCTGACCAACTCCACCACGGCTGTCGGATGAACAATATAGGGCTCATCCGTATATTTACGCCGCTGTCCTGATTCAGCATGGACCTGTGTGGCATAGCGTCGTGCCTGTTCTTCCAAAGAATCCTGCATGCACTACCCCCGGCTGTTATAAATTGCTTGCAATTAACTAGTGTGCTATCTATATTACTTCCATGAACAGTTATCAAGATGACAAAAAAGTGAAAGCAGCGCCACTGTTGCTCGATCAGCAACTTTGTTTCGCACTTTATTCCGCCAATCTGGCGATGCATAAAGTCTATCGCAAGTTACTTAGCCAGATGGATATTACCTATCCGCAATATCTGGTCATGCTGGTGCTGTGGCAACAGGATTCACTCACGGTGTCAGAAATATGCGAACGGCTTTTTCTGGATTCAGCGACGCTGACGCCGCTGTTGAAACGTCTGGAAAATGCGGGCTTAATCAACCGTCAGCGTTCCCGTCAGGATGAACGTCAGGTGGTGGTCAGCTTAACGGATTCCGGGTGGGCTTTACGTCAGCAGGCTGAAAGTATTCCTGATGACATTCAGTGTGCGTCAGATTGTAGCGAGGACGAGATGTATGCGCTTAAGCTACAGCTCAACCAGTTACGTGACAAACTGATGGCTCCGCGCTAAATTTTCTAATGAGTACAGGCAGTAAATTAACCTTCACTGTTCGACTACGTTTTGATGAGTAGCGAGCGATTAAATAGTGCAATGGAGAAAAGCGATGTCTTTAGAACAAGTGGTTTACCGTGCAAAAGCTAAAGCTACCGGTGGTCGTGATGGCCGCGCAACGTCTTCTGACGGCGTGCTGGATGTCAAACTGGGTGTGCCAAAAGAGATGGGCGGCGCAGGTGGCGAAGTCACTAACCCAGAGCAGCTTTTTGCAGCGGGATACTCAGCTTGCTTCCTGGGTGCGATGAAATTTGTTGCTGGCCGCGACAAGATTGCGATGCCAAAAGATGCATGGATTGAAGGTGAAGTCGGAATTGGTCCAATCCCAAATGGTTTTGGTATCGAAGCGACGCTGAATATCCACTTGCCTGACATGGATGAAGCAGAAGCACAGAAGCTGGTTGACGCCGCGCACATCGTGTGTCCTTACTCAAATGCCACACGTAACAATATTGACGTAACACTGAACATTATTCGCTAAGCGATCAAGGGCCTGGTTCCGGGCCCTTCCTTACTTTCTCTTCTGGCCCACTTCCCGGATCGTGCTGAACAGGATTATTTTCTGGTTTATAGCGTGGCCGCGTGCTTAACTGTGCCGCTTTATATCAGGGCATGTCAAAACGCTCAGAATTCTCTTCTTATTTAACCGGCTTGCTTAATTCGCGAACTCTGCAGAAATATGGCAGTCAGATTAACGTTTGGTTAAGCGCTTAGTCCGGGGAAACTCCATTTTTCATGAATTATATAAAATCATTAACACAGCAAAAGCTGTCGCTCTTGCTGGCTTTGTATCTCGGTATCCTGCTGAATTTGCCGATTTTTTATCGCCGCTTTGCGGGACTGTTGACAACCTCAACCGTGACAGCCTGGCTCACCGCGCTTACAGAGGTTGTGGCTATCGTACTGTTAACGTTTTTCCTGATGCGGCTGTTATCGCTGGGTGGAAGAGTGTTTTACCGTATTCTGGCCACGTTGATCGTGCTGATTTCTGTCGCCGCCGCCTATTACATGGCCTTTTTTAATGTGGTTATCGGCTATGGCATTGTTGCATCCGTGATGACAACCGATACCGATCTGTCTAAAGAGGTCGTGGGCTATCACTTCATTTTGTGGATGGTCCTGGCCAGTGCGCTGCCGTTGTTCTTCATCTGGCGTAACAGTCTTAGCATGACGCTCAATGAGCAACTGCGCACACCAGGACAGCGTCTTAAGCCGACGCTTATCCTGCTGGCTTGCGTCGCCCTCGTCTGGCTGCCCATCCGCTACCTTGATAAGTTGCAAAAAAACAATGAGGAAGTGACCAATATCGATCTGCCCAGTTATGGCGGCGTAGTTGCGCACTCCTATTTACCCTCTAACTGGCTGGCCGCGCTGGGCCTGTTTACCTGGACGAAAGTCGACGAAACGCTGGAAAACCATGAACTGCTGGATCCTGCCCAAAAGTTTACCTATGTTGCGCCGCCGGGCTTAGATGATACTTACGTTGTATTTGTTATCGGCGAAACCACGCGCTGGGACCATATGGGATTGCTGGGCTACGAGCGTAATACCACGCCGAAGCTTTCTCAGGAGAAAAATCTGGTCGCATTCCGCGGTGAATCCTGTGATACCGCGACCAAGCTGTCTTTACGTTGTATGTTTGTACGTGAAGGCGGCACCATGGATAATCCTGGCCGGACGTTAAAAGAGCAAAATGTTTTCGCGGTAATGAAAGAGCTAGGCTTCACCTCAGAGCTGTTTGCGATGCAGAGTGAAGTCTGGTTCTACGATAACATCAACGCTAATAACTTCTCTTTCCGTGAGCAGATCGGTTCAGAACCACGCAATCAGGGCAAGTCAGTGGATGATATGCTGCTTGTACCTGAGCTGCAGGCATCATTGCAGCGTTATCCAAAAGGTAAGCATCTGGTTGTGTTGCATACCAAAGGTTCCCATTACCTCTATTCGCAACGGTATCCGCGCAGTTTTGCGCGTTACCAGCCTGAATGCATGGGCGTGGATGAAACCTGTAGCAAAGCGCAGTTGATTAATGCCTATGATAATTCGGTACTCTACGTCGACAGCATGCTGGACAGCGTATTGGATCAGCTGCGTGATAAGAAAGCGATTGTTTTCTATGCCTCTGATCATGGTGAATCGATTAGCGACAATATGCATTTGCACGGCACGCCGCGTGAGATGGCACCACCAGAGCAGTTCCGCGTGCCGATGATGGTCTGGGCATCGGACAAATACCTGGCGGACTCTACGAATCGCGAAAACTTTGAACGACTGCAGGCGCAACAGCGTACGGGCAAAACCCATCGTCATGTTGAGCTGTTTGATACGATTCTGGGCTGCCTGGGTTATACCTCGCCCGATGGTGGAATTAAGCAGGCGAACAACTGGTGTCAGGCGCCAGCCAGAACGGCGACTAAAGCGCTGTAATCACACAGGGATTTTGGATTGATAACGCCGAGAAGCCGCTGACCGCCTGCTTTCCAGGCGATTGGCCTTAAAAGCGCAAAAAGCGGTTGACGCTTATCAGGGGGAGCAGTAACATGCGCCCCCATCGGCGAGTAGCGCAGCTTGGTAGCGCAACTGGTTTGGGACCAGTGGGTCGGAGGTTCGAATCCTCTCTCGCCGACCATATTTAAGAAACCTGTCTGTAAAGACAGGTTTTTTTTCGCCTGAATAAAAGCGGGTGAGAACTGCCGAAGGCAGCTTGCGCCGTGCATGCGCAGGGTTTCGTTAATAAAGGGGCCGTCTTTACTCTTTCTGTTTAGTTTTTAACCCAATGATAAAACAGCTTTTTTGCTGCGGCCTGACATAGTCATCGTCACCTGTGTTTATGACGGGGCTTATGACGTGTTGTGAAAATTACGTCATCACAGCAAGCCTTTATGGGTTTGTTATTAGAAAATCTCATGTCAGTAATTTTGTGAAAAACCAATAACACATCCTTGCAGCGCAATTTCATGACAGACCGCTATTTTGCCATCTCAAGGCGATGCAGGCCTTGTTGCCTGAGGGATGCTGGCAGGCGAAATATAAGTTTTGGTTATGCTGTAAAAAAGCAAAATGTTAAATTTTTGCGAGAAAATATCAGCATTTTCCGCTGTATGAACGTCATAACGCACAGGAAATCGTTCAGATATCCAACATTTGGCGCTAAATGATGTACGATTTTATTTAGTGGTAATGACTGCTTAACGATGACTGTCGTAGCAGAATACGCGGAAATAAAGCCACGCCACTGTGCAATATAGGGCGTTAGCGCGCGCAGGGTTTTTTTTATCGTTGCTTGCTATTCCTCACACTCTGTGTAAATAACTAACCGTTGTATTGACGTTCTTTGCAACTGTTGACAAATTGATGCGTCAATAACGGTGCAGATACAGATTTTTCTGATGGGTACTTATCAATCAGCATTATCAAAACAAAAATATCTCACTCTTATCACCCGCTCAGGGTGGACCGCCTGAACCGCATAAAAAAACCAGAGGTCGGGCAATGCACACAACAACACATCACAATGGAGCAAAAGCATGATCAACTCCCTGGCCAAATCCAGGATGCTGAAGGTCGGTCTGAGCCTCGTCGCCATGACCGTAGCCGCAGGTGTTCAGGCGAAAACCCTGGTTTATTGTTCTGAAGGTTCTCCGGAAGGGTTTAACCCGCAACTCTTTACGTCGGGTACGACGTACGATGCCAGCTCTGTTCCAATCTATAACCGTCTGGTTGAATTCAAAACGGGTACGACCGAACTGGTACCTGGACTGGCTGAAAAGTGGGACGTCAGTGCTGACGGTAAAACCTATACCTTCCATTTACGCAACGGCGTGAAATGGCAAACGACTAAAGATTTCAAACCTACGCGTGAATTTAACGCGGATGACGTCGTGTTTTCTTTTGAGCGTCAGTTAGACAAAAACAACAAATACCACAACGTCTCTGGCGGCAGCTACGAGTACTTTGAAGGTATGGATATGCCAAAGCTGATCAGCAAAATCGAAAAAGTAGACGATCATACCGTTCGCTTTGTGCTGACACGTCCTGAAGCGCCTTTCCTGGCTGATCTGGGCATGGATTTCGCCTCCATCATGTCCAAAGAATACGCTGACAACATGCTGAAAGCCGGCACGCCTGAAAAAATTGACCTGAATCCAGTGGGCACCGGGCCGTTTGTGCTTCAGCAGTACCAGAAAGACTCACGTATCCTGTACAAAGCCAACCCGGATTACTGGGGAACCAAGCCAAAAATCGATCGTTTGGTTTTCTCGATTACCCCCGATGCGTCAGTACGTTACGCCAAGCTGCAGAAAGGCGAATGTCAGATCATGCCGTATCCGAATCCGGCTGATATCGCCAGCATGAAGAAAGACAGCAAAATTAACCTGATGGAGCAGCCAGGTCTGAACGTCGGTTACCTGTCATTCAACACCGAGAAAAAACCGCTGGATAACGTGAAAGTGCGTCAGGCACTGACCATGGCGGTAAACAAGAAAGCCATCATTGATGCGGTTTATCAGGGCGCCGGCCAGCCAGCGAAAAACCTGATTCCACCGACAATGTGGAGCTATAACAACGATGTTAAAGACTATGCCTACGATCCAGAGAAAGCCAAAGCGTTGCTGAAAGAAGCCGGTATGCCGGATGGTTTCTCTATCGATCTGTGGGCAATGCCGGTTCAGCGTCCTTATAACCCGAACGCGCGCCGTATGGCAGAGATGATTCAGGCTGACTGGGCGAAAATTGGCGTGAAAGCCAAGATTGTCACCTATGAATGGGGCGAGTACCTGAAACGTGCCAAAGCGGGTGAGCACCAGACGGTCATGATGGGCTGGACTGGCGATAATGGGGATCCCGATAACTTCTTCGCAACGCTGTTCAGCTGTGCGGCGGCGAAAGACGGCTCTAACTATTCGCGCTGGTGCTACAAGCCGTTTGAAGATTTGATTCAGCCAGCACGTGCGGAATCCGATCACAACAAACGTATTGAGTACTACAAGCAGGCTCAGGTTGTAATGCATGACCAGGCGCCTGCGCTGATCATCGCTCACTCAACCGTTTATGAGCCTGTAAGCAAGAAAGTTACTGGTTATGTCGTTGATCCATTAGGTAAACATCACTTCGATACCGTCGATATTCAGGAATAACCTTTCGGATTACTGCAGTCAGGGCCGGTTTTACCGGCCCTCAGGCGACCGTGTCAGGTCGCCTGTTATCTGCTCTTTTTTTTCCGGCTAATTACTTTTACAAAAAGAAGCGCTTCCTGCGTCGCGTTCTGCTGTCGCGGGATGCGGTTAATGAGCAATGTTATCTCTGGCCAGGGCCAGAGGAAAACGACTGAGAATTACGCCTATGCTGCAGTTCATACTCCGGCGTCTGGGGCTTGTCATCCCAACGTTCATCGGTATTACATTATTGACCTTCGCGTTTGTGCATATGATCCCGGGCGATCCGGTGCTGATCATGGCAGGTGAACGCGGTATCTCCCCCGAGCGCCATGCTGAGTTAATGGCGATGATGGGGCTCGATCAGCCGCTGTGGAAACAGTATCTGCACTATATCAACGGTGTGCTGCACGGTGATTTAGGTATTTCACTGAAGAGCCGCATTCCTGTATGGACTGAATTCGTCCCGCGCTTTAAAGCCACCCTGGAACTGGGGATCTGCGCCATGATGTTTGCCGTCGCCGTGGGGATTCCGGTTGGCGTTCTGGCCGCAGTAAAACGTGGTTCTGTATTCGATCACACCGCGGTCGAGATTTCCCTGACCGGCTACTCGATGCCGATTTTCTGGTGGGGCATCATGTTGATTATGCTGGTGTCGGTCCAGCTCAATCTCACACCGGTTTCAGGTCGCGTGGCAGATACGGTGTTTCTGGACGACAGCCATCCGTTGACCGGTTTTATGCTGATTGACACGTTCATCTGGGGAGAGCCTGGCGACTTCAAAGATGCCGTCATGCATATGATTCTGCCCGCGATTGTGCTGGGCACCATTCCGCTGGCCGTCATCGTGCGCATGACGCGCTCCTCTATGCTGGAAGTGCTGGGTGAAGACTATATCCGCACCGCCCGGGCGAAAGGCCTGACGCGTATGCGCGTTATCGTCGTTCACGCTCTGCGTAATGCGATGTTGCCGGTTGTGACGGTCATCGGTTTGCAGGTGGGCACCTTGCTGGCAGGGGCCATCCTGACCGAAACCATCTTCTCCTGGCCGGGTTTGGGGCGCTGGCTGATCGAAGCGCTGCAACGCCGTGATTATCCGGTCGTGCAGGGCGGTGTGCTGCTGACGGCCATCCTGATTATCCTGGTCAACCTGTTGGTTGATCTGCTGTATGGCGTGGTGAACCCGCGCATACGTCATAAGAAATAAGGGGGCACCATGTCTGTCGTTGATCCCGCGAGTGTGAATGTCGCACCTAAGCCGATGACCCCGATTCAGGAGTTCTGGCACTACTTTAAACGTAACAAAGGCGCGGTTATCGGGCTGGTTTACATCATTCTGATGCTCTTAATTGCCATTTTTGCCGAGGTGCTGGCACCGCACGGCCCGGCGGAGCAGTTCCGTGATGCCCTGCTGCATCCACCTGTGTGGCAGGAGGGAGGAAGCTGGAGCTATATCCTGGGCACCGACGATGTGGGGCGCGATATCCTCTCGCGTTTGATGTACGGCGCGCGCCTTTCCTTGCTGGTGGGCTGCATGGTCGTTGTGTTGTCGCTGATTTTTGGCGTGATTTTCGGCCTGCTGGCGGGCTATATCGGTGGAGCGGTTGATGCCACGATTATGCGTCTGGTCGACATTATGCTGGCGCTGCCTAGCCTGCTGTTAGCCCTTGTTCTGGTCGCCATTTTTGGTCCGTCGATCGTCAATGCTTCTATTGCTCTGACCTTTGTCGCGCTGCCGCACTATATCCGTCTGACACGCGCGGCGGTACTGGTTGAGGTCAATCGTGACTATGTGACGGCCTCAGGTGTCGCCGGTGCCGGTATGCTGCGTCAGATGTTTGTGAATATTCTGCCTAACTGCCTGGCCCCGTTAATTGTTCAGGCCTCGTTAGGGTTTTCCAACGCCATTCTTGATATGGCGGCGTTGGGCTTTCTCGGTATGGGTGCGCAACCGCCAACGCCGGAGTGGGGCACTATGCTCTCCGACGTATTGCAGTACGCGCAAAGTGCCTGGTGGGTGGTGACGTTCCCCGGATTAGTCATTCTGCTGACCGTGCTGGCATTTAACCTGATGGGCGATGGTTTGCGTGATGCACTCGACCCGAAACTCAAGCAGTAAAGAGGCACCGAGATGGCGTTATTAAATGTAGATAAGTTATCGGTGCATTTCGGCGACGATAAGGCACCGTTCCGCGCAGTAGACCGCATCAGTTATCAGGTTGAACAGGGCCAGGTGGTGGGCATTGTCGGTGAGTCGGGTTCGGGTAAATCCGTCAGTTCTCTGGCTATCATGGGGTTGATCGATTTCCCCGGTAAGGTGATGGCGGAAAAGCTCGAATTCAACCAACGCGATCTAAAACGTATCTCTGAAAAAGAGCGCCGTCAGCTGGTGGGCGCCGAAGTGGCCATGATTTTTCAGGACCCGATGACCAGCCTGAATCCCTGCTATACCGTGGGTTACCAAATCATGGAAGCCATTAAGGTCCATCAGGGCGGTAATAAAAGTACCCGCCGCCAGCGGGCGATTGATCTACTGAATCAGGTGGGGATTCCCGATCCGGCCTCGCGGCTGGATGTGTATCCGCATCAACTGTCTGGTGGGATGAGCCAGCGCGTGATGATCGCGATGGCGATCGCCTGTCGTCCAAAGCTGCTGATTGCCGATGAACCGACGACCGCGCTGGACGTGACGATTCAGGCGCAGATCATTGAACTGCTGCTGGACCTGCAAAAGCAGGAAAACATGGCGCTGATCCTGATCACACACGACCTGGCACTGGTGGCAGAAGCGGCCCACCATATCATTGTGATGTATGCCGGCCAGGTAGTAGAGAGCGGCAAAGCGTCCGATATCTTTAAAGCCCCCCGTCATCCTTACACGCAGGCGTTATTGCGTGCGCTGCCAGAATTCGCGGCCGATAAAGCACGCCTGGCCTCATTGCCGGGGGTGGTGCCAGGCAAATACGATCGTCCAATGGGCTGTCTGCTGAATCCACGCTGCCCTTATGCTAACGATCGCTGCCGTAAAGAAGAACCTGAACTGCGGACGATTCCGGGACGTCAGTCCAAATGTCACTATCCGCTGGACGATGCCGGGAGACCAACCTATGAGTCCTGAGAAAACGAAGCACGCCTATCTGCTGCAGGCTATTGACCTGAAAAAACACTATCCGGTGAAAAAAGGCTTATTTGGTCAGGAGCGGCTGGTCAAAGCGCTGGATGGTGTCTCTTTTAACCTGGAGCGCGGAAAAACACTGGCCGTGGTGGGGGAGTCAGGCTGCGGCAAATCCACGTTAGGTCGTTTACTGACTATGATTGAAACGCCGACGGAAGGGCAGCTTTACTGGCATGGTCAGGATTTATTAAAACACGATCCGCAGGCGCAAAAGCTGCGTCGACAGAAAATTCAGATCGTGTTTCAAAATCCCTATGGTTCGCTAAACCCGCGTAAAAAAGTCAGCCAGATTCTGGAAGAGCCGCTGATCATTAACACTTCGCTCACTAAAGCCGAGCGGCGTGAAAAAACGCTGGAAATGATGGCCAAAGTCGGTCTGAAAACCGAGCACTATGACCGTTATCCCCATATGTTTTCCGGAGGACAACGTCAGCGTATTGCGATTGCGCGTGGCCTGATGCTCGATCCGGATGTCTTAATCGCAGATGAACCGGTTTCGGCGTTGGACGTGTCAGTGCGTGCGCAGGTGCTTAACCTGATGATGGATCTGCAGCAAGACATGGGGCTGTCTTATGTCTTCATCTCTCACGATCTGTCGGTGGCTGAACACATTGCAGATGACGTGATGGTGATGTACCTGGGACGCTGCGTTGAAAAGGGCAGTAAAGAGGCGATTTTTGCTCATCCCCGCCATCCTTACACCCAGGCGCTTCTGTCGGCCACGCCACGTCTGAATCCTGACGATCGTCGTGAACGTATCAAGCTGACCGGTGAACTCCCCAGCCCGCTCAATCCGCCTCCGGGTTGCGCGTTCAATGCGCGCTGCCGTCGCCGTTTTGGCACCTGCGTTCAGTTACAGCCGAAACTGAAGCAGTACGGCGACCAGCAGATAGCCTGCTTTGCGGTTGATCAGGATGAAAACCAACTGATTGCGTCAGGTGATGTGACGCGCTAGAGATGTCCTGTCAGGCGGAATCCTTGTAGGTAAACGACAGGTGATTCCGCTTGACTGTAGAAGCCCGCAACGCTGTCGTTACCTTCCTGGCGTCACTCATCGCCAAAATGCACCGCTGGTTAGTGGCATGTTCTTCCTCTGCCCGTTCGCGACATTCATAAATCCTGGGATGTGACGTGCCGCCGGATTTGAAGAATACAGGTTTTGTTGGCCACGCATTCGCGTAGTAATACTTTACCAACCATAATTCAATATTCTCACAACCCTTAAGCGGCTTTGTTGAATAAATGGATTTTATGCTGTGGTACTATGAAAACGGTTGTTTCAGATAACATAAAATCAATGCATTACATGCTTGCGTATGACGGTGTTCTGTCTGGCATCAGCGTTTTCTACCAAAACAGTGCAGACAAAACAGAATGATTACCTATTATTCAACAAAGCCCCCTTAAGCACCAATGTCAGAATGCTGTAAAAACGACAGTACACGAGACAGCTTTTTTTTGCTTTCCAATACAAGGAGTTGTGTTAGCCATGCTCCCCGGGTTAGTAGATACTTAGATGTTAATCATTGAGGCTGATATTTTACTTAAGGCTGTCTCAATAATTTTACGAAATATATGTGAGTTAGTGCTCATTTTTTGCTAAACACAACTAATTAGCATTAAGCTTTCTTATTGAATCTGTTGGTTTTGTAATCAGAATTATCTCACTGTGTTCAAATTATTATGATATATTCCTGGAAAAATCCTCCCTATGTTTTAGGTTGTGGTGTATGAAGAATTACGACGACTTACAGCGTTTTAAGGAAAAGACAAAAACGCTCGATATCGCCTTTCAGGATATGTCAGGCCAATCGCAGGAAGCGGCGGAGAAAAGTAAATGGTCTCTCATTCGTCAACTGGCAAGTGACGATCAGCAAATGCCGTTTAGTGGTGGCCAGCGTATTGATTTACCCCAGCCACAACCGATTCAGGGTGATGAGTTTAGTCTGGACATGGGTTCAGCGTTAACTCAGAGCGCGCAGGTGTCGACGCCTGCATCTGCCTCTTCCCGTTCCCTCATAAACAGCCTGTCAGCCAGCGAGCCGCTTCCTGACGTGACTGAGCCTGCTTCACACGCTTCCTCTTCCCTGTTCCCGACATCCTCAGCAACGCCTCAGGCCGGGGTCGCCGTACAGAAGACGCATGCGCCGGTAACGGCACCTGACACTGCCCCCTCAATCCCGGCACGTCCTGAAGCAGAGAACGGTCGCTTCAGCGATCTGTTCCGTGCGCGTAACAGCGCGTCAGAGAATTTACCTAAAGAAACGTTATTAAAACCGTTACTGGAGAAGATTGCCTTATGCCGTTAGTTTGTGTGTGCTCGCCCAAAGGTGGGGTGGGAAAAACTACGTTGGCAGCCAATCTGGCTTGGAGTCTGGCCCGATCGGGTAGCAAGGTATTGGCAATTGATTTTGATGTACAGAATGCATTGCGTCTTCATTTCGGCGTTCCCCTGAATGACGGACGGGGTTTCGTTGCTCGCTCAGAGGAGCAGGCTGACTGGAGCCAGTCTATTTTGACGACCGGAGGGAACATTTTTGTTCTGCCTTACGGCAATGTTACCGAAGCCCAGCGTGAGCGGTTCGAAGAGAATCTGACTAAAGACCCGCATTTTCTCAAGCGAGGCCTTGATACGTTACTGAACTATCCCGGCCTGGTGATGGTAGCGGACTTTCCTCCCGGACCCGGACCTGCGCTTAAAGCCATCAGGGCGTTAGCCGATATGCATTTGGTCGTTATGTTGGCGGATACCGCCTCCGTGTCACTGTTACCCCATATTGAAGAAAACCGCCTGATTGGGCAGCCGCTGAACAGCCGGCACGGTCACTATTTTATCCTCAACCAGTGCGACAATCGCCGGAATATCAATCGCGATGTGACCGCTTTTCTTCAGCAACGGCTGGGCGATACGCTCCTGGGGCAGATTCATCGTGATGAAAGTGTGGGTGAGGCCAACGCCTCGCAGCAATCCGTTTATGATTTCAGCCCTGCCTCTGCTGCTGCCTTTGATATCGAACTGATCACCAAGCGTGTCGCCAGTATTCTGAATATCACGGTGGGGAATGGCGAAGTTCAGGCGCAAATTAACACCGGTAACTACTAAATGTAATGACCTGCTCCGGCAGGTTAAAAAAACAGCTCTTTCAGGGTGGGTCATGGGTAAACTTGGGTTTTACCTGCTGCTGCTGGTGCTTGCACCTGTTGCTGCGGTGATTATTATCACGCCGATGGATAGTCAAAAACAGTATATTTTTGGCTTGATTAGCATTGGTATGGTGTTTTTATTGGGGTTCAGTAAAAGCCGTAAAATAACGGTAGTGATGGTTATTCTTTCCGCCCTGATGTCATCCCGCTATATATGGTGGCGGACGACGGAAACACTGTATTTTAATTCTGAAATCGAAGCGATTCTTGGCATTGGCTTATATATTGCGGAACTGTATGTCTGGCTGATCCTTATACTCGGCTTCCTGCAAACCACATGGCCATTAAAGCGAACGATTGAACCCCTGCCGGAGGACACCAGCCTGTGGCCAACGGTTGATGTCTATATCCCCACGTATAATGAAAGTCTTGATGTCGTACGTGACACTGTTCTGGCCGCACAGTGCATTGACTATCCGCGTGACAAGATAAAGGTTTACCTGCTTGACGATGGAAAACGCCGGGAGTTTGCTGTATTCGCGGCCGACGTGGGTGTGGGCTACATCACGCGCGACGATAACAGCCATGCCAAAGCCGGTAATCTTAATCACGCAATGAAGATCACAAAAGGTGAACTGATTTGCGTGTTTGACTGCGACCACGTAGCGACCCGCACATTTTTACAGGCAACGGTGGGCCCGTTCCTGAAAGATCCTAAGCTGGCGCTGTTACAGACGCCGCACTATTTTTATTCGCCCGATCCTTTTGAACGCAATCTGCGCGCAGCGCGCAGTATTCCTAATGAGGGTGCGCTGTTCTATGGTCCGGTGCAGCAGGGTAATGACAACTGGAACGCGACTTTCTTCTGCGGTTCCTGTGCCGTCATTCGTCGTTCTGCGCTGGAAGAGATTGGCGGTTTCGCCGTCGAAACGGTGACCGAAGATGCCCATACGGCGTTGAAAATGCAGCGTCGTGGGTGGGGATCGGCCTTTCTGGCCATTCCTCTGGCTGCAGGTCTGGCGACTGAACGTCTGGGCCTGCACGTAATACAACGTACCCGCTGGGCCCGCGGAATGACGCAGATTTTCCGCGTCGATAACCCACTTTTGGGTCGTGGCTTAAAGTGGCAACAGCGGCTTTGCTATCTCAATGCCATGCTGCATTTCCAGTTTGGTCTGCCGCGCGTCATCTTCCTGACCGCGCCGCTGGCTTATCTGTTGTTCAATCTGAATATTATCCATTCGTCAGCATCGCTTATTTTTGCTTATGTCCTGCCTCATCTGGTGCTGTCGTTGTCGGTAAACTCGCGTATGAATGGCCGTTTCCGCTACACCTTCTGGGGGGAAATTTATGAAACCGTCATGTGTTTCCACCTGGTGATTCCGACGATTTTGACATTGCTGTCACCTAAGCATGGCAAATTTAACGTAACGGACAAAGGCGGCGTACTGGATCAGGGCTTCTTCGATTTCCATATTGTTCGCCCGCACGTCATCGTTGCGCTATTGCTCAGCATTGGCATCGTAGCGGGTATCGTGCGTGCGACGATGCATGACTATTTTGGTGTCGATCCTTACGTGATTGCCCTTAACGTAGGCTGGGCGATCTTCAGCTTAATTATTTTAATGGCCGCGATTGCGGTCGCGCGTGAAACCAAGCAGGTACGAAAAACGATTCGTATCGAGGTGCAAATTCCGGCCATTATTCATTACGCCAGCGGTATTTCCTCGCGCACTATGACCAGCGATCTCTCAATGGGAGGCGCGCATCTGGACGCACCGGATAACCGTCATGAGCATGACACGATTGAAGAGATCGATCTGTTGCTGAAATCCGGCACGATTACTATCCCGGCAAGCAAAATTTCCGGCGATGAAGAGAGCATTCGTCTCAGCTTTGGCGCAATGCCGCTGTCGCGTCGTCGCGAACTGGTGCGTGTGGTACTGGCGCGAGCGGATGCATGGATTCAGCCTGAATATAAGCAAGATAACCCCCTTACTTCTTTGGGTACCATTATTCGTACTGTTTTCGAACTGTTCTGGCTGACCTGGTTAGATCGCCGTGAGAAACGTAAAGGCGGAGCGCAAAACGTGGCGGTGAAAGAGGACAGTGCAGTATGAGAATGTTGATACAGTCGATGCTTGCAGGGTCGCTTTCGGCTGCATTGTGGGCTCTGCCGGCGTCGGCAGAGGCGCCCGTTGCCGGTAATAACGCCAGCCTTACTGCGGTAAATAACGGCCAGACCACGGACAGCAATGCGGTGTTAAACAACAGCGCGGCACCGGAAAGTGGCGCGGTGCCGAATAACAGCGCAGTAATCAACAACAGCCCTGCGACAGGTAGCAGTGCTGCCCCGATCATGAGGACTGCAGCGGATGGTAATACCACCCTCAACAACAGCGCCGCACCTGGCAGCAACGCAGTAATCAACAACAGCCCTGCGACAGGTAGTAGTGCTGCCCCGATCATGAGGACTGCAACGGATGGCGATACCACCCTCAACAACAGCGCCGCACCTGGCAGCAACGCAGTAATCAACAACAGCCCTGTGCCAGATAGCAGTGCTGCCCCGATCATGAGGACTGCACCGGATAGCAATACCACACCAAACAACAGCCCAGCGCCAGACAGCAATGCCGGGCTGAATAACAGCGCAGCCCCAGCAGCCAGCACCGGGGCAGAGAACCCTGCGGTATCAACCTCAACTCATGAGGCGACTTCCGGATCGGCGATGCCGAATGGCGGGACAGCCGCTGCGCCGTCTGCCAGCAGCCCTGCTACCGTCACCCATGACAGCAGCGCGCTGTCGAGCGTACCGCCACCGGCGGGGCTTGATAACGCAGAACCGGCCCTGGAAGCGGCGGCGGGTGCAACCCCTTATGCACCGGGTCAGGCTACGGCGACCGCGATGGCCAGCAGCATGCTCAATCAGCCCGTCAGCAGCACGCTGAGCGTGGCGCAAATGGGGCAGCGGCAGGGGATTACGCTGACCGGTGGTCAACTGCAATCGGGTATCCTGTTTACGTTGCCAGGCGATGAGGTAGTGACCAACGCACGCCTTAACCTGTCGCTGCGCGTTTCCCAGGCGCTGGCGGCACGTAATACTTCTCTGCAGTTAATGTTAAACGGCCAACCGCTCGGTACGCTGCCGTTAGGTTCGGGCGACAGTGATGAAAGCGATTACCAGCTGGACATTCCGGCGGCCATGATCGTGTCCAACAACAACCTGAGTTTTAAAATTAACGACGCCGATAAGCTGTTGTGCGAAAAAGACAGTGCGGAACAGTATCAGGTGACTATTCTGCCCAAAACGATGTTGAGCCTTGAAGGCCAGCAGTTAAATATTGGCACCAGCCTGCGTAACTTCCCGCGGCCATTTATTGACCCGCAACGTATGACCGCAGCGGATGTCACGTTTGCCTTTACCAACAGCGTTTCACCCGACACGGTCACTGCGGCAGTGCTGGTGGCATCCTGGTTGGGCATTCAAAGTGATTACCGCGGCATCAGCTTCCCGGTTGTCCGCGGTACGCTGCCGGAAAAAAACGGCATCTTGTTTGGTCATCCCGGTGACAAGATTGGCACACTGACCTTTCCTGCCAGTTCAGGGCCCACCCTGCAAATGGTCGATAATCCAGGCAATCCGGTGTATAAGCTGCTGCTGGTGAGTGGCGCAGACGAAAATCAGTTGCGCCAGGCCGCGAATCGTCTGACAACCCAGCCCCTGACCACCGATGGCAGCATGTTACAGGTTAAGCCGCAATCCATTGCCAGTCGCAGTCCTTACGATGCGCCTCGCTGGATCAATACGCTCCATCCTGTCCGTCTGGGTCAGCTGTTGCGCAAAGATCAAAGCCTTACCGCGACCGGTATCTGGCACGATGCGATGCGGGTTAATTTCCGCGCAGCGCCCGATCTGTTTTTGTGGGATGGGGATACGGTTCCGCTCCATTTGCATTACCGCTTTCCGTCAGAGACCTGGATTGATGAGAAAAACTCACTGCTCAATGTCACCCTGAACGGAACTTTCCTGCGTAATCTGACCGTCAATAAAGAGGGGCTTCTGGAAAGCGTCTGGCACCGCCTGGGTGGCGATGCGCGTCAGGAGCATTACCAGATTAACCTCGATCCCTATCTGATTTACGGCGATAACCAGCTGGCGCTCTATTTTAATATTAAGCCCAAGGCCGATGCGCCCTGCGGCGTGTTACTCAACAACAATATTAAGAGCCGAATTGAAGAGGACTCCTGGATCGATCTGAGTCACACGCGGCACTTTAGCATGTTGCCTAACCTGTCCTATTTTGTGGGCGCTTCGTTTCCGTTTTCCCGTCTGGCGGACTTTTCACAAACCACACTACTGCTGCCTGGGCAGCCCAGCGATGCGGAAATTTCCACGCTGTTAAATCTGTCCGCTCGCGCGGGAAATGCGACGGGTGTTGTCCTGGCACAGAATCAGGTGTTGTTTGGTCTGCCAAACGGCGGCAATAACCTGGCACGGGTTCAGCAAACGGATTTACTGGCCGTGAGCACGACCGGAAACAGCGCATTCAATCAGGCAATGCTCGAAAACTCGCCTTATGACGCTAACGGCAGCGCGCTGGGTGTGAAAGAACCGACCACGCTTGAAAAACTGCGCAGCTGGCTGATGGGTGACTGGTATCGTCAACCACTGGATGCCGATCGCTATTTCTCTTCGAATGAGTCCTGGCGTGGTTTTCTGAGTTACCGCTCGACATGGAACCCGGATCGTCTGGTCGTGATGGCGGTTGCTACCAGTGACGACCAGTTGCTGAGATTACATGGTGACCTCAGCTCTGCCCGTATTAATGCGGCGGTAAGAGGCGATACTGCCATTATTACCGATGAGAATGGCATCCGAAGCTTCCGGGTTGGGCCGCAGTTTCCCAGTGGGGAAATGCCGTGGTACATGATGGTGGTATGGTATGCCAACCAGCACTCGGTATTAATGGCGCTGGCTGCGCTGCTGTTTTCCGCCGTGGTGGGCAGTGCCGCGTGGGCCATGTTGAAACGACATGCCTCGCGTCGACTGCAGGCAAATGATAATCGCGATGCCGGTAAGAAGTAAGGGCCATAATAATGAATAAAAACCAAATCAGTGCCGGGATCTGTCGTGCGTTAGTGCTGGGCGGGACAATCGCCCTATCTCTGCCGCTTCAGGCAGCGGAGAGCAGCAATCCTGCGCTGCAGGCGTTATTTGATCAGGCAACCTACTGGCATCAAAAAGCGCACGATGATCTGGCGAAGGCGTCCCTGCAGAAAGTGTTAATGGTGGAGCCTGATAACACCCAGGCACTTTACCTGCTGGCGCTCTATTCTCAGCAAAGTGGCGATAATGCGGGCGCGATGCAGTACCGTGCGCGCCTCAGCCAGGTTTCGCCCAACGATCCGCACCTGGCTGAACTGGATAACGCTCGCCAGCTGCAAAGCATTCCTCAGGCACAGCTCTCCCTGGCTCGCCAGCAGGCGCGGAGTGGCAATATCGCGGCGGCCTTGCAAACCTGGCGCAATACCTTTAGCGGCAATGAGCCGCCCCCCAGCGTTGCTGCGGAATATTACCTGACCATGGCGGGTGACCGTGCCCTGCTGCCGCAGGCGATTGAAGCATTGCGCCAGTTTTCGGCTCAGCATCCGCAGGATATGGGGGCCAGACTGGCGCTGGGAAAAGCACTGACATATCAGGATTCAACCCGACGTGAAGGGATTGAGCTGCTCAGTACACTGGCCAGCGGCAATCAGGATGCCGATCGCTCTCTTCGCCAGGCACTTTTATGGCTGGGGCCCCAGGCTTCAGATGCGCCGCTTTACCAAACCTGGCAGCAGCGTCATCCCCAGGATACTGCGGTGATGGACTATTACCGTAAAAATGTCGGCGGCGCGGAGAAGGGGGCAGGTTTTAGCGCGCTGAACAGCGGTGATGTGAACAGCGCAGAAACCAGTTTTGGCAAAGTGCTGCAGGCGAACCCCCAGGATGCGGATGCGCTGGCTGGCATGGGTTATGTGGCTCAACGAGAAGGCCGTTATCAGGAGGCGGCGGACTACTTGCAGCGCGCGGCACAACTGGGCGGCGATCAGAGCGCCGATCGGCAGAAGCAGGCTGCTGATGCGCGTTTTTATGCCCAGTTAGCCAACGCCCAACAGGCATTTAAAAACGGTGACAGTGCGCAGGCACTGGCACTCAGCGCCCCCCTTACTCAGGCGGAAGGCGAAAAAGGCGTGGCAGCAGGCTTATTCCGCGCTGATGTGTTACGTCGAAGCAATCAACCTGAGCAGGCTTATCGCACGATCTTAAAAAACGATCCGGATAACCGCAATGCGCGCGAAGGGCTGTTCTATGTGTTACGCCAGCAGAATCGCACTGCGGAGGCCAATACATTACTGGCTTCGCTGCCAGAAAGCGTCACACAAAGTGTGGCGCCGCGTCGCAGCAGCGTCGATCCTGTTCGCCAGTTGGCGAAGCGGCAGGTAGCAGCGGGCAACATCAGTGCGGCTATCGCCACCTTGCAGCAGGGCATTCAGCGCTATCCGCAGGATGGCTGGTTACGCCTTGATTTGGCTCGACTTTATCGGCAGCAAGGTGATTCAATCCAGGCGGCGAGCGTGATGCAGCCAGTGATGCGCGACGGCGCCAGCACGGCTGAGCTTTATGCCGGTGCGTTAAACGCCAGCGAAAGTGGTGCCTGGCAGCAGGCAAGCGCATTGCTGGCCCGTATTCCCGCCAGTGCACAAACGCGTGATATGCGGGAACTGGCACAGCGGGTAAATTTTAATCTGCAAATGGCCACGGCCGATCAGTATCTGGCTCAAGGATCTGATGCGGCAGCGGCGAATACGTTAAAAGCCCTTGCCGTCAACCCGCCGGATAATCCGGTTGATGCGGGAAATCTGGCACAGAAACTGGCAAAAGCCGGCAATCTTGCCGGTGCCGTAGCGGTCGTGCGTGGCAATATGCAACGGGGTGTTCAGGGCAATGCCGGTGACTATGCTGCACAGGTGGCCGTGCTGAACCAGGCCGGACTTGAGAGTGAAGCACAACGTTTTCTGAGCACGCCTGCGCTGCAGGCACGCAGTACGCCTAAGCAACTGGCCGACTTGCGTGAAGGCTATTTGATTAACGAGGTGGATCGTCTGCGTCAGCAGAAACAGTACGCCGCCGCGTACGATAAGTTAATTGGCGCGCTGCAGCGCGATCCACAAAACCGCGATTTAATGTTTGCCATGGCCCGTCTCTATCAGGACGGCAAAATGAATAAAGACGCGGGCGTCGTCTATGACTACTTAATGACGCAGGATACGCCGTCGCAGGACGCGCGCGTTGGCGCGATCAATGTTGCCCTGGCGCAAAACGATGTGCAGCGTGCCAATGAACTGGCCCGTGGCCTGACGCCCGACCCGACGCCGCAACGTCAGTTGCTCCTCGCGCAGGTGGCAGAAGCCAATGGCGACCATAGCCAGGCCATGCGTTATCTGCGAACGGCGCGGGGACAAATTATCGGTCTGCAAGGTGCGCAGCCCGGCACCACGCCAACCATCGGCGGACTGGCACTCGCCGACAACCCATTTGTGAACCGCAGCACCTCGCCTGTTGGGCGCACGCCGTCGACGTATGGCACGGTATTGCCCTGGCAGGTTGCGCCGGCCTCATCAGGCACATCGCCGGATGCCACCGTGGCCAGTACGACGAATGTTCCCTCTCAGCAGGCTCAGACGTTACATGATATTGATGCCATGATGGAAACCCTCCAGGAAAAAACGGGCACCTGGGCACAGGGCACGGTACAGGTACGCGGACGTGACGGTGAGTCGGGCCTGAGTCAGCTGACGGAAGCGAAAGCTCCACTCACTTTCTCAACTGTGCCGTTCGGCGACGCACGGTTCGACTTTACCATGACGCCAGTGTCACTGACGGCGGGCAGCGCTGCGGGCGATGCATGGCGGCGTTTCGGCACCAACGCGCTGGAACAAGGCAAAGTGGTGGCGGCCAATGGCGCAAAAGTGGACGATGTGCCGACGGCCTCGACCAATTCGCAAACGGCCTCTGGGGTTGAGCTAAGCCTGGCGCTTAAGGGCGACAGCTACAAAGTGGATTTAGGCAGTACGCCGCTGGGCCAGGACCTGAATACGCTGGTCGGTGGTGTGCAGTGGTCGCCCAAAATCACGGACTTCCTGACGCTTATCCTGACCGGGGAACGGCGTGCGATTACTGACAGTCTGCTGTCCTATGTCGGGACTGAAGATAAATCCAGCGGCAAGCGTTGGGGGAACGTCACCAAAAACGGCGGTAATGCCTTACTGAGCTACGATAATGGCGACGCCGGCATGTATGTCGGGGCTGGCGCTTACAGCTATGTAGGTGAAAACGTAGCCAGTAACAACAACCTGCAAGCCAATGCGGGCGTCTATGTTCGTCCATTCCATGCTGACGATCGTGAACTTAAAGTCGGTATGAGTTTATCGTGGATGGATTTCTCAAAAAATCTCAGCTACTTCAGCTACGGACAGGGTGGCTATTTTAGCCCGCAGGATTATGCGTCCATCTCCTTCCCGATCGACTTCACGCGCACCTTCGATGACCTGAAGGTGAATATTGGCGGCGCGTTGGGTTACCAGAGTTACAGCCAGGATAAGAGTGCGTACTTCCCGAACGATCCGTCCCGTCAGGCACAGCTGGAAGCGCTGGCCGCCAACGGGCATGTCAAAAGCGCCTTCTACGAGGGCAACAGTAAAAACGGTGTAGGTTACAACCTGCATGCAGGTGCCGATTATAAAATCGATAAAGATGTCACGATTGGCGGGCAACTGGGTTATGACACCTTTGGTGATTATAACGAAAGCAGCGCGCAGCTCTATTTCCGCTACCTGTTCGGAGACAACTAATGAGTGAAGCTTTGAGTGGGCCGAGCCACCCACATCAGCCAGGCTGGTTTGATCTGGTCAGCGTTCTGGTCGAAGGCATGATTGCCAACGCGGGCCAGGAGCAGGCCATGGCTTTTTTATATAACATGGGTGAATCACTTGCGGCACGTTATGCGTTGCCCGCAGCCCGTACCGTGCAGGATCTGGAGCGTGAATGTAACCTGCAACTGGCCCGCTTCAACTGGGGGTTTGTTCAGTTACAGCCGCAGGATAGTGCCATCTTAATTAAGCACCACGCTGCACCCGCAGGCGACAGTTATCGGCCTGCCGCCGACTGGCAGACGGCATTTGCTGCCATTCTCGCGGGGCTTTTCTCCGGCTGGCTTCAGGGACAGGGCGGCAGTAAAGCCGTACCGGTGACGCTGGAGCTTAATGACGGCAATACGTTGCATTTCCGATATCAATAAGGTGCTCTGATGAGACTTAAGTCAGTGTGGTCAGGAATTCTGGTCTGTTTTATGGTGATGTTTTTTAGTGCTCAGGCGATGGCCAACGGGTGGGATACCTACAAAAGCCGCTTCCTGCAGTCAGACGGGCGCATTATTGATACGGGAAATAATAATGTCAGCCATACCGAAGGGCAGGGTTACGGCATGTTGCTGGCGGTCGCCTACGATGACCGCGCGGCTTTTGACCGGCTCTGGAAATGGACGCGCACCACGTTGCGAAATCCGCAAAACGATCTGTTCTACTGGCGCTATATTCCCGGAGCACAGGATCCGGTAGCGGATAAAAACAATGCTTCTGATGGCGATGTGTTAATTGCCTGGGCGTTACAGCGTGCGGCGCAAAAGTGGAACGTCGCAGATTACCAACAGGAATCAGACCGCATTCAGCGTGCCATTGTAAAACTGGATGTGGCGAATTTCGGCGGTTACACCGTGTTGATGCCCGGTGCGCAGGGTTTCAACAAAAACAGCTATGTGGTGCTGAACTCGTCTTATTTTCTGTTTGTTGCCTGGCAGGAGTTTGGCCAGCGCAGCCATCTACAGGTATGGAATAAGCTGATTGACGGTGGAATGGCCTTGCTGGGCAAAATGCATTTCGGCAACAGCGACCTGCCGCTGGACTGGGTAGCGCTGAATGCGGATGGTTCCGTTGCGCCAGCGGTGGGCTATTCAAACCGATTCAGTTATGACGCGATTCGCGTCCCGCTCAACATCTGGTGGTACGATCCGCAAAGCCTGGCGCTGGGCCCCTTTCAGCGCCTCTGGCAAGGTTATAGTCGCACGAATACGCCAGCCTGGTTTGATGTTCTGGCCAATACGGCGGCCCCTTATAATATGGACGGCGGCTTACTGGCGGTACGGGATTTGGTGCTGAACCAAACCGGCTACCTGAGCGACAAGCTGTCGCCCGGGCAGAACTACTTTTCTGCCAGCCTCCAGTTGCTGACCTGGACAGCCTGGCAGGAGAAGCACTAAGCGCCTGATGCCCGCTCTGCGGCATGCTGTTCCGGCATGCCGCTTTTCTTATGGTCACTGACGTGACCGCAATTCCGATTCGTCTGCTTCCGCCCCCTTAAGCCACAAATACATCTTGCGATATGATATACTTGACGCGCTTTTCTTTTCTGATGTCTACGCTCGTCACGAGCCGGGAGTGAATTTTTGCGCGTAAGCCGATCGCTGACGATAAAACAGATGGCGACAGTCTCGCTGATTGCGACAGTGACCATCAGCATTTTTATCGTTATCCAACTGTTTCATTTTGTGCAACAGCGCAGAATCGACTACGCCCAGCAGATGGAGAATATCGCGCATACCGTGCGTCAGCCGCTGTCTGAAGCGGTGCTGAAAGCGGACATCCCTCAGGCTGAACGCATTCTTAATTCGTTAAAACCTGCCGGGATTTTGTCGCGTGCTGATGTGGTGCTGCCGAATGCGTTCCAGGCGCTGCATGCGAACTTCGAAAACGAGAAACCCGTTCCCAGACTGATCGCCAGAATCTTTGAACTGCCGGTGCAAATCACCTTACCGCTTTACTCTGTTGAGCATACCGGTTTACCGAAGCCGCTGGCTTATCTGGTACTGCAGGCGAATTCATTTCGTGTTTACCAGTTTATTCTGAGCACGTTCTCCACGATGATCATCACCTATTTGCTGCTGGCACTCATCCTGTCCGTTTCAATTAGCTGGTGTATAAACCGGTTGGTGGTGCATCCGCTGCGCCGTATCTCCCGCGAAATACAGGAACTGCCACCGCAGGCGATTCTGACCCACAAACTGTCTGTGCCTGCCGATCACCGTGACGATGAAATCGGTATGCTGATTCGCAGCTATAACCGCAACCAGCAGGTGCTTGAGTCCATTCATGATCAGATGAGTCGGTTAACAACGCATTTCGACGTCACCGATCTGCCGAATCGGGCGCTGTTTTTAGCTTTACTGGAACAGTTTATCCGCGCTCGTCGCCATGCTTTTAGTGTGATGGTGATACGCATCGAAACCCTGCAGGAAGCGAATGGTGTACTGAGTGATGAACAGCGCGATACGTTGATGCTGACGCTGGCCGAGAAAATTCGCAGCACCATTGATGATCAGACATTGCTGGCACAGACTGCTACCAGTGATTTTGTCTTACTGATGAAATCAGCCAGCAACCCCTTTCGCGCGATGCGACTGGCCCGCAATCTGATGATTCGCCTTAATCAGCCTGTCACTCTGCATCAGCTACAACTGCGACCCAATGCCAGTATCGGTCTGGCGTTAAGCGAAGAAGATGAAACGACGGGGGCTAATGAGATGCTGGATCGTGCGACCTCCGCAATGATGTCAGCCCGTCGTCAGGGCAAAAATCAGATCCTGTTTTTTGATGCCGCCCTCACCGAACGGGCGCAAAAGCGCTTAACTCAGGAACACGATATCTTACAGGGCTTGCACGACGAGCAGTTTGCCCTCTATTTGCAACCCCAGATTGATATGCGCACCGGCAGGCTGGCGGGTGCGGAGGCACTACTGCGTATGCGTCAGGCGGACGGCCGGTACGGATTACCCGAAGAGTTCATCGCCAGCGCGGAAGAAATCGGGGTGATTTCAGCGATTGGCCGCTGGGTATTTGAAGAAGCATGCCGCATTCTGGCTGGCTGGCAGCGCCATGGGGTGAGGGTCCCGCTGAGTATCAATATTTCTGCCGTTCAGTTACGCGATGTCAGCATTGTGAATCATCTGCAATCCTTGCTGGCGCACCATTCAATTGCGCCAGGCACATTAGTGCTGGAGATTACCGAAACCGCGCAAATGGGCGATGCTGAGCAGGCTATTTCCCTGCTGCGGATGTTGCAAAAAACCGGCGTTGCCGTTGCACTGGATGACTTTGGGATGGGCTATTCCAATCTTAACTACCTGCATCAGTTTAAAGCCTTACCGGTTAACAAACTGAAAATGGATCGCAGCTTTGTTGCCGCGTTGCCTGAGGACGACACGATGGTGCGTATCGTGGCGGCCATTGCTGACATTATTGACCTGGATGTCATTGCTGAAGGGGTAGAAACCAGTGAACAGCGTGACTGGCTGCTGGCCCGCGGTATCACGATTGGTCAGGGCTATCTTTATTCTGAAGCCGTGCCGCTGGCGCAATTTACTCATCAATGGCTGGATAATGCCCTGGAGGAGGAATAACGCCCTGATTCCTTGATTTTGCGAGAAATTTAGTTACAAAACCCCTTGCTGAAGCGTTTCAGTTCAGAATTACGCGCCTATCATTTCCCCTGACTTTGCAGCCCTGTATTAATCACGTAAACAGAGTGTTATTTTCTGTCCACTGCCTGACCTGCCAGCCCTGTCAGACAGTCACAATAAAAAATCCGACAACATTACCTCTCGTTAGTGGATACCTGTTTATGAAACTATTTAAAAGCCTTTATTTCCAGGTTCTGGTCGCCATCGCCATCGGCGTGCTTCTGGGCCATTTCTATCCTGATTTAGGGACGCAGATGAAGCCGCTAGGGGATGGCTTTGTTAAACTGATCAAGATGATCATCGCCCCCGTGATTTTCTGCACAGTCGTTACCGGTATTGCCGGAATGGAAAGCATGAAAGCCGTGGGCCGCACCGGTGCGGTTGCGCTGCTTTACTTTGAAATCGTCAGTACCCTTGCGCTGATTATCGGCCTGATCGTCGTTAACATTGTGCAACCTGGCACGGGAATGAACGTTGATCCTGCGACGCTGGATGCCAAAGCGGTTGCCATCTATGCGCAACAGGCTGAGCAGCAAGGCATTGTGGCCTTTTTACTGGATGTGATTCCGGGTAGCGTGATTGGCGCCTTCGCCAGTGGCAATATCCTGCAGGTATTACTGTTTGCCGTGCTGTTTGGCTTCGCATTGCATCGTCTGGGCAACACGGGCACATTGATTTTCAATGTGATCGAGAGTTTCTCAAAGGTCATTTTCGGCATTATCAATATGATTATGCGCCTGGCGCCTATCGGGGCCTTTGGTGCCATGGCCTTTACCATTGGTAAATATGGCGTAGGTTCACTGGTGCAGCTTGGCCAGCTCATTATCTGTTTCTATATTACCTGTGTGCTGTTTGTCGTCGTTGTGCTGGGGCTGATTGCCCGCCTCTTCGGTGGCTTTAGCATCTTCAAATTCATTGCCTACATTAAAGAAGAACTGCTGATTGTTCTGGGAACGTCCTCATCCGAATCGGCGCTGCCGCGTATGCTGGATAAGATGGAGCGGCTGGGTTGTAAGAAATCCGTGGTGGGACTGGTCATTCCCACAGGTTACTCCTTTAACCTGGACGGTACCTCTATCTACCTGACGATGGCGGCCGTTTTCATTGCTCAGGCAACAAATGCGCATATGGATATCTTCCATCAGGTTACCCTGCTGGTGGTGTTACTGCTCTCTTCTAAAGGGGCGGCGGGCGTTACAGGCAGCGGCTTTATTGTTCTGGCTGCAACACTGTCGGCAGTGGGACATTTACCCGTTGCCGGCCTGGCGCTGATTTTGGGTATCGACCGCTTTATGTCAGAAGCCCGTGCGCTGACGAACCTGGTAGGTAATGGCGTAGCAACCGTTGTGGTCGCGAAATGGGTTGATCAACTGGATAAAAAACAGTTGGGTGAGACATTAGCGGGCAAAAATGGCGCAAAAGACCCGTCTGAATCCACGATTTAATCCTTGAATGTGATTTAATCCTCTCAAATGCCCGCTGTCACTTGCCCTGACAGCGGGCATTTGGATAATAACCCCACTTGTTTTTTTCAACGTTTTTCACTTCGTTGCGTGACATCCCGGTCTTCCTGTGGTCAAACCTGTTGTTAATGATCGGCAGTGCGAATCGGCAATGACCGGTTCGCTTATAAACGCGGCTAAACGTGCCAGTGATAACGATTTTTTGAATTGTTTGAGTAGGGGTTCACATGCAGGGCACCAGAATTCGGCTTTTGGTTGGTGGACTAGTGCTGGCAGCGACCAGTTACGGTGCATCCGCTGAAACGCTGCAACCTGATCCAGCCTGGCAACAGGGAAAACTGGACAACGGATTTAGCTGGCAACTGTTGGCAACACCGCAACGGCCAAGCGACCGCATTGAATTGCGTATGGTGGTTAACACAGGCTCATTGGTAGAAAGTGCGCAGCAAACCGGTTTTAGCCACCTTTTGTCACGTCTGGCGCTGGTTCATAACACCGCACTGGATACAAATCAGCAGCGTGCTTTATGGCAGCAGGGCATCGATCCACAGCGCCCGTTACCGCCCGTCATCACATCGTATGATTACACGCAGTATAACTTAAGCTTACCCAATAACCGTCCAGACCTGTTAAAGGAAGCCCTGAACTGGCTGGCCGCGACGGCTGGCGATATGGCGATCACTAATCAGGTGGTGGGCACCGCGTTATCTGCTTCCGATCCGGTTAAAACCTGGCCAACGGATACGCAGGATGTCTGGTGGCGCTACAGACTGAAAGGGTCCGCGCTATTAGCGCACGATCCGGCAGAGAAACCGCGCGCGCCGGTGGATATCGCACAGCTAAAAAGCTTTTATCAGCAGTGGTACACGCCGGATGCCATCACTCTGTATGTTGTCGGCAATGTCGACAGCCGTAGTTTTTCTGAGCAGATCAATAAAGCGTTCTCCTCGCTGGAAGGCAAGCGCAGTTCGGCTGCGCCGGTGCCGACCTTGTCCCCGTTACCGCATGATCCAGTGAATCTGGTAAGCGGCAGCGGCGCGCAGGACCGCCTTTCTCTGGTGTGGGATACACCCTGGCAGCCTATCCGTGATTCACAAAACCTCCAGCGTTACTGGCGGGGCGACCTGGCGCGTGAGGCGCTGTTCTGGCACGTTCAACGTGCGTTGAGCAATAGCAAAGCGCAGGGCGTTCAGGTTGGCTTTGATTGCCGGGTGCTTTATCAACGCGCCCAGTGTTCCATTAATATGGACACGCGCAACGACAGCCTGGAACAGAATATGAATCTGGTGGCACGTGAGCTGGCCGCCGTACGCGATAACGGTTTACCTCAGGAAGAGTTTGACGCGCTGATGGCTCAGAAGCTGCTGGAACTGAATAAGCTGTTTACCACCTATGCCCGCACTGATACGGACGTGCTGATCAGTCAGCGCCTGCGCTCGCAACGTAATTCCGTGGTGGATATCGCGCCGGAACAGTATCAAAAGCTACGGCAGGATTTCCTGGCAGGTCTGACACGTGATCAGATGAACCAGGAATTACGGCAGCAGCTCAGTCAGGAACTCATGATGGTGCTGATTCAGCCGGAAGGCGAAACAGAAACCAATGTGAAAAGCCTTAAAGCTGACTGGGACAAACTGATGGGGGGACCTGCTCCGTCGGCAGCGCAGTCAGGCGGCACTGACGTCAGCCAGCCGGAGAGCAGCCCCGCAGGTGACGCTGCCCCACCGGCCTCCTGATTGATCAGGTTTTTGCCCTGAGCCATTCGGTCACCAGCATCGGCCAGCTGGCAAGGGGCAAATCCGCTACACCACGAATGCCAAAGCCGTGCCCGCCTTTCTGATAAAAATGCACTTCTACGGGGACGTTATGTTCCCGTAACGCGCTAAAAAATACCATGCTGTTATTCACTGGCACGTCATCATCATCGGCGGCATGAATCAGCAACGTAGGCGGCACCTGACTGTGAACCCGGGTCTCGAGTGAATAAGCATCAATAGTTTTTTGATCGGGCCAGGCACCTAATAAGCGTGTGCGTGATCCTTCATGGGCCAGACCATCGCGCATACTGATGACCGGATAAACAAGAACCATTGCATCCGGCCGAGGCGACAGGTTTTCTGCACTGTCCTGAACGGGATAAAGTTTTTCGCCGAAACGCGTACCCAGGCTCGCGGTGACGTGGCCGCCAGCAGAAAAGCCCATCATCACAATATATTTTCCGTTTAGCCCGCGCTGTGCCCGTTCACGTAGTACGCGCACGGCGCGCTGTGCGTCGGCCAGCGGTGCATCTGGTCCTTCGTGATGTCCATCATAGGGCAGGCGATAAGTCATTACCGCCAGGGTATAACCCATCGAAGTAAAGAACGTTGCCAGCGCACTGCCTTCACGATCAATCATGATGCGCTGGTAGCCGCCCCCTGGCGCAACCAGCAAGGTGATGCCATTGGATTCAACAGGATGCCAGATAGCCATTTCCGGGCAGCGTACACCGGTTGCTACGCGGTCGTAGGGTTCATACTCTTTTGCGGTATCCACAATCTGGGGCTGAGCACGAGAATCGCTGGCGCCTGGCGCATCACCATTTGGCCAGATATTAATAATTTCTGTATTCATAGCAGTGTCCTGATGCGAGAGATGTTGTCGTTGTTTTGTTCGCGGCCGTGAGAACAGCATCCTGCTGTCGCTGTTTAAAAGATGGCCTGTTTTAATGTAATCGTCCAACCTAAAAGCGGTTTATACATGAGATTCGGACTATGCCTGGCGTTGAAGCTGCTTGGCTAACTTGATAATTTAAAAGGAATAAAAACGCATTAAGATTAGAAACTGTTAACAGATGAGGACCAGAGGCGACGGCGTTAAAACGGCTGAGCTGACTTAAGCTAAATGAGCGGTTTTTCATGTTGCCCTGACGGAAATAGCAGGAATTTATTCCCCTGTGATGTTTCAGGAAACATAATGTCTGGATGCCGGACGGTACGATGCCATTGCGGCTCAATATATCGTCCCGCTTCATGGGGGCTTATTAATCGTCAGTGTATCCTGACCGTCAACTCTCCAGAAGGCGTTCAGGTGGCGTTTCAGTAACAGCCCTCCGGATCACGGAACTGTACCCTTGATTTACCTTCGTGAACAGTTTTGGCGGCTTTACTACGGTGTCCCACGGTTTTCTGCCAACGCTGTTAGCGCATCGACGTCATTCTGCGCCTTTGCGTTGATGGCAAAAGCCATGCCATCGAAGCTCTCTTCAGCGAGCGCAGGCGGTACCGTATCGTTGAATATCCTTTGCCTGCGGATAACGTCTGGGCTTCGTACCGCGGTTTTTGAAAAACAGGATGGGGGGATTTGGCTCAATAATCTGCGTCTTACACCCACTCGCTTTGTAAAAGCCTGACGCTTTTTCCCTGTCGCGTATACCAGACAGACCAGATTAATGTGCTTCGTATCCACCCCCGTTTTCCTTCAGGCACAGACATGCTGCCTGTACCGGTGTCCCCGTTATGAGCGACTGGCAATCATTCCGGCATTGCCGAACGCGGAATGATCGCACCGCGGTACTGAATCACTGTGCTGGCGGTGAGATGACCGCGCCGTGCCGCTTCTTCTGTCGTCGCGCCGACAAGTCGCCTGGCCAGGTAGCCCGCACTGAATGAATCCCCGGCGGCCGTGGTATCGACAATCTTTTCTTTTGGCAGCGCGACGGAAGGCACCTCGGCCAATGGCTGGTCTTCAAACGCAATCAGGCACGATTCCGCCCCGCGTTTGATGACGACTTCCTTTACGCCCGCATCGCGTGCGCGGGCAATGACGTCCTCAACAGACTGTTCGCCCCATAACTGGTGCTCGTCATCCAGCGTCAGGAACGCCATATCCGTGTTTTCGAGCATTGTCTGGTAAGCCTGGCGAGTAGTGACCTTATCTTTCCACAAGCGCGGGCGGTAATTATTATCAAATATCACTTTCCCCCCGTTTGCCCGACAGTCTGCGAGCAGTTGCATGAGCCGGGCGCGACTGTCGTCAGGCAGGATAGCCAGGCTGATTCCGCTCAGATAAAGATAGTCGTAATGTTTAAGCTGTTGGCAAATGTCGTCGGCACCCGGGCCATCAAGCCAGTAACGGGCTGCCGCATCACTGCGCCAGTACCAAAAGGAGCGTTCGCCCCGATCGTCGGTTTGGATCATGTACAAACCCGGCATTTTGTTTTCAAGGCGCTGGATCAGTGCAGTATTGACATTTTCCGCCTGCCAGCGAGTCATCATCTCTGCGCTAAAGGGATCAATGCCCAGTGCGGTGACATAATCAACCCGTACATCCTGTTGACTGACCTGCCGGGCCAGATAAACCGCAGTATTCAGCGTGTCACCGCCAAAGCCGCGTTTGAGGTTCTCACCCTTCTCGGACAACTCAATCATGCACTCACCAATAATAGCGATCTTTATTTGCGTCATGGTTTCAGGCCTGTAGTAAAAATTCGCTTCAGTCTCGCGTTTGTAAGGCCTGTCGTCAACTTGTTAAAACAGTGTTTTAATTTAATTTAGGGCGCTAAAACATGATAATTAACCCGATAACGCGCCCTGTTTCGGCGATTGTCGTGTCAAAACTCGCGTAGACTCGTGGCTCCTATGTGGCCAGATTTTCACTATGTATCGAAATACAAACGATAATTGCCGCTAAGCCGCCCAAATGAAGGCGCTTACTATCAACCAGGAAAAGACCATGGTTATGGAGAATATTAGTCAATGGCTACCTTCTTCAGTTGACATCACTCCCCAGCAGAAAAAGCGCCTCTTCTGGCGACAGTGTCAACGCCAGTATACCTTTCAGCCTATCTACAAAGTCTCTGGGCGGCTGTTGGCGATTGAGTTGCTGACGGCGGTCATGCATCCGTCTGAACCTGAAAAAAAACTCTCCCCGGAAGCGTATTTTGCTGAGCTGGAGATAGCAGAGCGCCTTGACGTTGTGCAGGAGCAGTTAACGTGGCTCAGCCAGTGGGAAGCTTTCTTTGCCGATAATGAGGTCATGGCATCAGTCAATATTGACGGCCCCTCTCTGTCATTAATACAACATCATCTGCCGATTCGCAGCCTTATCACCCGATTGCCCTGGGTGCGCTTTGAACTGACCGAGCACCACGTTTTGCCTCAGGAAGAGATGGTGGCGCAAATGCCGGAGTTGGGGCCGCTCTGGCTGGATGATTTCGGCTCAGGGATGGCAAATTTTTCTGCCCTGACGGAGCTGAAATACGACTACATCAAGTTGTCGCGCGAATTGTTTATTTTGTTGTGTGCATCGGGGGAAGGGCGAACACTCTTTCCTATGCTGTTGTCGCTGATTAACCGCTACTGTAACGGCGTTATTGTTGAAGGCGTGGAAACGCAGGATGAATGGGAGCAGGTAAAAGCCTCTCCGGCCATTGCGGCGCAGGGATATTTTTTCTCACGCCCCGCCCCTTTTTCGGAACTGGCGTACCTGCCTGTCCAGCTTGATTGATCCCTTCCGGCTCGCTCTCGACTATCTTTAACGGAGACCGTGAAAGAGCAGGGAGGATGCCTAATGTCACGCGCTGGAAAAATAGTCAGTTGGATAGCGGGAATTTTAGTCCTGGTGATCGTCGTCGTGGTCATTGTCATTGCCACATTCGACTGGAATCGCCTGAAGCCGACCATCAACAAAAAAGTCTCAGCAGAACTGAACCGACCTTTTGCCATTCGTGGTGATTTGGGTATCGCGTGGCAACGACAACGCGACGAACCGGGATGGCGCAGTTTTATCCCCTTGCCGCATCTGCATGCCGAAGACATCATGCTGGGCAATCCGCCTGATATTCCCGATGTCACTATGATTCATCTCCAGCGCGTCGACGCAACGCTTGCGCCGCTGGCACTGCTGCACAAACAAGTCTTTATCCCCTGGATAAAGCTACAGCAGTCGGATGCCCGATTGATTCAAACCGCCGACAAGAAAAACAACTGGACGTTTACGCTCGCTGAAAGTGACAGCAAAGACGACAATGCACCGCCTTCCGCCTGGTCATTTCGGCTGGACAATATTCTGTTCGATCAGGGAACTCTGCTTTATCGCGATGCGGTTAACAAGGCTGATGTCACTGTAAAACTCAATTCGCTTGGCAAACCTGTGCCTTTCGCGCAAATCGCGGGTGGAGACGACAGCCAAAAAAGGGCGGGTGACTTTGTTTTCGGCTGGCAGGCTGAAGGGCGCTTTAACAATGAAAAACTCACGGGCCAGGGTAAGCTCGGCGGCATGTTATCACTGCGAAGCCAGACGACACCGTTCCCGGTGCAGGCGGATGTCCGTAACGGTACTACACGGGTACAGCTTTCTGGCGGTGTGCAGGATCCGTTAAATCTGGGCGGACTGGATGTGCGTTTGCGTTTTTCTGGCGACACGCTGGCGAATCTGTATGGCCTGACGGGCGTGTTATTACCGGATACGCCGCCCTATGAAACAGATGGTCGCCTTATTGCTAAATTCACTGGTAAAGATGGGTCTGTTTTCCGCTATCAGGCATTCAATGGGCACATTGGCGATAGCGATATTCATGGCTCCCTGACCTACAGCCAGGGCAAACCTCGCCCTAAACTGGTAGGGGAACTGCGATCTGACCAATTGCGTATGGCAGATTTGGGGCCGCTTATTGGCGTTGACTCCGGCAAAGGCAGTGAGAAAACGCAACAGGCTAAGGCAAAGCACGGCGAAAAATCGACACAGCCTGCCGATCGTGTTTTGCCTCATGATCAATTCGATACGAAAAACTGGTCGGTGATGGATGCTGACGTGAAGTTCAGTGGCAAACGTATCGAACACAGTAATTCCTTGCCGTTAAGCGATCTTTACACGCATTTGCAGCTTGATAACGGTAATCTACTGCTCGATCCGCTGCGTTTTGGTATGGCCGGGGGCAACCTGAACAGCACTATTCGTTTAGAAGGCGATCGCTCTCCCATGCGAGGCCGCGCGGATATTCATGCGCGCAAACTTCGCCTGCGCCAGTTGTTTCCCAATGTACAGGCAATGCAAAACAGTCTGGGACAGCTTAACGGTGATGCCAGCTTGACGGGCACGGGCAATTCCGTGGCTGACCTGCTCGCAACCAGTAACGGCCAACTCAAGCTGCTAATGAACGACGGGCTGATTAGCCGCAATCTGATGGAGATTGCCGGATTAAATGTCGGTAACTATCTGGTTGGTAAGCTATTCGGTGATGATGAGGTGCGCATCAACTGTGCGGTAACGGATCTGAAATTGCAAAACGGTCTGGCCACGCCAAACCTGTTTGTGTTCGATACGGAAAATGCGGTCATCAACGTGACGGGAAATGCGAATTTCGCCACTGAACGTCTGGACCTGTCTGTGAATCCAGAGAGTAAAGGCATTCGTATCGTGACCCTGCGCTCACCGCTGTACGTCCGTGGTACGTTTAAAAATCCGGATGCCGGTGTGAAGACCGGGCCACTACTGGCGCGTGGTGCGGCAGCCGTTGCCCTGGGTGCCGTGGTAGCACCGGCGGCGGCCTTACTGGCACTGATTTCCTCCAGCGATAATGATGAAAATCAGTGCAGCCGGGTATTGCAGCAGATGAAAAGCAAAAAATAATCAGTTGCGATAGAGCACTTTGATGATGTGGTAACCAAACGCGGTTTTCACCGGCCCAAAGGGTTGTAACAGTGGGCAGGTGAAGGCCGCTTTATCAAATGCAGCTACCATCTTTCCCCGCCGGAATTCACCCAGATCGCCGCCGTTTCGGCCTGAAGGGCAGATGGAGTGTTTTTTAGCAAGCTGCTGGAAATTCTCCCCTTTTTTCAACTTCTCCAGCAAGACTTTCGCCTCTGCCTCCTGTTTCACCAGAATATGTAAAGCCGCGGCAGTTTTCGCCATGATGGTGTCTCTGTTGTGTATAATTGCCCTCCATTATAAACCCGTCTTTTCAAATCGCAGAGACGTTAACGGCACCGCGTTCATGCCGTTGGCACGCGTGTGAGGCGAAGCGGGTATCTTATTTCAACAGAGCGATTCCCTATGCGTTTAAACTCCAGCCAACAACGTGCCGTCGAATTTGTCACCGGTCCCTGTCTGGTGCTGGCGGGGGCTGGCTCGGGTAAAACCCGCGTTATCACCAATAAGATCGCACATCTGATTCGGGAGTGCGGTTACCAGGCGCGCCACATTGCGGCCGTGACGTTCACGAATAAAGCCTCACGTGAAATGAAAGAGCGCGTCGCGCAAACGCTGGGGCGTAAGGAGGCGCGCGGCCTGATGATCTCGACATTCCATACCCTGGGACTGGAGATTATTAAGCGCGAATATGCGGCGCTGGGAATGAAGTCTAACTTTTCCCTGTTCGACGACCAGGATCAACTGGCCCTGCTTAAAGACCTGACCAGCCAGTGGCTGGAAGAGGACAAGACCTTACTGCAGCAGTTGATTTCCACCCTTTCCAACTGGAAAAATGATTTGGTTGATCCGCCCAAGGCGGCGGCATTAGCCCGTTCGGAGCGCGATAACGTTTTCGCGCACTGCTATGCCCTGTATGATCAGCACCTTAAAGCCTGTAATGTGCTGGATTTTGACGACCTGATCTTGTTGCCGACCCTTCTGCTACAGCGTAATCAGGAAGTGCGCGAGCGCTGGCAGCAACGTATTCGCTATCTGCTGGTCGATGAATATCAGGATACCAATACCAGCCAGTACGAACTGGTTAAATTGCTGGTGGGTGCCAGAGCGCGTTTTACTGTCGTTGGCGATGACGATCAGTCGATTTATTCCTGGCGCGGAGCGCGTCCGCAAAATCTGGTCCTGCTGAATGAGGATTTCCCGACGCTGGAAGTGGTGAAGCTTGAGCAGAATTACCGATCTTCACAGCGTATCCTTAAAGCTGCCAATATCCTGATTGCCAACAATCCGCACGTGTTCGAGAAGCACCTGTTTTCTGAACTGGGTATCGGTAGTGAACTGAAAGTGCTGAGCGCAAACAGTGAAGAACACGAAGCCGAGCGGGTAACGGGTGAACTGATTGCTCATCACTTTATCAATAAAACGCAGTATAAAGATTACGCCATTCTGTACCGGGGGAATCACCAGTCCCGGGTATTCGAAAAATTCTTGATGCAGAACCGTATCCCTTACCGGATTTCAGGTGGCACCTCCTTTTTCTCACGGCCAGAAATAAAAGATCTGTTAGCGTATTTACGCGTACTCACTAACCCCGACGATGACAGCGCCTTTTTACGGATTGTGAATACTCCCCGGCGTGAAATTGGCCCGGCGACGCTGCAAAAACTGGGTGAATGGGCCACTATCCGCAGTAAAAGTCTTTTTAACGCCAGCTTCGATGTGGGACTGGGGCAGACCCTGACCGGCCGCGGTCTTGAGCATCTGCAGCGCTTCACTCACTGGCTCAATGAGATTATCCAGCTCAGTGAGCGGGAACCCGTCAACGCTGTCCGTGATTTGATTCGCGGCATCGATTATGAAAGCTGGCTGTTTGAAACCTCCGGTAGCCCTAAAGCCGCTGAAATGCGCATGAAAAACGTCAATACGCTGTTTCAATGGATGACGGAAATGCTGGAAGGGAGCGATCTGGATGAGCCGATGACGCTGGCCCAGGTCGTCACGCGGTTTACGTTGCGCGACATGATGGAGCGCGGGGAAAGTGACGACGAGTCAGACCAGGTGCAGCTGATGACGTTGCATGCGTCTAAAGGGCTGGAATTCCCCTATGTTTTCCTGGTTGGCATGGAAGAAGGATTGCTCCCGCATCAGAGCAGTATTGATGAAAATAACGTTGAAGAAGAGCGCCGTCTGGCCTATGTCGGTATCACCCGTGCGCAGAAAGAGCTGACGTTCACCTTATGCCGTGAGCGCCGTCAGTACGGTGAACTGGTTCGCCCCGAGCCCAGCCGCTTTTTACTGGAGCTGCCGCAGGATGATGTGGTGTGGGAAACCGAGCGTAAGGTGGTCAGTGCTGAAGAGCGAATGAAAACCGGCCAGAGTCGGGTGGCCGGATTACGGGCGATGCTGGAAAAGGCGAAAAAGGGTTAATGCGCCGATCGGGCGTAACCGCAAGTACTCAGGTCAGCGATAACTGCCAGTGTACATAGGACTGGTAATGACTTTCCTGTTCAAGCAGTTCCGCCCGAAGCGGATGTACATCCAGCCAGCCCGCCGGCAATGTGACATTCAGCGCTTCATCATCGGCCTGCATACGTACGGCAGGCAGGGTGTCATCGCGACGGCGACTGGAAAAGATAATCGACAGGCGCAGCAGGCGACACAGGCGCTCTGCCAGACGCGGCGGTACGGCATTTTGTTGGGTCAGTAACGCAAGATCGATGCTGCCGCTTTGGTTTTGCAGTAAGCAGGCGATCAGCTTTTTTTGCGCGGGCGTAAAACCCGGCAGATCAAGATGGCGAACCAGGTAGGCAGCATGCTGAGGTGCCTGACGGAAATCGACGCTCAGCCCGATTTCGTGGATAGCACAGGCGCTCAGCAGTAATTCGCGACAGCGCTGATCCAGTTTCCAGACCACGCTGACCTGGCGAAAAAAACTTTCAGCCAGCTGACGTACCCGATCGGCCTGGCACACATCGATGTTGAACCTGCGCTGAACATTTTGCAGAGTACGGCTGCGAATATCACGATCAACAGGTAAGTGCAGCATTCCGTACACCAGCCCTTCGCGCAGTGCACCACCGGCCAGCGTCATGCTGTCGATATTGAGTTCCTGAAAAATGGCGATCAGGATTGAGAGCCCACTGGGGAACACAAGCGCACGTTCCAGCGTCAGTCCTTCGATTTCAAGCTCTTCCAGCTTGCCACATTGAATAGCGCGCTGCTTTAACTGCTGGAGTTTGCTCAGGGTGATGCGCTCATCCATGCCCTGTGCCACCATGATTTCCTGTAACGCCTGCACGGTGCCGGATGCACCGACGCAAACCTGCCAGCTCTGTTTGCGCAGTTCTGCCGAAATGGGCTGCAGCATGGCTTTGGCGGCCTGTTCTGCCTGGTCAAAATTTTCCTGCGCCAGGTGACGATCGCCAAAGAAGCGTTCCAGCCAGGTGACACAGCCCATCTGCAAACTAAACAGCACGCTGGCATGGGAGCCGTCACCGGTGGCTAACTCGGTACTGCCGCCGCCGATATCGACAACCAGACGTTGATCGGAGCCGCCGGTGGTGTGCGCCACGCCTTGATAAATCAGACGGGCTTCTTCTTCACCGCTAATCACATTGACGGCGCAGCCCAGAATCTGTTGAGCCTTATCCAGAAAGACCTGTGCATTTGCTGCAATACGCAGCGTAGCCGTCGCCACCACCCGAATCTGGTCAGGCGGAATATCCTGAAGTTGTTCCGAGAAAAGCCGCAAACATTGCCAGCCCCGCGCCATCGCTTCAGCTGACAAATGATTGGCGCTGTCCAGGCCAGCAGCCAGGCGCACCTTGCGTTTGATTTTGGCGATAGTCTGAATACTGCCAGACACTTCGCTGACTACCAGCATGTGGAAGCTGTTAGATCCTAAATCAATCGCAGCATAGAGTGTCGATGCGCTTAGCATGGTGAACTTAACCCGAACGTTTACGGTTGTTATGACGTGGAGCACCGCGACGACTGGCGTTATTTCCGCCACGACGCTGACCGTTGCCTGTACGATTACGCGTCAGACGTTTCGGCGGTGGGAGTTCACTTAACAGCGCATCGCTGTTGTATTTGCTCACCGGAATAGTGTGACCAATGTACTCTTCAATACCCGGCAGATTTAACGCGTACTCTTCGCATGCCAGGCTGATTGAGTGGCCGCTTGCCCCTGCGCGTCCTGTACGGCCAATGCGATGAACGTAGTCCTCGCGGTCATCAGGCAGATCGTAGTTAAAGACATGTGTCACTGCGGGAATATGCAGGCCACGTGCCGCAACATCGGTCGCCACCAGGATATCGATGTCACCTTTGGTAAAGTCATCCAGAATGCGTAAACGCTTCTTCTGAGCCACATCGCCGGTCAGCAAGCCTACACGGTGACCGTCCGCAGCCAGATGGCCCCAGATATCTTCACAGCGATGTTTCGTATTGGCGAAAATAATCGCGCGATCGGGCCATTCTTCTTCCACCAGCGTTTGCAGCAAACGCATTTTCTCTTCGTTGGAAGGATAGAAAAGCTCTTCTTTAATGCGGTGGCCCGTTTTTTGTTCCGGCTCGACTTCAACGTATTCGGCGCTGTTCATGTGCTCAAAGGCCAGTTCACGCACGCGATAAGAGAGCGTGGCCGAAAACAGCATACTCAGGCGTTGAGTTGCGGGTGACATGCGGCGGAACAACCAGCGAATATCTTTAATAAAGCCGAGATCGAACATGCGATCGGCTTCGTCCAGCACCATGACCTGTATGGCGCTGAGGTTGACGTGATTCTGCTTCGCATAATCAATTAAGCGACCCGTGGTGCCGACCAGAATATCGACACCGTTTTCCAGAACTTTTAACTGCTTGTCATAGCCGTCGCCACCGTAAGCCAGGCCTAGTTTCAGGCCGGTCGATGTCGCCAGCGGTTCTGCATCCGCATGAATTTGCACGGCAAGTTCACGCGTAGGTGCCAGAATTAACGCGCGTGGTTGGTTAACCTGGCGTCCCTCTGGTGCAGGGTGAGAAAGAAGATGATGAAACGTTGACGTTAAAAACGCCATCGTTTTGCCGGTACCGGTTTGCGCCTGACCTGCGACATCACGCCCTGAAAGCGTAAATGGCAGTGCTAACGCCTGAATAGGCGTGCAGTTATGAAACCCTTTTTTATCAAGGGCTTCCACTACCTGTGGGTGCAGGGCGAAGTCGGAAAACTTCTGTTCAGTTAAGTGTGTTTTGCTCATAGTGTGGTAGAATATCAGCTTACTATCGCTTTACGAAAGCGTATCCGATGAAATAAAGTCAACCAACATTGGTTTATATTACGCCAATTCGCCAGGCATAATCTTGTGGAGTAAAACATGAGCAGCGATAAAATCGTTCATCTGACCGATGACAGTTTCGACACCGACGTGCTGAAAGCCGACGGCGTTATACTGGTAGATTTCTGGGCTGAATGGTGTGGTCCTTGTAAAATGATCGCCCCAATCCTTGATGAAGTTGCAGAAGAGTATGATGGCAAGCTGACCATCGCTAAGCTGAATATTGACGATAACCCAGGTACCGCACCGAAATACGGCATTCGTGGCATCCCGACGCTGCTGCTGTTTAAAAACGGTGAAGTCGCTGCAACGAAAGTGGGCGCATTGTCCAAAGGTCAATTAAAAGAGTTCCTGAACGCCAACCTGGCGTAAGCGGGCTGAACGTTCGGCAGTGGTTAAATTTTTTCCTCCTGCTGGACGTTCGCTTTTAAGCGTGCTAACTTATTTTCACTGCACTATGATCATACCTTGTAGTTAGCATTCAAAGTTTTCCCTTGTTAAACCCTGTCGCACTGTACCTACCAGCGGTTTAGCAATCTAACGACTAGCTCTACTCTGACTTAAATCGACCGACTCCTCGCTTCCAGTCATCATTCAAGACAACGATCGTTGAGAAGAGTTGAAAAGTCATTAACAGAACAGGCATGGATTAACTGCCATACCATTCACGACAAACATTTCGAGTATTACCCCGAGTTTAAGAACCCATCACTATGAATCTTACCGAATTAAAAAATACGCCGGTTTCTGAGCTGATTACCCTCGGCGAGAATATGGGGCTGGAAAACCAGGCTCGTATGCGCAAGCAGGACATTATTTTCTCAATCCTGAAGCAGCACGCGAAAAGCGGCGAGGACATCTTCGGTGATGGTGTGCTGGAGATATTGCAGGATGGATTTGGATTCCTCCGCTCTGGAGACAGCTCCTACCTCGCCGGTCCTGATGACATCTACGTTTCTCCCAGCCAAATTCGCCGCTTTAACCTCCGCACTGGTGACACCATCGCCGGCAAAATTCGCCCACCAAAAGAAGGTGAACGCTATTTTGCGCTGCTGAAAGTTAATGAAGTCAACTACGACAAGCCTGAAAACTCGCGCAACAAAATTCTGTTTGAAAACCTTACGCCGCTGCACGCTAACAGCCGTCTGCGTATGGAGCGCGGTAATGGATCAACCGAAGACTTAACGGCGCGCGTACTGGACCTGGCGTCGCCCATTGGCCGCGGTCAGCGTGGCCTGATTGTTGCTCCGCCAAAAGCCGGTAAAACCATGCTGCTGCAGAACATCGCACAGAGCATTGCCTATAACCATCCTGACTGCGTGCTGATGGTGTTGCTGATCGATGAGCGTCCGGAAGAAGTGACAGAGATGCAACGCCTGGTCAAAGGCGAAGTGATTGCCTCAACCTTCGATGAGCCGGCTTCGCGTCACGTTCAGGTCGCAGAGATGGTGATCGAAAAAGCTAAGCGCCTGGTTGAGCATAAAAAAGACGTCATCATTCTTCTCGACTCCATTACGCGTCTGGCCCGTGCCTATAACACCGTGGTGCCGGCCTCCGGTAAAGTGCTGACAGGTGGTGTGGATGCTAACGCCCTGCATCGTCCTAAGCGTTTCTTTGGTGCGGCGCGTAACGTGGAAGAGGGCGGCAGCCTGACCATTATCGCGACTGCGCTGGTGGATACCGGTTCGAAAATGGACGAAGTGATTTACGAAGAGTTTAAAGGCACCGGTAACATGGAGCTTCATCTCTCACGTAAGATTGCGGAAAAACGCGTCTTCCCGGCCATTGATTACAACCGTTCCGGTACACGTAAAGAAGAGCTGTTAACCTCTCAGGAAGAACTGCAGAAAATGTGGATCCTGCGTAAAATTATTCACCCAATGGGCGAAATCGACGCGATGGAGTTCCTGATCAACAAGTTGGCCATGACCAAAACCAACGATGAATTCTTCGACATGATGAAGCGCTCTTGATCCTTTTAAGCGCCATCTGGCTTTGTTGAATAAATGGATTTTATGCTGTGGTACTATGAAAACGGTTGTTTCAGATAACATAAAATCAATGCATTACATGCTTGCGTATGACGGTGTTCTGTCTGGCATCAGCGTTTTCTACCAAAACAGTGCAGACAAAACAGAATGATTACCTATTATTCAACAAAGCCGCGCCATCTGAGCAGGATGGCGTTTTTTACTTTAAAAGATCGTAAAATAGCTCTGACGCCACGTTCTGACGTGGCGTTTTTCATTTACGGGCTATAGGATTGTGGTCTGGCAGACGTAATAATAATGACGGTGAAAGTGGTGGACGGTTGACCGTTCGTACACCGCTTAATGCCGAATTCGGAATCTGGGACGGTAATATGCGCCTTCTTTCGCGTATTGTGTGTATCCAGGATGATAGCTGAGAGCGTTTAACGTGAATTTACTCACTATGAGTACTGAGCTTGGTTTAGTTTTTGTCTTTTCCCTGGCGTTTCTTTTCCTTGCTCGTAAAGCAGCCGAGAAAATTGGACTGGTTGACAAGCCCAATATGCGTAAGCGCCACCAGGGGGTAGTACCGCTGGTGGGGGGCATATCCGTTTATGCAGGTATCTGTTTCGCCTTTTACATTACTAATTATTACCTGCCGCACGCCATGCTTTACCTGGCCTGCGCGGGCGTACTGGTATTTGTCGGGGCGCTGGATGACAGGTTCGACATCAGCGTAAAAATTCGCGCGACAGTACAAGGTATTGTGGCTGTAGTGATGATGTTTTTTGGCAAGCTCTATTTGCTGAGCCTCGGATTTATCATAGGCCCGGTTGAATTGATTGTCGGGCCGTTTGGTTACGTCCTCACTCTTTTTGCTGTCTGGGCAGCAATTAATGCTTTCAATATGGTCGATGGCATCGATGGCCTTTTAGGGGGGCTTTCCATTGTGACCTTTGCGGCAATGGGAATTATTCTCTACCTTGATGGCCAACACAGCCTCGCAATGTGGTGCTTCGCGATGATCGCCGCCACATTACCCTATGTTTTTCTTAATCTCGGTTTTCTGGGCCGGCGCTACAAAGTCTTTATGGGGGATGCGGGCAGCACTATGATTGGTTTCACCATCATATGGATTTTGCTCGAAACGACTCAGGGCCTGAGTCATCCTATTACACCTGTTACGGCATTGTGGCTAATCGCCATTCCTTTAATGGATATGGTAGCCATCATGTATCGTCGTTTAAGCAAGGGAATGAGCCCCTTTTCTGCCGATCGTCAGCATATTCACCATTTAATTATGCGGGCCGGTTTTACTTCCCGTCAGGCTTTCGTCCTGATTACTTCCGCTGCGGCACTTCTTGCAGGTATTGGCGTACTGGGAGAATACCTTGCCTTTATACCTGAATGGGTGATGTTAATTCTGTTTCTGATTGCCTTCATGGGTTACGGCTATTGTTTGAAGCACGCATGGCGCGTGGCAAGAAAAATCAGACGCTTTAAACGCCGCCTGAATAATTTTAGAAATGCCAGGAAAAATGAACCCTGATGAGTCTTAAAAAGGATGACGCTGTGATGCCTGCAAACGTTGTGGAGAACGAACTGGATATTCGCGGCCTGTGCTGCCGCTTGTGGCGCGGAAAGCACTGGATAGTCGGTTGCGCAGTGCTGTTTGCAGTGGCAGCCTGGCTGGCGACGCTGCTGATGAAACAGGTATGGAGCACAACGGCGATTACAGGGCGTCCAACGGTGAATATGCTGGGCTCGTACTATTCACAGCAGCAGTTTCTCAATAACCTGGATGTACGCAATGACGCCGTGACGTTAACCAGCGCGTCTCCCAACGTGATGGATGAGGTTTATCATGAGTTTCTGGTGCAGCTTTCCTCCTGGGATACTCGTCGCGAGTTCTGGCTGCAAACCGACTATTACAAAAGCCGGAAAAGCGGCAATGCGCACAATGATGCGGTCCTGTTAGATGAGCTAATTGATAACATCCAGTTTACGCCAGCGGATACCGCGCGTAACACGTTCGACAGCGTCAAACTGAAAGCGGAAACGGCGAGCGATGCCAACAACCTGTTGCGTCAGTACATTGCCTATGCCAGTGAGCGCGCAGCACGTCATCTCAACGCGGAGCTAAAAGGTGCGTGGCAGGCACGAGATGCGCAACTTCAGGCACAGGTCAGGCGTCAGGAAGCTGTGGCGAATGCCGTCTTCCAGCGTCGCATTCATCGTCTGGAACAGGCGCTGAAGGTGGCCAGCCAAAAAGGAATTACTGAAAAACAGACGAATGAAGTCAGTGAGAGTCTTGCTGACAGCGACCTGTTTTTAATCGGTCAGCCGCTATTGCAGGTGCAACTCGACACCCTGCGTGCGACGGGACCGAGCTTTGATATAAGCTACGATCAAAATAAAGCGATGCTGACGACACTGGATGCAGGACCTGCGTTAACCAACAAATTTCAGACCTACCGTTATTTACGTACACCGGAAGAGCCGGTGTCACGTAACAGCCCACGCCGGGTATTTATGATGGTGATGTGGGGCGCGGTAGGGGCACTGGTTGGCGCCGGTGTGGCACTGGCACGTCGTCGGCGACCCATGTCAGATACACAAGATTGAGAGAAACAGTGTGAAAGTTCTGACAGTTTTTGGCACCCGACCTGAAGCCATTAAGATGGCACCACTCGTTCAGGCCCTGGCACAGGATCCGGCTTTTGAATCACGGCTGTGCGTAACCGCACAGCACCGTGAAATGCTCGATCAGGTGCTGAGCTTATTTCAGCTTCAACCTGACTACGACCTCAATATTATGCGGCCTGAACAAGGATTAACGGAAATAACCTGCCGTATCCTGCAAGGCATGCACACCGTCCTTCTCGATTTCAAACCCGACATTGTTCTGGTTCACGGTGACACCACAACCACGCTGGCGGCCAGTCTGGCTGCGTTCTATCAACAAATACCTGTCGGCCATGTTGAAGCGGGTTTAAGGACAGGCGATCTGGCATCGCCGTGGCCTGAAGAGGGCAATCGTAAACTGACAGGCCATCTGGCACGGCTGCATTTCACGCCAACCTCCCGTTCCCGACAGAACCTGCTGGATGAAAATCTGCCCGATGACAGCATTGTGATTACCGGCAATACGGTGATTGATGCCCTGCTGTGGGTGCGCGATCGGGTACTAGATGATAACGCCATTAATGCGCAACTGGCTGCACGTTATCCGTTTCTGGATGAAAACAAAAAGCTGGTACTGGTAACGGGCCATCGGCGGGAAAGTTTTGGCGGGGGGGTTGAGCGTATTTGTAGCGCTTTAGCCGAAATTGCGCGTCAGCACCCTGAGGCGCAGATCGTTTATCCTGTGCATCTCAACCCGAATGTCCATGAGCCCGTTAACCGCATTCTGCGCGACATCAAGAACATAGTACTGATTGAGCCGCAGGAGTATCTGCCGTTTGTCTGGCTCATGAATCGTGCCTGGCTCATTCTCACCGATTCTGGCGGAATTCAGGAAGAAGCGCCTTCACTGGGTAAACCCGTTTTGGTGATGCGTGAAACCACGGAACGGCCAGAGGCGGTTGACGCGGGAACAGTAAAGCTGGTGGGAACGGATACGGCGAAGATTGTTGCCGAAGTCAGCGCATTACTGAATGACGACGAGGCCTGGCAGACCATGAGCCGCGCCCATAATCCCTATGGGGATGGCAATGCCTGCGGGCGAATCTTACAAGCCTTAAAAGATAACAGAGCCAACTTATGAGTTTTGAAACCATTTCCGTCATTGGACTGGGTTATATTGGGCTGCCTACCGCAGCCGTTTTTGCCTCAAAGGGAAAAAAAGTGGTGGGCGTTGATATCAATGCCCGGGCTGTTGACACCATCAACCGCGGTGCCATTCATATCGTCGAACCCGATCTGGAACAGGTGGTGCAGGCAGCCGTTGCGCGTGGCGATTTACGTGCCACCACGCAACCGGAAGCGGCGGACGCCTTTTTGATTGCCGTCCCTACGCCTTTCCAGGCCGATCGCCAGCCCGACTTACGTTTTGTGCAGGCGGCCGCAATATCCATCGCACCGGTTTTGAAAAAAGGCGATCTGGTGATTCTGGAGTCGACGTCTCCGGTAGGCAGTACCGAGCAGATGGCGGAGTGGCTGGCTGCCGAGCGGCCTGATTTACGTTTCCCCCAGCAGGGCGATGAACCGGACGTTTTTATTGCCTACTGCCCTGAGCGTGTTTTGCCCGGCCAGATCATGGTCGAGCTGATTAAAAACGATCGTGTTATTGGCGGCATGACGCCAGCCTGTTCTGCCCGTGCCAGCGCGTTATATCGTCTTTTTCTCCAGGGCGAGTGCGTGGAAACTCATGCCCGTACCGCCGAAATGTGCAAGCTGACCGAAAACAGCTTCCGGGACGTAAACATTGCGTTTGCCAATGAGCTGTCCCTGATCTGTGCTGAGCAGCAGATTAATGTCTGGGAGCTTATTGCGCTGGCAAACCGTCATCCTCGTGTGAATATTCTGCAACCCGGTCCCGGCGTAGGCGGACACTGCATTGCCGTCGACCCCTGGTTTATCGTGGCGCAGAACCCTGACTTAGCGCGACTGATCCGTACCGCCCGCGAAGTGAATGATGCCAAGCCACACTGGGTACTGGAGCAGGTAAAAAAAGCACTGGCAGACTGTCTGACGCAAACCGATAAGCGCGCCAGCGATCTGACGATTGCCTGTTTTGGCCTGGCGTTTAAGCCAAATATTGATGACCTGCGTGAAAGCCCGGCGATGGAAGTCGCCCATTTGATTGCAGACTGGCATCAGGGCCGTACCTGGGTGACTGAACCGCATATTGAGCAGATTCCCGAACGTCTGGAAACGCAGGCCACGCTGGTGTCAACAGAGCAGGCGCTGCAACAGGCCGATATTCTGGTGATGCTGGTCGATCATCAGGCGTTCCGCGCCATTGATGCGGCGCACGTGACCCAGCAATGGGTCGTTGATACGAAAGGTGTCTGGCGCTGAAAACAGACGCTGATTAACAAAGCTCTGAGGAACACATGTCCGTTCACGTTAAGGTCAATCCCCTCGACTGGGAGAGCCAGTTTTTCGGCATCCAGTCTGTCAGACTGGAAACGGGTGGAACATTGCCGCTGGAAAGCGCGCTTCAGCATCCTTGTGCGTTGTTTCAAATTAAAGTGCCCGCTGATCAGACCGCCACTATTGACGCCCTGAATCAACATCAGTTCCAGTTGGTGGAGGGCGAGGCGGAGTTGTCCCTCACGATTAAACGAACCGAGCGGCAAACGGGGGTTCGTATTGCCCGTCAAGGCCAGATCCCCGCACTGCGTGAGGCGGCTTCTCAGGCCTTCCGCCAGAGTCGGTTTCGTTCGCCGTGGTTTGCGCCAGAAGAGAGCGGACGTTTTTACGCGCAGTGGATTGAAAATGCGGTACTTGGCACCTTTGATCATCAGTGTCTGGTGGCCTGCGATGACAGCGGTGCGCTGCAGGGATTCGTGTCTTTGCGTGAGGTAGATGGCGATGCCCGCATTGGCTTACTGGCTGTCGTGCCTGCGGCGCAGGGGCAAAGCATTGGTCAGCGCCTGATGCTGGCGGCAGCTGACTGGGGACGTGTACGCCAGCTCGATCGGCTGCGCGTCGCAACACAAATCAGCAATCTCACGGCGATGCGTCTTTATTTACGCAGTGGTGCACGACTGGAAAGCACGGCGTACTGGTTTTACAGGAGAGGTCATGATTCCCTTTAATGCGCCCCCGGTTGTGGGCAGCGAAATCGACTATATGCAGTCGGCCATGAGCAGCGGCAAGCTCTGTGGCGATGGTGGTTTTACGCGCCGTTGCCAGCAGTGGATGGAACAGCGTTTCGGCAGTGCAAAAGTGTTACTGACGCCTTCCTGTACCGCATCACTGGAAATGGCGGCATTGCTGATCGATATTCAACCCGGCGATGAGGTCATCATGCCGAGTTACACCTTTGTGTCCACTGCGAATGCCTTTGTACTCCGGGGCGCAAAAATCGTGTTTGTGGATGTGCGCCCTGACACGATGAATATGGATGAAACGCTGATCGAAGCCGCCATCACGGATAAAACGCGTGCTATCGTACCGGTACATTATGCCGGCGTTGCCTGTGAGATGGACACGATCATGGCGCTGGCGGCCCAGTACAAGCTGTTTGTCATTGAAGATGCTGCGCAGGGCGTGATGTCACGTTATAAAGGGCGGGCCTTAGGCACTATCGGTCATATCGGCTGCTTTAGTTTTCACGAAACCAAAAACTACACGGCGGGCGGAGAAGGCGGTGCAACGTTGATCAATGATGCCAGCCTGGTTGAGCGTGCGGAAATCATCCGTGAAAAAGGCACCAACCGCAGCCAGTTTTTTCGTGGTCAGGTAGACAAATATACCTGGCGCGATATGGGATCCAGTTATCTGATGGCGGATCTACAGGCGGCTTATCTTTGGGCGCAACTGGAAGCCTCCGAGCGTATTAACCAGCAGCGGTTGCGTTTATGGCAGCGCTACTATAATGCGCTAAAACCGCTGGCAGAAAACGGCCACATTACCTTGCCCACGGTTCCGGCCGACTGTCAGCACAACGCGCACATGTTCTATATTAAACTGCGCGATCAGGAACATCGTCAGGCGTTGATTAACTGGCTTAAAGAGGCCGAAATCCTGGCCGTTTTCCATTATATTCCGTTGCACACTTCACCTGCTGGCCTGCAGTTTTCCCGTTTTGCGGGCGATGACCGCTTCACCACGGCCGAAAGTGAGCGCTTATTGCGGCTGCCGCTGTTTTTTAACCTGTCAGATAATAACCAGAGCACGGTTATCAGCTCACTGCTGAGCTTCTTTTCCTGATGTCATTAGCCAAAGCCTCTGTATGGACGGCCTCTTCAACTCTGGTCAAAATTGCCGTGGGCCTGCTGGTGGTCAAGCTGCTGGCGATCAGTTACGGCCCGGAAGGCGTTGGTCAGGCGGGGAATTTTCGACAGTTGATCACGGTGCTGGGCGTTCTGGCGGGGGCCGGGATTTTCAACGGCGTCACAACCTTTGTCGCGCAATATCGCCAGCAACCGCAGCCGTTGCGCGCGCTGGTTGGAACGGCCTCGGCGATGGTGACAGGCTTTTCAACACTGCTGGCGCTGGTTTTTTTGCTTGCTGCAGCCCCTGTCAGTACCGCCTTGTTTGGGCACGATCGCTATCAAAACGTTATCCGTATCGTTGCTTTTTTGCAGTTCGGCATTGCCTGGGCCAATCTCATTCTGGCTTTAATTAAAGGCTACCGGGATGCACAGGGTAATGCGTTGGCGCTGATGACAGGCAGCGTGACTGGCGTAGCCGGTTATATGCTGTGCTGGGGGCTGGGAGGGTACGCGGGCGCATTAACCGGTTTAGCGATGGTGCCGGCATTACTGGTTATTCCTGCCCTGGTGATATTCAGGTATCGTGTGCCGCTGCCCTTAAGCTGGCTACGTCCACAGTGGCAGCCTGAGATGGCGCGTCAGCTGGCAAAGTATACGCTGATGGCACTGATCACCGCCGTCACGCTTCCGGTTGCCTGGGTCATGATGCGAAACCAACTTGCCGCTCACAACGGCTGGGCTCAGGTCGGTTTATGGCAGGGCGTGACCAGTATTTCCGATGCTTACCTGCAGTTTATTACCGCAACTTTTAGCGTCTGGCTGCTGCCCACGCTGGCCAGGTTAGAAAACAAAACAGAGATTGCACGAGAGATCGGACGGGCATTGCGCTTTGTGTTGCCGGCTGTCGCGGCGGCCAGCCTGATCGTGTGGATAATGCGGGATATCGCTATCCGCCTGCTGTTTTCTGCCGCATTCCATGATATGCGGGATCTGTTCGTCTGGCAGTTGTGTGGGGATGTTTTTAAAGTGGGGGCTTATGTTTTTGGCTATCTGGTCATAGCGAAAGCATCGTTACGTTTTTATGTGCTGACGGAAATCAGTCAGTTTGCGTTACTGACCCTGTTTTCCCGTTGGCTGATTCCGTTACACGGTGCCAGTGGCGCAGCGCAAGCCTATATGTTCACGTACATTATCTATTTCGCGCTCTGCTGTGGCGCCTTTATTCTCTACTGCCGAAGAAAATGACTTTGATTCACGTTTTGGGATCGGATATTCCCCATCACAATCTCACGGTGTTGCGTTTTTTTAATGACGTGATGAGCACCGAACTGCCTGCGCCTGTGGCGTGTCACTTTATGGTGGTCACCAGGCAGCCGGAAAGCCTTATTGGCTTTGATGCATTGCGCATTGAAACGTTTAGCAGCAAGAAAGCGCTCTCTGAAGCACTTTTACGCCGGGCTAAACAGCGCGAGCAGCGTTTCTTTTGCCATGGACAGTTTAATCCCTGGCTGTGGCTGGCGTTACTGAGTGGCAGGCTGCACCGGTCTCAGGTGTACTGGCACGTCTGGGGCGCCGATTTATATGAAGACTCGCGCAGCCTCAAATTCCGCCTGTTTTATTTTCTGCGTCGTATTGCGCAGGGGCGGATTGCGCGTGTCTTCGCGACTGAAGGCGATCTGTATCATTATCAGCAACGCCATCCTTCGGTACCGCGCACCTTACTTTACTTCCCAACCCGTTTACCCACCGCGGCGATAACGCCCCGCCCGGATGACATCCTGACGGTGCTGCTGGGGAATTCAGGCGATGCCAGTAATCGTCATACAGAAGGGCTGGAAGCGATTCGGGCGCAGTTTGGCCAGAATGTGCGTATTGCGGTGCCGCTTGGCTATCCGCCCAATAACGATGAGTATATTGCCCGGATTCAGAATGCCGCTGACAGACTTTTTCCTCAGGGGCAGGTAACGTTACTGCGTGAAAATTTGGCCTTCGATGATTATCTGGCATTGTTGGCGCGCTGCCATTTAGGCTATTTTATGTTCGAGCGGCAGCAGGGCGTAGGCACGTTGTGTTTGTTGATTCAAGCCAATATCCCCTTCGTGCTGACGCGTAAAAATCCTTTCTGGCGTGATGTCACCGCGCAACAGCTTCCGGTCCTGTTCAGCGATGATGCGCTGACGCCTGCTATCGTTGCAGAAGCGCGCCGACAGCTCATGGGATGCGACAAGCAGCACGTTGCGTTTCTGGCGCCGGGTTACCTCGTGGGTTGGCAGGCGGCGTTGCGCCTTTGCGAAGGAGAGCCTTCATGAGTCTACTGGCGTTTAGTGGTCTGCTGTTAGTCTACGTGCTGTCACTCATGATCATCGTCACGCTGAATGTACGCGAGATGAAACAGGAACGATTTAACTTTCACCTGTTTTTTACCTTGCTGTTTCTGCTGACCTTTTATTTTGGGTTTCCGCTTACCAGCATTCTGGTGTTTCGTTTTGACACTCAGGTGGTGCCGGCCGATTTTTTACTGCAGGCGATGCTGTCTGCCACAGCGTTTTATGTCATTTACTTTGTCAGTTACAAGGTCCGTCTCAGGCCGATGGCGACATCACCTGCCCGGCCCTGGCTACAGATGAACCGTGTGGAGACGCATTTGACCTGTGGCCTGCTGGCGCTGGTCGCCATCGCGACCGTGACGGTTTTTTTCATCCATAACGGCTTTTTATTATTTCGCCTCACAGCCTACAACCAGATCTTTTCCAGTGAGGTTTCGGGTGTCGCTCTGAAGCGCTTTTTCTATTTCTTTATTCCGGCGATGTTGATCCCGTATTTTTTACACCCTACACGCCGTAACTGGCTGCTCTTTCTGATTGTCACCGTCAGTTTTGGCTTGCTGACCTATGCGCTGGTTGGCGGGACGCGTGCCAATATCATCATCGCTTTTGCGCTGTTTCTGTTTATCGGAATTACGCGTGGCTGGATAACCTTATGGATGCTGGCCGTCGCTGGCGTGATGGCCATTGCCGGTATGTTCTGGCTGGCGCTGCGACGCTATAACCTGGACGTAATGGGCGCAGAAGCGTTTTATACCTTTCTTTATCTGACCCGGGACACTTTTTCGCCCTGGGAAAATCTGGCGTTGCTGCTCGAAAATTACCATAAAATCGATTTTCAGGGTTTAGCGCCCATGTGGCGTGATTTCTATGTATTTATCCCGTCATGGCTGTGGCCCGACCGTCCTCTGACCGTCCTGAACAGTGCCAACTATTTCACATGGGAGGTGCTTAATAACCATTCAGGTCTGGCGATCTCTCCTACCTTAATCGGTTCACTGCTGGTGATGGGCGGTATTGGGGCGATAGTGCCAGGTGCTGTGGCTGTGGGCTTAATAATTAAAGGCTTTGATAGCTTGTATAAGCGCGGACGCAGTGAGTCAAATCGCTATACGGGGGCCATTCTGCAAAGTTTTTGTTTTGGTGCGGTATTCAACATGATTGTACTGGCGCGTGAAGGGCTGGATGCATTTGGCTCCCGCGTGGTGTTTTTTTGCCTTATTTTTGCGGCCTGCCTGGCGGTAGCGAAACTGCTTTACGGATTACTGAATCATGTCGGTCTGATTCGCAGCCGTAGAGAACGTCCGCTGCATAGCCCATCCTGACGCTGATGCACCTCTGGTATGAAAGGGAAAAACAATAAAGATATGAGTACGCACACCGGTACACCACGCTACGAGATTCGCGGTATCACCCTGTACGGTTTCGACAGCATGACAGCGTTTGTCGATTTTTTGATGCCCCCATCCGGTATCCGTACAGGTACGTTGGTGGCCATTAATGCTGAAAAGGTTTTGAGTGCTGAACGGGATGCGGCGTTGAGCGCCCAAATCCAGCAGGCCGAATTCAATTATCCTGATGGCATCAGTATTGTTCGGTCGATTCGAAAGAAATATCCCCAGGCCTCCGTGCAGCGCATCGCGGGTGCCGATCTGTGGGAAGCCTTAATGCAACGCGCTGGCCGCGAGGGGACACCGGTGTTTTTGATTGGTGGCCGTGAGGCGGTATTAGATGAAACGTGCGCGAAGCTGCGTCGTCAATGGAACGTCAACATCGTCGGTGCCCAGAACGGTTACTTTGTCCCGTCTGAACGTGAGGCGCTGTGTGCCCGCATTGCAGCGAGCGGCGCAAAGCTGGTGACGGTAGCGATGGGCTCACCACGGCAGGAGCTTTTCATGGCGGATTGCCAGAGGCAGTGGCCAGAGGCGCTGTATATGGGCGTAGGCGGCACCTACGATGTCTTTACGGGACACGTAAAGCGTGCGCCTGTCTTCTGGCAAAAACTGGGGCTGGAGTGGCTCTATCGCTTGCTCGTGCAGCCCAGTCGCTTGCGCAGGCAGTTAAAGCTGGTGAAATACCTGCGTTATCACTGGCGTGGCGATCTGTGATATCGCTGATTAATGCCAGAATTTCGCGTCCGCACAGGCGTAAATGCGTTATTTGTCGACGAAATGCACAAAGCGTAATCAAACGCGCTATTTTCTTTAAAAAGCACTAGACAGGATGGGCGCTTATCTCTAGTATGCACATCCGCAACGGCGCTACGCGCCCGTAGCTCAGCTGGATAGAGCGCTGCCCTCCGGAGGCAGAGGTCTCAGGTTCGAATCCTGTCGGGCGCGCCATTTAGTTTGTGCGTATGAGCTTCGGTGGTATCAGTACCGCGTTAGGTAGAAAGATTTAAATGCTGTAGGTTTGACTTACAACATTCAGTACAGTGGTGGCTATAGCTCAGTTGGTAGAGCCCTGGATTGTGATTCCAGTTGTCGTGGGTTCGAGTCCCATTAGCCACCCCAGATTTTGCTGGGGTACGCGAAGGTGGCGGAATTGGTAGACGCGCTAGCTTCAGGTGTTAGTGTCTTAACGGACGTGAGGGTTCAAGTCCCTCTCTTCGCACCAGGCAAAACAAATTAAAAAAATCGGCGAGTAGCGCAGCTTGGTAGCGCAACTGGTTTGGGACCAGTGGGTCGGAGGTTCGAATCCTCTCTCGCCGACCATTTTTAGAAACCTGTCTGAGAAGACAGGTTTTTTTTCGTCCGTACAAAAGAGGGTGAAGACCACCGAAGGCGGTTTGTGCCGGGCGAAGCGAGGCAACGTTGCGAAGTAAGCGTCGCATTCAGACCGTATTGACGTTCAGGCAGAGGGAAGCTCGACCTTCCATGGCAGCAGATCGCGGACCCGGTTCACCGGCCAGTCCTGTATATGACCGATGACGTAACGCAACCACGTC
>NZ_VZPF01000014.1 GCF_008801695.1 Pantoea stewartii subsp. stewartii
GCCATGATCAAACTCTTCAATTTAAAGTTTGATTTGCTGCAACCAGTGCAGCGATGCTCAAGGAAAACGTCGTAATGAATTTCAATACGTGTTCACTTTTAAGACTTGATATTTTTTTGCGTCCGGAGACGCGGATATCAATCCTGCGAGTGCCCACACAGATTGTCTGATAAATTGTTAAAGAGCAGTGCAACCAGCGGGTTAACCGTCTGTTGCGAGGTGGCGTATATTACGCTTTCCTCCTTCAGAGTCAACCTCTTTTTCAGAAGTTTTTCTCCGGCGGCTCAGTTGCCTGCCCCTCTCAACACCGCATTCCGTAAGCCGTTGTGCCGTGTCGATGGAGGCGCATTATAGGGAAGCTTTCGCAGAGCGCAAGTGCAAATTTAAACTTTTTTGCTGTTCGTCTGAAATTTGCACAAAAGCGCTGTTTTAACCCTTTTTAATACGGGAAGGGAGCGCCGCAAGACTCTCTATTACCCAGTCAGCCAATGCCTCGCCTTCCGGCGTAACCGGCTTACCACTGCGCACTAACACTTTCTTACCGACACCGGCGGCCTGGGCGGCCTGCATATCTTCCAGCTTATCCCCTACCATATAAGACGCAGCCATATCAATATGCAGCTCTTCTTGCGCGGCCAGCAGCATGCCGGGTTGCGGTTTACGGCAGTCGCACTGCTGGCGATACGCTTCTACCGTTGCATCCGGGTGATGTGGACAGAAATAGATCCCATCAAGGTCGACATCGCGATCGGCCAGCGACCAGTCCATCCACTCGGTAAGCTGCATAAACTGATCTTCACTAAACATGCCACGTGCGATGCCAGACTGGTTTGTCACGACAACCAGCGCAAAGCCCATCTTTTTGAGTTGCTGCAACGCTTCAATTACACCATCGATAAACTGAAAATGATCGATTTCGTGGACATAGCCGTGATCAACATTGAGGGTGCCATCGCGATCGAGAAAAATGGCCGGGACTTTATTCGCCACGTAGAAACTCCTGCTATAAAAATTGCCGCTCAGTATCGCACGATTGTCATAAAAGGGAGAATGCCCGTTTACATGACTTCGATTGATTTAGACGTCTGGATGCCTTAACATCCATCCAGCTTATGCATGCTGTCCTTTATGGCAGCACACCAGACCACGGATAATGCAAGACGGCAATAAATAACGTAATGATTATATTAGAAAATATAACCAAAGTGTTCCAGCAAGGTTCGCGAACGATAAAGGCGTTATCTAACGTCAGCCTGCATGTCCCGGCCGGACAGATCTATGGCGTCATCGGCGCATCCGGTGCCGGAAAAAGTACGCTGATTCGTTGCGTGAATCTGCTCGAACGCCCTTCCTCAGGCCGCGTGTTGGTTGATGGCGCGGATTTAACGGCGCTGAGCGAACGACAGCTGACGCAGGCCCGCCGCCAGATTGGTATGATTTTTCAGCACTTCAACCTGATGAACTCCCGCACCGTCGCCGGCAATGTTGCGCTGCCATTAGAGTTGGGTAGCCTTTCTCGTGATGAAATTAAAAAGCGCGTCTCAGAGCTCCTAGAGCTGGTCGGCCTGGCGGATAAGCACGATGCCTGGCCTGCCAATCTCTCCGGCGGGCAAAAACAGCGTGTTGCCATTGCCCGCGCTCTGGCCAGTAACCCGAAAGTTCTGCTGTGCGATGAAGCCACCAGCGCATTAGATCCAGCGACCACGCGCTCAATTCTGGAATTACTGAAAGATATTAACCGCCGTCTGGGCCTGACTATTTTGTTAATTACCCATGAGATGGATGTGGTGAAACGCATCTGCGATCAGGTTGCGGTCATCAGCCAGGGTGAGCTGATCGAGAAAGACAGCGTAAGTGAAGTCTTCTCGCACCCCAAAACCCCGCTGGCGCAACAGTTCATCCAGTCAACCCTGCATCTGGATATTCCAGACGACTACCAGCAGCGCCTGTCGCCCGAAGCGGGCCCTGACAGCATGCCATTACTGCGTATGGAATTTACCGGCCAGTCCGTCGATGCTCCATTGCTGTCTGAAGCAGCGCGGCGTTTCAATATCAATAACAACATTATCAGTGCGCAGATGGATTACGCCGGCGGTGTGAAGTTTGGCATCATGCTGGCGGAAATTCACGGTAGCGAAAGCGATACACAAGCCGCCATTCAGTGGCTGCAGGAACATCATGTCAAAGTCGAGGTATTAGGTTATGTCTGAAGCGATGATTGCGCTGCTGGGGCGCGGCGTCTGGGAAACGTTGATGATGACCTTTGTCTCTGGCTTTTTCGGCTTCGTTCTGGGTTTACCGGTCGGCGTACTGCTGTATGTCACTCGTCCGGGACAGATTCTTGAAAACAAAGGGCTGTACCGTGTGCTGTCAGCCCTGGTTAACATTTTCCGCTCGATCCCTTTCATTATCCTCCTTGTGTGGATGATTCCGTTTACCCGCGTCATCGTTGGAACCTCTATTGGCTTACAGGCGGCCATCGTGCCTCTGACTGTCGGTGCGGCACCGTTTATTGCCCGCATGGTTGAAAATGCCCTGCTGGAACTCCCGACCGGGTTAATTGAAGCATCACGCGCGATGGGTGCCACGCCGATGCAAATCGTGCGCAAAGTCCTGCTGCCTGAAGCCCTGCCCGGTCTTGTTAACGCGGCCACCATTACGTTGATTACCCTGGTAGGTTACTCGGCGATGGGCGGCGCAGTAGGCGCGGGCGGCCTCGGACAAATTGGCTACCAGTATGGTTATATCGGATATAACGCGACGGTGATGAATACGGTATTAGTGTTATTAGTCGTTTTGGTGTATCTCATACAATTCTGTGGCGACCGCATCGTGCGTGCTGTGTCCCATAAATAAGCAAGCAATATCACTATTAAGGAAAGGATATGTCTTTCAAATTTAAAAACATTGCCGCTGTGGGTGCATTAATTGGCGCGATTGCGCTGGCAGGATGCGATCAAAAAGCCAAAGATCCCAACCATATCAAAGTGGGCGTGATCGTCGGCGCTGAACAGCAGGTTGCCGAAGCGGCGGCCAAAGTGGCGAAAGATAAGTACGGTCTGGATGTTGAGCTGGTGACCTTTAATGACTATGTGCTGCCGAACGAAGCACTGAGCAAAGGCGATATCGATGTGAATGCGTTCCAGCACAAACCGTATCTGGATCAACAGATCAAAGATCGCGGTTACAAGCTGGTTTCTGTAGGTAACTCTTTTGTTTATCCGATTGCGGGCTATTCGAAAAAAATCAAATCGCTGGATCAACTGCAGGATGGCGCACAGGTTGCCATTCCTAACGATCCAACCAACCTGGGCCGTTCGCTGCTGCTGCTGCAGAAAGTGGGCCTGATCAAGCTGAAAGACGGTGTGGGCCTGCTGCCAACCTCGCTGGATATCGTTGAGAATCCAAAACACCTGAAGATTGTTGAGCTGGAGGCGCCACAGCTGCCACGTTCACTGGACGATCAGCAAATCGCCCTAGCCGTGATCAACACCACTTACGCCAGCCAGATTGGCCTGACGCCGGCGAAAGATGGCATCTTTGTGGAAGATAAAGACTCCCCTTACGTGAACCTGATTGTGGCGCGTGAAGACAACAGAGACGCGGAAAATGTGAAGAAATTCGTGCAGGCTTATCAGTCTGACGAAGTGGCTGACGCGGCCAATAAAGTGTTTAACGGTGGTGCCGTTAAAGGCTGGTAAGGTCGTCTGATCTCTTCCCTCAGGGCGGCTTTTAGCCGCCCTTTCTGTTATTGCCATTTGCTGACTTGTTATTTATCCGTGTCCTTGTTTCAATAACGCCACTTTTTGACACTTGAGGATGTTGCTATGCGTTTTTTACCGCTCTGCTTGTTAGCATTGATGCTGACAGGGTGTGTTCGGGAGTATCACCCAATAAGCAGCGCACCTTCTCATCCGCAGCAATCCAGCGAACCGACACGTAAGCCAACGTATCGTCCCGCCCCCGTTAAGGTGTACACCGATGCTGCCGATCTGGTGAGCAAGCCCTTCCGCGATCTGGGTGAAGTCTCCGCAGAAGATTGCCAGATGAGCAATCAGAGTTCACCGCCCAACATCGCTACCGCGCGTAAACGTATGCAGATTAAAGCCGCACAGATGAAAGCTAATGCGGTACTGCTTCACAAATGTGAAATCGTGAGCAGCACCCCGGGCTGCTACCGTCAGGCTGTCTGCCAGGGTTCGGCGCTGAAAGTCACTAGTCAATGAGTGATTTTGCCTTTGCGCAGATCGGCGTAATCCGTTCGCCGTGGAAAGAGAAGTTCGCTGTCCCGCGTCAGCCTGGTCTGGTTCAGGACGGCGGCGGCGAACTGCATCTTTTGCCGCCTTATAATCAGGCAGAGGCCGTGCGCGGCCTGGAAGACTTCAGCCATCTCTGGGTGCTGTTTGTTTTTCATCAGACCCTGGAAGGCGGCTGGCGTCCGACCGTTCGCCCGCCCCGCCTGGGCGGTAACGTGCGCATGGGCGTTTTTGCTACGCGATCGACCTTTCGCCCTAATCCGATTGGGATGTCGCTGATTGAGCTCAAAGGCATCCGCTGCGCGAAGCAACAGGTCATTCTGGAGCTGGGCAGTCTGGATCTGGTGGACGGCACGCCGGTGGTCGATATCAAGCCCTATCTGCCCTTCGCCGAAGCCCTGCCTGAGGCGAGAGCGGGTTTTGCGCAGTCCGCGCCGGAAAGCAGCATGCCTGTGCGGTTTTCGCCGCTGGCCGGGCAGCAGTTGCAGCAGTATGCGCGCTATCCCTATCTTGCCCGCTTTATCCGTGAGGTTCTTGCGCAGGATCCGCGCCCCGCTTACCGCAAAGGTGAGGAAAAGGATCGCATTTATGCCGCCTCGCTGCTTGAGTTTACTGTGCGCTGGCGCGTTGATCACGCAGGCACAGAAGTCGTGGCCATCGATCCGCGTTAAAACCCGCTTTTTAGCCGGTGATCTCACTGGTACACTAGCCGCCAGCCTATTTTTGTCCGTGAATTTCCGATCAACTGGAATTGTAATCAATGCGTACTACTCAATATCTGCTCTCTACTCAGAAAGAGACACCGTCTGACGCGGAAGTGATCAGCCACCAGCTGATGCTGCGTGCTGGCATGATCCGTAAACTGGCCTCAGGGTTATATACCTGGCTGCCAACCGGACTGCGCGTATTAAAAAAAGTCGAAAACATCGTTCGCGAAGAAATGAACAACGCCGGTGCCATTGAGATTTCAATGCCTGTGGTCCAACCCGCAGACCTGTGGCAGGAGAGCGGCCGCTGGGAGCAGTACGGTCCAGAATTACTGCGTGTTGCCGATCGTCATGAACGTCCGTTTGTGCTCGGCCCAACGCATGAAGAAGTGATTACCGATCTGATTCGTAATGAGCTGAGCTCTTATAAACAGCTGCCGCTGAATCTGTATCAAATACAGACCAAATTCCGTGATGAAGTGCGCCCACGTTTTGGCGTGATGCGTTCGCGCGAGTTCATCATGAAAGACGCCTACTCCTTCCATACCACGCAGGAATCATTGCAGGAAACCTATGACGCGATGTACCGCGCTTATAGTCAGATCTTCAGCCGTATGGGTCTGGATTTCCGTGCCGTGCAGGCGGACACCGGCTCGATTGGTGGCAGTGCCTCACATGAGTTCCAGGTGCTGGCACAGAGCGGCGAAGATGATGTGATCTTCTCAACCGACTCTGACTATGCGGCGAACATTGAACTGGCCGAAGCCGTGGCACCGGCGGGCGAACGCCCTGCGCCTCAGGAAACGATGCGTCAGATCGATACACCGAATGCCAAAACCATCGCCGATCTGGTGAATCAGTTCCAGATGCCGATTGAGAAAACCGTGAAGACGCTGATGGTCAAGGGTGCAGAGGGAAGCGGTCATGCTCTGGTTGCCTTCCTGGTCCGCGGCGATCACGAACTGAACGAAATTAAGGCTGAAAAATCGCCGCTGGTTGCGTCACCGCTGGTTTTCGCGACCGAAGAAGAGATTCGTGCCGTGGTGGGTGCTGGCTTTGGTTCGCTGGGGCCGGTCGGGTTGACGATGCCGATTATCGCAGACCGTACCGTGGCGAAGATGAGTGATTTCTGCGCCGGTGCAAATGTGGACGGTAAACACTACGTTGGCATTAACTGGGAACGCGATCTGCCCATGGCCGAGGTTGCCGATATCCGTAATGTGGTAGAAGGCGATCTGAGCCCGGACGGCAAAGGCACATTGCAGATCAAACGTGGTATCGAAGTAGGCCATATTTTCCAGTTGGGCACCAAATACTCCGAAGCGATGAAAGCGGCCGTTCAGGGTGAAGATGGTCGTAATCAGGTCATGACGATGGGGTGCTACGGCATCGGTATTACCCGTGTAGTGGCGGCGGCGATCGAGCAGAACCATGACGATCGCGGTATCATCTGGCCTGCGGCACTGGCCCCGTTCGATGTAGCGATTCTGCCAATGAACATGCAGAAATCATTCCGCGTAAAAGAGTTAGCGGAAGAAGTGTATAACACGCTGCGCGCGAAAGGCGTCGAGGTGATTCTGGATGACCGTAAAGAACGTCCAGGCGTTATGTTCGCCGATATGGAACTGATTGGCGTCCCGCATACCATCGTGATTGGCGATCGCAATCTTGATAACCAGGAGATCGAATACAAAGCCCGTCGTGCCGGTGAAAAGCAGATGATTAAGCAGGATGAGATTGTCGATTTCCTGCTCAAGGCACTGAACAAATAAGCCTGCCATAACGCCCCTTCATGGGGCGTTTTTTTTAACGCATGGTCGACTCCGTTCTCCTGACGACCACAGGTAATTCTCTGGCCACGTCTTACAGCACTTTACCGCGCAATGCTTTGGTCTGGCTGCGCCGTGATTTCCCTTCCAGCCTGCGCGCTTTCGACGCGCGTGTCGGTCGTGTTGAGCGCCGGACTTTCTCTACCTTCGTGAGCTCCTGAATCAAATTCACCAGCCGTTGCAGCGCCGCTTCGCGGTTCATCTCCTGGCTGCGGTATTCCTGCGCCTTGATGATAATCGTCCCGTCGCCGGTAATTAAATGATGGCTGGCACTGAGCAACCGCTCTTTATAAAACGGCGGCAGGGAAGACGCGGCGATATCAAAACGCAGATGAATAGCGGTGCTGGTTTTGTTGACGTGCTGGCCCCCTGCCCCCTGCGCCCGAATGGCCGTCAGTTCAATTTCATTGTCTGGCAGCTCGACATTCCGTGACAGCGCAATCATCGTCCACCCGCCTTTGTCCGGTTCCCGTTTTTTCGCTCTGACCTGTTCATCAACTTAACCTTTCGTGCTTTATCCTGAAACGTCTGATACGGCGTAGTCCGCTACTTTAGCAGTGATTTGCTCGCTGTTCCTGCTTTCGCCTAGCTGATTTTCTTGAAATGCCTGTGATATAGTCGCAAATCAACCAGAGTATTTATGCTCTGCTGAGGAGGTGCCCGTGCAAAAATATTGTGAGTTAGTTCGCCAAAAATATGCCGAAATTGGCAGCGGAGATCTGGGCTATATTTCCGATGCCATCGGCTGCGCGCTTAACGCGCTTGATGCTATTGCCGCGAATGCTGCGCTAAACTCTTCTCTCAGGGAACAGGCGGCTTATGCCGCCGCAAACTTATTGGTGAGCGACTATGTTGATGAATGAAGCTTATAAACCCATCAATTGCGATGACTACGATAATCTGGAACTCGCCTGCCAAAAAAACTGGATGCTGTCGCTGGCGTTAAAAGATGGCGAGCAGCTAAAGGCAAAGGCCAGGGACATCCTTTCACGTAAAAACGTGGAGTATCTGGCCATTGAACTGTCCGGTGAAACGCGCGAGTTACGTCTCGATCATATTGCCAGTTTTAGCCATCCTGAACTCGGCACCGTCGTGGTCAGCGAAGAGTAATTCACTTCCCGTCGGGCGGGATGCATTCCCGCCCATCTCATCAGGGCTTTAACGAACTGTAGTACGCCGCTAAATCTGTTATCTCCTCATCGCTGAGCCCCGCAACAAACGCTTTCATCACCTCTGCCTGACCACCGTTGCGCTCTCCCTTCTTATAGGCCTGTAGCGCGTGCGCGAGATAAGCGGCGTTTTGGCCCGCCAGGCTGGGATAAAGGGGAACCGTCGCAATGCCTTTCGGACCATGGCACGCCGTACAGGCCGCCGAACGCTGTTCGCCCGCGTGAATATCGCCTGCGGCACAGGCCGGAAACAACGTAAAAAACGTTAATGCCACTATCCATTGTTTCAAAACGATACTCCTGTAGGTTTGTGCCAGTGAATCTGCCAGCCCTGTGCCTCCCCTGCTGCGCCTTCACGGGTCACGAACAGGCCGGGCGCGCAAATAAGCGTTTGATTGTAATAAATGAGCGGAATACGTTCCCGCTGCCATGACGGGATATTCAACCCCTGCCAGATTTTCTTCATCTCGCGCCCGCCCGCGCGATCCACAATATGCACGTACCCTGTCGCGTGAAAACGCACAAATACCTGTTCCTCCGGCGTCGGTCGTCGTAGTGAAGGCATTGTATAATCGGGCTGAAGCGTGCCGATATGCTGCGGCAGGGGCAATGTCTGGTTGAGATTCTTCCAGGCGATTTCGCAGTCGCGTAACGAGTCTCTGATCGGCAAAATATAAAGCCGCTGGCGATAACGGCGAATTTCGCTGTGGCCTAACCGTAGCCGTGGCTGGGCATCTTCACGACTCAGCATCACTTCCTGACGAATGCGGCGCAACGCATCGCGCGAGGGCATTTGCGCGCCCTGTCCGGCCAGCCAGCGACGCAGCAAAGCATTACTGCGCACTTCACTCATCGTCAGTAACGCGGAGAAACACAGGCTACCGTCCGGCTGAATCAGCGCAGCAAGTTGTTCCGCCAGCAACTCATCCAGCAGTTGCTCCTGCTCAGCACAGAGTGCCGCACTGCGCGCCGTCGCACTGGCGAAATGAGGCCAGCGTGCCACGACGGCCGGTAAGAGTTGCTGACGAAGAAAATTGCGGTCGTAACGCACATCCTGATTGCTCTCATCTTCAACCCATTGCAGCTGATGCGTTTGGGCATACAGCTCTAATGACTGCCGGGAACAGCTTAACAGCGGGCGAAGCAGAGGGTTTTTACCCAGAGAGCCCGCCACCGGCATGGCCGCCAGACCGGCCGGGCCACTGCCGCGTTTCAGGGCCAGCAGGACGGTTTCACACTGGTCGTCCAGGTGCTGTGCGGTAAGGAGTTTCTCATCCGCATGGAGCGCCTGGTGCAATGCCCGATAACGCGCCTGCCGCGCCGCCGCTTCAATGCCATCGCCCTGATCGGTTACCTGCACGCGCAGGATCTCGCAGGGGATCTGCCATGTTGCGCACAGGGTCTGGCAATGCGCCGCCCAGTGGTCGGCATTAGCACTGAGGCCATGATGGACATGCAGCGCACGCAACCGCGAGGCCGGATGGTGCTGTTGCCAGTCCCGCAGCTTATGCAGCAGGACGGTAGAATCCAGGCCACCGCTAAACGCCACTACCAGCGCGTCGTTTTCATTCAGCAGTGCGTCAAAATCAGACATGATAATTCCATAACTCAGGCAGTGGGACGAGCCATAAAGCCGCCAGTTTACGCCTGATACAATTCAAGCGGCAAACCATCCGGGTCAGCAAAAAAGGTACAGGGTTTCCCGGTAAGCGCGTCAATGCGAATGGGTTCGCATGTCACGCCCTGCGTGTCCAGATAGCGCACCGCGGCTTCCACGTCCGGCACGCCGAAAGCCAGATGGCGAAGGCCACAGGCTTCCGGCTGACTGACCCGGGCGGGCGGGTGTGGAAAGGAAAACAGCTCAATGGTGTACTGACCGTTTAACGCCAGATCGCCTTTCCACGAATCGCGCGCTTCGCGGTAGTGCTCACTTTGCAGTTCAAATCCCAGTATGTCGCAGTAAAAGGCTTTACTGCGATGATAATCTGACGCAATGATGGCGATATGGTGAATGTGCGTTAGCTGTAGCATGTTTGCTCCCTGTTGGTCCTTCATTCCTGTTCCCAGCTCTGTTTCAGCACACGTACCCGATATTCACCTTCATCGGTTAGCGTCGCGCCGTGAATATCTGTCTCAAAGCCAGGATAGTGGCGCCCAATGCTACACAGCATGAGCAGGAAGTCGAGCACGGCGCGGCTTTGTTCTGTGATCATTTCGCCAGGCATCACCAGCGGTACACCGGGAGGATAAGGCAATATCATGTTGGCAGAGATACGGCCCACCAGCTCATTCATGTTTACGGTCTCAATATTGCCTTTCACCTGCTGCTGGAACGCCTGATGCGGCGTCATTTTCATCTCAGGTAAGACATCAAAGGCTTTCAGCATCAGACGCGGCAGGTCATGTTGCTGAATCAGGCGATGAATCCCCTGCGCCAGCGTCTGGATGCGCATCGTGCGGTAAAAGTCGGGATCTTCCGCATACAGATCCGGCAGCATGTTTTTTACGCGCAGATTCAGGTCGTAGGCGCGCTTAAATTCGGTTAATCCACGCAGCACGCTCATCGCCTTGGTCTTGTCGATGCCAATACTGAACAGGAACAACAGGTTATACGGACCGGTCTTTTCCACCACAATCCCACGCTCATCAAGAAATTTCGCCACCAGCGCAGCGGGGATCCCCTCTTCGGCCATTTCACCTAACTCGCTCATGCCCGGTGTAAGAATGGTGACTTTGATCGGATCGAGATACATATGATCGCGATCGGCCTGGGTGAAACCATGCCACGCTTCGTCTCCCGGCTGGATCGGCCAGCACTGCGCTTCATCCACATGCTCTGGTTGCCAGATATCAAAGAACCAGCTGTCCGACTCTTCGCGCAACCGCTGTATTTCACGACGAAAATGTAACGCGCGCTCGACTGACCGATTGATGAGCCTTTTCCCCGGATTCCCCCGCAGCATGGCGGCGGCTGTTTCAATTGAGGAAACAATAGCGTAATTGGGCGATGTGGTGGTGTGCATCATGTAGGCTTCATTAAAGGTTTGTTCGTCGTACTCGCCTTTGATGTGAATTAATGAGGCCTGCGAAAAGGCAGCCAGCAGTTTATGCGTGGACTGGGTTTCATAAATCACCTTGCCTGGTATCCGCTCACCGCTCATGCCGCTTTTCCCCTCATAGATAGGGTGAAAATTGGTGTAAGGCACCCAGGCCGAATCAAAGTGAATCGAGGGGACGTCGAGCGTTTGCTTGATGTACTGCGTGTTATAAAGCAAACCGTCGTAGGTCGAGTTAGTAATTACTGCATGAACGGGCCAGCTGGCGCGCGGCGTGGCAGCCACTTTCTGTTCAATGCTGGCACGGGTAAATTCTTTTTGCGGAATGCCGCCCAGAATGCCTAAGGCATTGCGTGTGGGTTTTAGCCAGACAGGAATCAGATCGCTCATCATCAGCAAGTGGGTAAGCGACTTGTGGCAGTTGCGGTCAACCAGAATCGTGCTGCCTGCCGGCGCGGCATACATGCCCACGATCTTGTTCGAAGTCGAGGTGCCGTTAGTCACCATATAGCTCTGTTCCGCACCGAACGTGCGGGCGATGTACTCTTCGGCCTCAAGATGTGGTCCGGTATGATCCAGCAGCGAGCCCAGCTCAGTCACCGAAATCGAAATATCCGACTTAAGCGTATTCGCGCCAAAGAAGTCATAGAACAAACAGCCCACCGGGCTTTTCTGGAAGGCCGTCCCGGCCATATGGCCCGGAGTGCAGAACGTGTACTTTCCCTCTTTCACATAGGTGAACAACGCTTTGGTTAACGGTGGTGTAATGTGGTCGAGGTAATCATCCGTGTACTGGCGGATGTGCAAGGCGATATCGTCGGCCGCATTCAGCGCGTACTCAAAAAAATGCAGCGGTAGCCGCATCTCATTGATGCTGATATCCATTTGCGAGTGGGTATTAATAAAGGCATACAGGGGCAGGTATTCATTGAGCTGATTAATTTCACCGCACAGCTCAGGGCTGTTGTGCTCATCCCAGTCAAAAATCACACCGCTGATACGGGGATTGTGTTCAATCAGTTTGAGAAGATCATCTGTGTTTTTAGGCCGTATGAGCTGAAAACCTTGCTGACTCAGTGCTACATCCAACTCGCGTAACGGTTCATCTTTGTAAAACACGCCATGCGCGCCCATGATCGCCAGAATATTCAATGCACATCTCCCTGATTGTTGAGGCATTGAGTAAGCATAGCGAATTACGCCACGAAACCGCAGTCAGATTCGTGGCATAAAAAAAGCGGACCGGAGTCCGCTTTTACGTCACAGCACTGAATCAGGCGTAGCCATAACTCATCAGACGCTGATAACGGCGATCTAATAATTCTTCGGTGCTTAACCCTTCCAGGTCAGCCAGATCGGCCAGCAGTTGCTGTTTTAGCGTCTGCGCCATTTCTACCGGATGGCGATGCGCGCCGCCCAGTGGCTCAGCGATGACCGAATCAATCAGCTTAAGCTCTTTCAGACGCGGCGCGGTAATGCCCATCGCTTCTGCGGCCAGCGGCGCTTTATCGGCGCTTTTCCACAGAATAGAGGCACAGCCTTCTGGTGAAATGACCGAATAGGTGCTGTACTGCAGCATGTTCACTTTGTCGCCCACGCCGATAGCCAGTGCGCCACCCGAACCGCCCTCACCGATAACGGTACAGATAACCGGTACTTTCAGGCCTGACATTTCGCGCAGGTTGCGTGCGATAGCTTCAGACTGACCGCGCTCTTCCGCGCCCACGCCCGGATACGCACCCGGCGTGTCGATAAAGGTGATGATAGGCATTTTAAAGCGTTCGGCCATTTCCATCAGGCGCAACGCTTTGCGATAGCCTTCCGGTGCCGGCATACCAAAATTACGGCGAATCTTCTCTTTAGTTTCGCGCCCTTTCTGGTGACCGATGATCATCACAGGACGGCCGTCGAGGCGGGCAATCCCGCCGACAATCGCTTTGTCATCCGCATAAGCGCGGTCACCCGCAAGCTCATCGAAATCGTCAAACGCATTGCGCACATAATCAAAGGTATAAGGACGTAATGGATGTCGCGCCAGTTGGGCGATTTGCCATGCGCCCAAATCGGCGAAGATTTTACGTGTCAGCTCAACGCTTTTCTCGCGCAGACGCTTAACTTCTTCGTCGAGATTGACGTGTTTATCGTCCTGACGACCAATCGAGGTAAGCGAATCAATTTTTGCTTCCAGTTCTGCGATTGGCTGTTCAAAATCCAGGTAATTAAGACTCATAATGTTCCTGTTTTAGTCAAACTCCAGTTCTACCTGCTCCGATCCAATTAACGACCGCAAATCGTTGAGTAAACGATCGCTGGGCGATATTCGCCACGCTGCACCAAAGCGTAGCTTCGCTCGCGCGTCGGCTCTCTGATAGTAGAGATGCACCGGAATTGTCCCTGAACGATGAGGCTCAAGGGACTGACGGAGTCGGTTTAATAGCTGGTCATCAATTTGCCTGTCTGTCAGCGAGATAGCAAGTCCGCGCGCGTATTTTTCACGCGCTTCATCTATGTCCATGACTTCACGGGCGGTCATTTTAAGGCCACCACTAAAGTCATCAAAGCTGACCTGTCCGCTGACGATCAGGATACGGTCTTTCTCCAGCAGTTGCTGGTATTTATCTAACGCATCGGTAAATAACATGACTTCAAGACGGCCAGAGCGGTCGTCCAGTGTACAAATACCAATTCGGTTGCCGCGTTTGGTCACCATTACACGCGCAGCAATCACCAGGCCTGCCGCGACGGTAATCTTACCACGATCGGTCGGATGCATATCTTTCAAACGCATCCCACCCACGTAACGCTCAATTTCTTTCAGATACTGGTTAATCGGGTGGCCGGTCAGATACAAACCCAGGGTTTCCCGTTCACCGTCCAGTTGCACCTGTTCCGGCCATGGCGTGACGCTGGCGTAAGACTGTTCGACCTGCTCAGGCTCATCGGCCAGCACGCCAAACATGTCGGCCTGACCGATCGCTTCCGCTTTAGCATGCTGATCTGCCGCTTTCAGCGCATCGTTCAGTGCGCTCATCAGGGCGGCACGATGTGGGCCCAGACGATCAAAGGCACCGGACATGATCAACTTTTCCATCACGCGGCGATTGATCTTTTTGGTATCCGTTCGCGCGCAGAGATCGAACAGTTCGCGGAAGTAACCGCCTTCGTTACGCGCATCGATGATCGCCTCGATCGGCCCTTCACCCACACCTTTGATGGCGCCGATACCGTAAACGATCTCGCCCTCATCATTAACGTGGAACTGATACAGACCCGAGTTAATGTCCGGCGGCAGGACTTTCAGCCCCATGCGCCAGCATTCATCTACCAGACCCACCACTTTTTCTGTGTTGTCCATATCCGCCGTCATCACAGCCGCCATGAATTCCGCTGGATAGTGCGCTTTCAGCCATAAGGTCTGATAAGACACCAGCGCGTAAGCGGCGGAGTGCGACTTGTTAAAGCCATAACCCGCGAATTTCTCTACCAGATCGAAGATTTTCATCGACAGTTCGCCATCGATGCCCATCTTTTCCGCGCCCTCTTTAAAAACAGAGCGCTGTTTGGCCATCTCTTCAGGCTTCTTCTTACCCATGGCGCGACGCAGCATGTCCGCCCCGCCCAGCGTGTAGCCGGACAGGACCTGGGCAATCTGCATGACCTGTTCCTGGTAGAGGATAATGCCGTAGGTCGGCTCCAGTACCGGCTTCAGGCTTTCGTGTTGCCACTGAATATCCGGGTAAGAGATGGCTTCCCGACCGTGCTTACGGTCAATGAAGTTATCAACCATGCCCGACTGTAAGGGCCCCGGACGGAACAGGGCCACAAGCGCGATCATATCTTCAAAACAGTCAGGCTTCAGGCGCTTAATCAGATCTTTCATGCCGCGCGATTCAAGCTGGAAAACCGCGGTGGTTTCCGCGCGCTGCAGCATGTCGAAGCTCTTTTTGTCTTCAAGCGGAATGGTTGCGATATCGATCGGCGGTAAGCCCTGCTTTTCGCGGCGCGGGTTAATCATTTTCAGCGCCCAGTCAATGATGGTGAGCGTTCGCAACCCCAGGAAGTCAAACTTCACCAGGCCCGCATATTCCACATCATTTTTATCGAACTGGGTTACCGGATACTGACCGTTTTCATCACAATACAGCGGTGCAAAATCGGTGATCTTGGTTGGCGCGATCACCACGCCACCCGCATGTTTACCGGCGTTTCGGGTTACCCCTTCCAGCTTCCGCGCCATATCGATAAGCGCTTTAACCTCTTCATCCGCCTCATAAATTTCAGGGAGCTGCGGTTCCGCGGCAAAGGCTTTGTCCAGCGTCATGCCCGGATCGGGCGGCACCAGTTTTGAAATACGATCGACAAAACCATAGGGATGGCCCAACACGCGGCCCACGTCACGAATGACCGCCTTGGCCGCCATCGTACCGAAGGTAATAATCTGGGATACCGCTTCGCGGCCGTACATATCGGCCACATGTTCAATCACCTGGTCACGTTTTTCCATACAGAAATCGACGTCGAAATCGGGCATGGAAACGCGTTCAGGGTTAAGAAAACGTTCGAACAGCAGGTCGAACTCAAGGGGATCGAGATCGGTAATCTTGAGCGCATAGGCCACCAGCGAACCGGCCCCCGAACCGCGTCCCGGCCCTACCGGTACGCCGTTATCTTTCGACCACTGGATAAACTCCATTACGATCAGGAAGTAGCCGGGGAATCCCATCTGGTTGATTACGTTCAGTTCAACGTCCAGACGTTCATCGTATTCCGGCCGTTTTTCCGCCCGCACGGCTTCATCCGGGAACAGCATCGCCAGACGTTCTTCCAGCCCCTCACGGGATTTCATTACCAGGAAATCCTCGGTGGTCATGTCGCCCGTCGGGAACTGCGGCAGAAAGTACTCACCCAGTCTGACGGTGACGTTACAACGCTTAGCAATCTCTACGCTGTTTTCGAGCGCTTCAGGGATGTCTGCGAACAACTCGCACATCTCGTCTTCGCTGCGCATATATTGCTGAGGACTGTAATTACGGGGCCGTTTAGGATCGTCCAGCGTATAACCATCATGAATGGCGACGCGAATTTCATGCGCATCGAAGTCCTCTTCATTCAGGAAGCAGACCTCGTTCGTGGCCACAACCGGGATGCCTTCGGCAATCGCCAGCTCAACGGCGGCGTGCAGATAGGTCTCTTCGTCGGGTCGTCCGGTACGTACCAGTTCCAGGTAATAGCGATCGGCAAAATGTTGCTGATAAAATGCCAGGCACTCTGAAACCAGTGCGCTGTTACCGCGCAGCAGACTGCGCCCCACATCTCCACGACGGCCACCTGACAACAGGATCAGACCTTCCTGTAATTCAGCCAGCCAGTCACGATCGATTATCGGACCGGCCACACCGTAACCGCGTTGATACGCGCGGGAAATGAGTAACGTGAGGTTTTGATAGCCGGTGTTGTTGGCCGCCAGCACCGTAATCTGGGTCAGTTCATCCCCCATCAGCTCACTGGCAACGTTAAAATCCGCCCCGATAATCGGTTTGATCCCCGCCCCATGCGCACCACCGTAAAATTTCACCAGACCACACAGGTTGGTGAAGTCGGTAATCGCAATGGCTGGCATGCCTAACGCAGCCGCTTTCTTAATCAGCGGGCCGGTTTTCGCTAGGCCGTCGATCATGGAATAGTCGCTGTGAACATGCAGATGTATAAAACGGGGTTCGGCCATATCAGTTTCCGGTTAAAACAGGGGCGGATTAGCGCAGCGTGGAGGCGCTGCTCGCCAGCACTTCGGCATCGATGAGCGCATTACGCACCGGCGCAAAGCTGCGGCGGTGATGTGGTGTTGCGCCATACTGCGTTAACTTTTCTATATGTAACGCCGTAGGATAACCTTTATGTTGCGCAAAACCATACTGCGGAAACAACAAATCCAGCTCTGCCATTTCACGATCGCGCGTGACTTTGGCGATGATCGAGGCCGCACTGATTTCAGCAACCAGGCTGTCGCCTTTTACTACGGCCAGTGATGGCACAGGCAAGGCCGGACAGCGATTGCCGTCAATCAGCACATAATCAGGCGTGATCGCCAGGCCGGCCACCGCGCGCTGCATCGCCAGCATCGTGGCATGCAGAATATTCAGGCTGTCGATCTCTTCCGGTTCGGCACGGCCCAGACTCCAGGCCAGCGCATGCTCTTTAATCTCATCAAACAGCGCCAGGCGACGTTTCTCTGAGAGTTTTTTCGAATCGGCCAGGCCCGGAATGGGTTTCGCCGGATCGAGAATTACCGCCGCAGTCACCACCGCACCAACCAGCGGGCCGCGCCCCACTTCATCCACATCGGCAATCAGTCGGGCGTTGGGATAGATAAAATCAGCCATTGGCGAGCTCCAGTACCGCATTTGCGGCTTGTTCGTCCGCATTCCAGCGAATCTGCTGGTGCAGTTCGTGGAAGGTCTGCAATAACGTTTCGCGTTCATGACTGGCATGTAACAGCGGATCCAGCGCCGCAGCCAGCGCTTCAGGTTGGCACTCATCCTGCAGCAGTTCTTTGACCAGCTCTCGCCCGGCCAGCAGGTTAGGCAACGAAACGTAGTCAGTTTTGACCAGACGTTTTGCCAGCCAGAAGGTAAACGGCTTCATGCGGTAGCCCACGACCATGGGGCATTTCGCCAGCATGCATTCAAGCGCCGCGGTGCCGGACGCCAGCAGCGCAGCATCACTGGCCACCATCGCTTCACGGCCCTGCCCGTCCAGCAGATGCACGGGCAGCTCCGGCGCAACCTGCGCTTTGATTTGCTCAAACTGCTCGCGGCGCTTCGCGTTAACCAGCGGTACCACAATTTCCAGCGCCGGGTAGCGCTTACGCAGTATCTGCGCCGTTTTAAGAAAGTCAGCACTCAGCATGTCAACTTCGGCACCGCGACTGCCGGGCAATAACGCCAGACACTGGGCATTGTCGTCAATGCCCAGATGGCGACGGGCGGCGGCTTTGTCGGGCTGTAGCGGCATAGCATCCGCCATGGTGTGGCCGATAAAACGGCACGGGACACCGAAACGATCGTAAAAGGCTTTTTCAAACGGCAGAAATGCCAGCACCAGATCGGTGTTGCGACCGATTTTGAACACCCGTTTTTGCCGCCAGGCCCAGACAGAGGGACTGACGTAATGAATCGTGCGAATGCCTGCGCGCTTAAGATTACCTTCCAGCGTGATATTGAAATCCGGTGCGTCAATACCGACAAACACATCGGGTTTCAGCGAGATAAAGCGCTGTGTCAGATCGCGACGAATAGCCAGCAAGCGGCGCAATCGTCCCAGCACTTCCACAATGCCCATCACCGCCAGTTCTTCCATTTCGTACCAGGCTTCACAGCCTTCGGCCTGCATCAATGGGCCTGCGACGCCAACAAACCGGGCATCAGGATGACGCGCTTTTAAGGCACGAATCAGGCCTGCACCAAGGATGTCGCCAGAGGTTTCTCCGGCGACGACGGCTATCGTAAGGGGACGCGCTGACATGAATTAGCGAATTAATCCACGAGTTGAACGGGCAAAAAAGTCATAGAAAGGCTGCACTTCACTGTGTTGCTGAGCAATCGCTTCGATTTCTGGCTTAACCTCATCCAGCGTTCTGCCGCTGCGGTAAAGCAACTTATAGGCATTACGAATCGCATGCAGTGACTCTTTGCTGAAGCCGCGACGTTTCAGGCCTTCAATATTGATTCCGAATGGCGTCGCGTGATTCCCCTGCGCAATAACATAGGGCGGCACATCCTGAGCAACGCCTGAACACCCGCCAACCATCACATGCGCGCCAATGGTGCACCACTGGTGCACAGCGGTCATACCGCCAATGATGGCGAAATCATCCACCGTGACATGGCCGCCCAGCGTGGCGTTGTTGGCCATGATGCAGCGGTTGCCGATCACACAGTCATGGGCAATGTGGACGTTAACCATCAGCAGGTTGTCGCTGCCGACAACCGTGACATTCGTGCCCTGCGTCGTGCCGCGATGAATGGTGACGCTTTCACGGATTCGGTTACGATCGCCAATCTCAACCCGGGTAGGTTCGCCCGCGTATTTTAAATCCTGATTCACTTCACCAATGGAGGCGAACTGATAGATCTGATTGTCTTTACCGATACGTGTATGGCCATTCACCACAACGTGTGACTTGAGTACGGTTCCTTCACCAATTTCAACATTCGCCCCGATAAAGCAGAACGGGCCGATATGAACGCCAGGGCCGATGATGGCCCCGTCTTCAATGACAGAACTGGGATGGATGTTGGCGGTTGGATCAATCACGAATTATGCCTCCCGGCTACGGGCACACATCATGGTCGCTTCACAAACGATTTTACCGTCCACGGTCGCTACGCCGTTAAAGCGCGTCAGACCACGGCGGGTTTTCTCGAAAGTCACTTCCATAATCATTTGATCGCCCGGTACGACCGGACGCTTGAAACGGGCATTATCAATGCCTGCAAAATAATAGAGCTCGCCTGGCTCCAGTTTACCCACGCTTTTGAATGCCAGAATACCGGTGGCCTGCGCCATCGCTTCCAGAATCAGAACGCCGGGAAAAATCGGTTTACCAGGGAAATGCCCCTGGAAAAACGGTTCGTTAAAGGAGACGTTCTTTACCGCGCGCAGATATTTGTTTTCTTCAAAATCCAGCACGCGGTCTACCAGCAGAAACGGATAACGGTGCGGCAGCAGCTCTAAAATCTCTTCAATTTGCAGAGTATGAGTTTCAGTAGTCAAAATACTCTTCCTGTCCTAAAAATCTGATGACATCAATAACACGGCCTGCACCGATCATCATGATCGTTGGCAGGCCGCAAATAGTTTCCGTGGCGCCTGGCTTCCCTGCTTACACTGTTATTATGAAAGCCGGTCAGTCATGGGATGGCGTTTAGTCGTCTTTGCCGACTTTGCGCTCGATTGCTTTTAAGCGTTTGCTCATGTCGTCGATATTCATCACCAACGCTGCAGTTTTGCGCCAGGTTTTGTTGGGCTGTAATGGAATTCCTGAGGAGTATACACCAGGTTCTGTTATCGGACGCATAACCATGCCCATACCGGTTACGGTTACTTTGTCACAGATTTCCATATGGCCGTTGATGACGCTGGCACCGCCAATCATACAATAACGACCAATTTTTAAACTACCCGCCATGATCACACCGCCAGCAACCGCAGTATTGTCGCCAATCACTACGTTGTGGGCAATCTGACATTGGTTATCTATGATAACACCATTGCCGATCAGAGTGTTATCCAGCGCGCCACGATCAATGGTCGTACAGGCACCAATTTCTACCCGATCGCCAATAATCACCGAGCCCAACTGCGGTATTTTCACCCAGTTACCCCGATCGTTCGCGTAGCCGAAGCCATCAGAACCGATGACGGTGCCGGACTGAATCAGGCAATGCTGACCAATGACTACTTCATGGTAAACCGAGACGTTAGCCCACAAACGCGTACCGCTGCCGATACGGGTTTTTTTACCCACAAAACAGCCTGCGCCAATGACAACGTTATCACCGAGCTCAACGTCAGATTCAATAACCGCATTGGCCCCGACAGAGACATTGGCACCGAGTCTCGCGCTGGGATCAATCAAGGCACTTGGCGCAATATCCTGCGCGGGCTGTGGCGTAGTGTCGAGCAGCTGCGCCATTCTCGCATAGGTGAGATAAGGATTTTTCACCACCAGCGCGGCGGTTTTACACCATTCCAGATCCGCTTCCGTCAGCACCACGGCTGATGCCTGGACCAGCGCGAGCTGCTCGCGGTAGCGGCTGTTGGCAAGAAATGTGATTTGACCAGTTGTGGCGGATTGCATAGAAGCAATGCCGGAGATGGCGATATCGCCATCTCCGTACAATTCTGCATCCAACTGCTGGGCTAAATCAGCCAGTCGAATTGATGACATCGATTATTTAACCTGCTTCGCAACTTCATCAGTGATGTCTTTCACATCAGAACCAGAATAAAGCACAGCCTGAGAATTCAGGACCAAGTCATATCCGCCGCTTTTGGCAACTGACTGAACGGCAGTCTGGATTTTTTCCAGCAGCTTGTTACGTTCCTGAACCTGACGAGTCTGGTTGTCTTTCTCAAACGCGTCTGCTTTCGCCTGGAAGGCATTGCGCTCAGATTCGATCTGCTTCTCTTTCTTGTTGCGCTCGCTCGCCTTCATGGTCGGCGCATTGCGCTGCAGATCCTGCATTTCCTGCTGAATTTTGTCGTGCTGAGAACGGAGTTCAGTGGCGCGGCCCTGGAACTCACTCTCAAGCTGTTTGGAGATAGCAGCGCGCTGAGGTGATTTCTGGAAAACCTGGCTCAGATCAACAGTTGCGACTTTATCGGCCGCCTGTGCGCCAGCAGAAGCAGCCAATGCAACACCCAGAGTAACTGCACATAACAACTTTTTCACTATAAACTCCTTACCCTCAACATGTATGTTTGCAGTGCGGAGCATAACAATGCTCCACAGCTGCAAGCTATTTTTTTCACATCCCTGTACAGAACGTTACCAGGTTTTACCAATGTTAAACTGGAACTGCTCTGACTTATCTCCATCCACTTTCTTAACCGGCTGGGCGTAGGAGAACACTAACGGCCCCAGCGGCGACATCCACTGTAAAGACACACCGGTCGAGACGCGAATGTTGTTTGGATCGCTGTAGTCAGGAATACCGGCAGCGCGCGTTTCAGCGGTGTTCTGCCATTTGGTATCCCAGACGGTACCGGCGTCGACAAACAGCGACGTACGTACCGAGTTCGAATATTTCTCACTCAGGAACGGCGTGGGCGTAATCAGCTCAAGGCTGGCAATCGCCATCGCGTTACCGCCCACCGCATCACTCGATTTACAGATACCGTTAGGATCGCTCAGGTTACAGTACGACGAGCCATCATTCAGGTAGGCCGCTTTCGGACCGATGGTGTTGGACTGGAAGCCACGCACGGTACTGGAACCACCGGCGTAGAAGTTCTCATAGAACGGCATCTCTTTACCGCCCAGCCCGTCACCATAGCCGACACGGCCACGGCCCAGCACAACCCAGGTGTGATCTTTATTGATCGGCACATACTGTTGGCTGTCCAGGGTGACTTTGTAGAACTCATTATCGGAACCCGGGATCGTCACCTTACCGTTCAGGTTGGTACGGTTACCCGAAGTCGCGAAGAAACCGCGGTCCAGCGTGTTATACGTCCAGCCATAGTTAAAGGTGAAGTCGTCAGCCGAGAAATCGCCATTGCGGTTTAACTGCTGTGGCTTACCAACCGAGTCCAGATAGCGCCACATCGCAACCTGAGGACGCATATCCGACAGGTCGTTGTGCACATAACCCAGACCGACGCGCAGCGAGTTGTTCTCATTGATTGGGAAGCCCAATGTCCCGTCTGTACCGTAACTTCTGTTGGTATAGCCGGAGAGATCGGCGTCGCTGGCCTTAAAGTTGTTGTAGAACACCCGGCCGCCCAGACTCACACCATCAACGGTGAAGTAAGGATCGGTCAGGGAGAACTCTGCATAGGTCTGGTAGTCGTTTTTGGTTCCGCTGATACCGACGGTATTCCCGGTACCCAGCCAGTTATCCTGGGTCACGCCGACCTGGAAGCTGACGCCACTTTCCGTACCGTAGCCGACGCCGAAGTTAAAGGTACCGGTGTTACGCTCTTTAACTTTGTAAACCACGTCAACCTGGTCCGGTGAGCCCGGTACACGCTGCGTATCCACGTCAACGGTTTCGAAGTAACCTGTACGATTCAGGCGCTCTTTACCCTGATCGACCAGATCGCTGCCCAGCCAGGCACCTTCCATCTGGCGCATTTCGCGACGCAGTACGGCATCTTTCGAGGTGTCGTTACCTTCAAAGCGCACTTTACGCACGTAGTAGCGGTTGCCCGCATCCACGTTGATATGCAACTTAACGGTTTTATCGGCATCGTTAATTTCAGGCTGCGTCACGACGCGCGGATAGGCATAACCGTAGCGGCCTAACAGCTTCTTGATATCATCTTCCATCGACGTGACTTTTGCGCCGTTATACAGCTCGCCCGCCGGGATTTTGGTCAGGTGTTCGATTTCCGCCGAATGGCCGGCCATGCTGCCGTTAACAATAACGCCGGCAATCTTGTACTGATCGCCTTCGGTGATGTTAACGGTGATGTAGATGCCTTTTTTATCCGGCGCCAGGCTCACCTGCGTCGAATCAATATTGAAACGGGCATAACCGCGATCCAGATAGAAGCTGCGCAGGGTTTCAAGGTCACCCGCCAGTTTCTGTTTCTGGTATTTACGGTCAGCCACCACGTTCCACCACGGCACTTCGTCACGCAGCTGGAAACGGGAAATGAGTTCGTCTGAACTGAAGGCTTTATTACCTACAATGTTGATCTGCTGAATTTTGGCAGAAACACCTTCGGTAAAGACCAGTTTCAGATCGACGCGGTTACGCGGCAGCGGTGTGACAACGGCTTTTACGCTGGCGGTATATTTACCCACGCTGTAGTAGAAGTCTTCCAGTCCCTTCTCGATTGAAGAGATTGTGGTGCGGTCCAGCGCTTCGCCGAGGCGCACACCTGAGGCTTCAAGGTTCTGTTTGAGCTGATCGTCCTTAACCGCTTTGTTACCGCTGAAGGTAATGCTGGCGATGGTAGGACGTTCTTTAACCTGAACAATCAGCGTATTACCATCTCGCAGGACCTGAACATCCTCAAAGTTGCCAGTCGCGAACAGGGAGCGAATGGTATTTCTGACGTCATCGTCATTCACCGTATCGCCAACCCGAACTGGCATGCTCAGCAGAGCCGCGCCGACGGCGACTCGCTGCAGCCCTTCGAAATGAATGTCCTTCACCACGAAATCGTCTGCACCGTAAACGGTGGCGCTGCTAAACAGCAGCGACGCTATGAGCAACTTTTTCATCGCCATCGTTATTATGCGTTTTCCTAACACATTCCACGCAAGCTCGCGTTCCAGCGGTTACAGGCGTGAGAAATCATTGAAAAGTGCAAGCCCCATTAACATCACCAGCAGTATTGAGCCGATGCGATAACTAAAGTCTTGAACTCGATCGGACACCGGTCCCCCTTTGATCTTTTCGATCGCCAGGAAGAGCAAGTGCCCACCATCTAAAACCGGCAGCGGGAACAGATTGATGATTCCTAAGTTGACGCTAATCAACGCCAGGAACATCAGGTAGTAAATCATTCCGTACTCGGCTGACAATCCTGCACCTTGCGCAATCGAGATTGGGCCGCTCAGGTTGTTCAACTTCACATCACCGGTTATTAACTTGCCCAACATGGAGACGGTCAGCTTCATCAGTTGCCAGGTTTTTACACTGGCCTCACCAATGGCCGGGAACGCGCCATATTGTCTTACCGTTTTGTACTCGTCTGGCAGAGGAACAACTCGCGGAATGACGCCCGCAAACCCTTCCGCTTTATTTCCAGGTTTCGCTTCCGGCGTCAGGGTCAACTTCACCGCTTCACCGTTGCGATCGACCTCAAGGGCCATACTTTTTCCGGGGTTATCCCGAACCTGAGTCGCAAAAAGCTGCCATTGCGTTAATAACTGACCATCGACTTTAACGATCCTGTCGCCCGCTTGCAAACCGGCTTCACTGGCGGGTGAATTCTTTTGCACTTCAGCCAGTGTCGTTTCGATCTGTGGACCGCGAGGACGTATCCCCAGCGCCACCACCGGATCCTGCTTATCAGGCTCAAACTGCCAGTTCCGCAAATCAACGTGCTTTTGCTGCGTCCCTTGTTCGCCAAAGCGACCCACTGTCAGCGTCGTGCTGCTGTCACCGATTTTACCGACCAGCGCCATGCGCACAGCTTCCCAGTCAGGCGTTTCGATACCGTCGACGGCCTTAAGTTCCGTTCCGGGTGTAATTTGCGCTTCCGCCGCTACCGAACCGTTCAGAATTTCACCAACCACAGGTTTCACACCCGGCACGCCATGAATGAAGACGACCCAGTAGGCAAAGATGGCGAACAGGAAATTGGCGACAGGACCAGCAGCGATAATGGAGGCGCGCTGCCAGATGGCTTTATTGTTAAACGCCTGGTGCCGGAGTTCCGCAGGGACGCTTTCGACCCGCTCATCCAGCATTTTGACGTAACCGCCAAGTGGAATGAGGGCAAGAACAAATTCGGTCCCATGGCGGTCACGGCGTTGCCATAACGCTTTACCAAAACCGATTGAAAAACGTTCGACTCTGACCCCGCAGCGCAGCGCCACCCAAAAATGGCCAAATTCATGCACCGTAATTAATATGCCCAGTGCAATGATGAATGCGGCAAAACTCCAGATTACGCTTAACATCGTCGTTTGCCCTTAGAGTGTCTGAAACACCAACAGTAACAGGCAGGCAAAGACCGGTACGGCTGCTGTCAGGCTGTCAATGCGGTCGAGGATGCCGCCATGTCCCGGGATCAGGTTACCGCTGTCTTTGATACCGGCTTCACGTTTAAACATGCTTTCCGTGAGATCGCCCAGGACTGATGCGAGCGTCGAAATCACCGCACACATGACCAGCGTGCCCGTCGGGATGGTCAGCGGCGCAAAGCTGGCAAACAGCACAGCAATAAGCGCGGAAGAGACCAGTCCGCCCAAAAATCCTTCCCAGGTTTTACCGGGTGACACTTTGGGGGCCAGCTTATGCCTGCCAAACAGCTTACCGAACATATAGGCACCTGAATCGGCCCCCCAGACCAGAAACATGACAAACAACAGCCACCATGCACCGGCAAAATGATCAGATTCGTAGTGATACTGGCGGAGCGCCATCATGCCCCAGAAGAAAGGAATAATGGTTAAGACACCGAACAGCAGGCGGAGAAGCCGGGAATGACGCCAGAGTGTCGCAGAGGCCGGATAAAACAGAACCAACAGCAGCGCGCCCGTCCACCAGGCCAGCGAAGCCCACAGCCAGCCTGTAACCTGCGGCAGATAGGCGTTATGTTCGTAAGGGGGAAGGGTAAGGAGCATAAGCGTCAGCACAAGGCCACAGATCACGGCCAGCCAGATACGTTGCTGACGCGATGCCATACCGGACAGCTGCCCCCATTCCCAGGCGGCAAGCATGCATATGATAATCGTAACAATTGCAAAGCCAACAGGCGGTAACCAGAACAATGCAGCGATCACCAGCGGAATAAGGATCAGCGCGGTGATCAGACGAGACTTCAGCAAAGGTTACCCCCAGATTGCTCAGGCGCCGCCTGGTGCAGCGCCGCCAAAGCGTCGCTCCCGCAGAGAGAATGCATTCAGTGCACCTTCAAAAACGTGTTCATCAAAATCCGGCCAGAGCACATCAGTAAAATAGAATTCCGCATAGGCAATCTGCCACAACAGGAAGTTGCTAATCCGATGCTCTCCCCCGGTCCTTATCACTAAATCCACTGGCGCCAGCTGGTTCATACACAGCTGCGACGTCAGACTCTCTTCGGTTATCTGATCAGGGCGTAACAAGCCTTCCTGTACCTGTTCAGCCAACTTTTTAACACCTTCAATGATATCCCAACGTCCGCCGTAGTTAGCGGCGATGTTTAACGTCAGGCGATCGTTATTTTCCGTCAGCGCCTCGGCCCGACGGACACGTTCCTGAATACGCGGGCTGAATCGACTGATATCGCCAATAATGCGTAAGCGGACATTGTGTTTATGCAGGCTCTTCACTTCGCTATCCAGCGCCCAGACAAACAGTTCCATTAAGGCTGTCACTTCCTGCGCAGGACGGCTCCAGTTTTCGCTGCTAAAGGCGTAAAGCGTTAACGCTTCCAGATTATTATTGACAGCAAAGCTAACGGCGCGGCGTACTGATTTCACGCCCGCTTTATGGCCGGAAATACGCAGTTTTCCCTGGTTTTTAGCCCAGCGGCCATTGCCATCCATGATGATAGCGACGTGGCGCGGACCGGTACCCTGTTGGTCATCGGTGTTGTTGTGATTTTCAGACGACATAACGCGTAATCAATTCCTTTCATCAGAAATGCTGTGGTTTCTGAATACATTGCGCCCGGTACAAATCCCGACATTGCCTGCCGGGCCACACCGAATTCGGTGACAGACCGTTAAACGCGAGCCAGCGACTATAACATTTTCACCCGAAGCGAACAAATAGCCTCAGCGTAATCGTTATTACGACGTGAAATGGGACAACATTTCTGTTGCCGCCGCGCGTGCGCTTCGGTCAATGTCAATGACCGCATCCACGGAGTCCGGCTCCTGACAGTGATGCGCCGACAGCACTGCGCTGTTCAACGCGGCAATATCCGTAAAACGGATCTGCTTATCCAGGAAAGCCGCCACGGCAATCTCATTGGCCGCATTGAGCGTGGTGGTCGCTGCCTGTCCAGCTTCGCAGGCATCAATCGCGAGTTTGAGACAGGGGTAACGACCAAAATCAGGTGCCGAGAAGGTCAGTGCCGACATGCGGGTAAAGTCCAGCGGTGTGACCCCAGCCTCAATACGTGCGGGCCAGGCCATACTGTGGGCGATTGGTGTCCGCATGTCAGGCGAACCTAACTGGGCCAGCACGCTGCCATCGCAATACCGCACCATGGAGTGGATCACCGATTGTGGGTGCAAAATCACTTCCATCTGCGCTGCGCTGGCATTAAACAGCCAGCGCGCTTCAATGTATTCAAGACCTTTATTCATCATGGTGGCCGAATCAACAGAGATTTTACGCCCCATTGTCCAGTTCGGATGTGCACAAGCCTGATCTGGCGACATATTGCTCAGATCCGCTAAATTTGTGTCACGAAAAGGGCCACCCGATCCCGTAAGAATAATCGACTCAATGCCGTTATTCTGCAGGTCAGCGTAACCTAACTGATGCTGGATGGAAGCGGGCAAACTCTGAAAAATGGCATTGTGCTCGCTATCGACCGGCAACAACTGCGCGTTATGTTGACGTACCGCCTCCATAAATAAACGGCCGCAGGTGACCAGCGATTCTTTGTTCGCCAGCAAGACCGTTTTGCCGGCGCGAATGGCGGCCAGCGTGGGTAATAACCCCGATGCACCCACAATTGCGGCCATCACCTGGTCAACCTCATCCAGCGCGGCCAGTTCACAGGCTGCCTGAACGCCGGAGAGCACTTCAGTCCTGATCTTCAATGCTCTCAGTCGCTCACGTAGCGCGGCGGCAGCGTCTTCATCTGCCATGGCGGCGTAGCGCGGTTGAAACTGTGCACACTGTTCTGCCATCAGGGCTACATTTTTGCCCGCCACCAGCGCCGTGACCTGGTAAAGCGCCGGATTGGCTTTAACAACGGCCAGCGTGCTGGTGCCGATTGATCCGGTCGAACCCAGCAGAGTTAATCGCTTCATAATGCTGTCCCTGTATCGGTAAAAGCGTGGGGCACAACGTAAAACGCCGCCAGAGATGGCATTCAGTCAGAAGGCCTCCCTGTACGGCGTTTTCGTCGGCGAAGATGGAATTAGAAATCCATCAGCTCCGTTTCTTTTTCGGCCAATGCTGCATCGACTTTCTTGATGTGCGCATCGGTCATTTTCTGGATTTCATCCTGCGCGCGACGTTCGTCGTCTTCGCTGATCTCTTTATCTTTCAGCAGCGCTTTGATCTTATCGTTGGCATCGCGACGGACGTTACGTACCGACACACGGCCCTGCTCGGCTTCGCCGCGCACGATTTTAATCAGGTCTTTACGACGTTCTTCGGTCAGTGCAGGCAGCGGAACACGAATGTCCGAACCGGCAGAGCTGGGATTCAGCCCAAGATCAGACGCCATAATCGCTTTTTCAACGGCCGGGCCGAGAGAGCGATCAAACACGTTGATTTTCAGCGTGCGGGAATCTTCAACAGTGACGGAAGCCAGCTGACGCAGTGGCGTCGGCGTGCCGTAATATTCAACGATGATGCCGTCGAGCAGTGAAGGTGAAGCACGACCTGTGCGCACCTTGCTGATAGTGGTTTTGAATGCTTCCACGCATTTATCCATGCGCGTATCAGCATCTTTTTTAATGTCGTTAATCACGTTAAAACCCTTGGATTCGGTTTGACCTGGCCAGTTCCGGCATTACCGGAAGCGGGATCGATAAGCATCGATAATCCTGAATGGCGTGCGGCAATACCGCGCCGCACTGACAGAATATACCCTATTTTATCTCGCCTCGGGTATTAATGCGTAATCAGGGTGCCTTCTTTTTCACCCATCACTACGCGACGCAATGCGCCAGGCTTGTTCATGTTGAAAACGCGGATAGGCAGTTTGTGATCGCGCGCCAGCGTAAACGCGGCGAGATCCATCACTTTTAGCTCTTGATCCAGCACTTCAGCATAGGTCAGTTTTTCGTACAGTGTTGCATCGGGGTGCTTCACGGGGTCCGCAGAATAAACGCCGTCAACTTTGGTGGCTTTCAACACCACATCGGCTTCGATTTCGATACCGCGCAGACAGGCGGCAGAATCCGTCGTAAAGAAGGGGTTACCGGTACCTGCGGAGAAGATGACAACGCGGTTATTGCGCAACAGGCTGATGGCTTCTGCCCAGCTGTAGTTGTCGCACACGCCGTTCAGGGGAATGGCCGACATCAGACGGGCGTTAACATAGGCACGATGCAGCGCATCACGCATTGCCAGGCCATTCATTACGGTGGCCAGCATCCCCATGTGGTCGCCGACAACGCGGTTCATGCCCGCCTGTGCCAGACCCGCTCCACGGAACAGGTTGCCCCCGCCAATCACAACGCCCACCTGGATACCCAGTTCGACCAGCTCTTTAACTTCCTGAGCCATGCGGTCAAGCACACTCGCGTCGATACCAAAACCTTCTGCACCTTGCAGTGCTTCACCGCTGAGTTTTAGCAGGATACGTTGATAAACAGGTTTTGCGTTGGTCGCCATGGTCAGTTCTTCCTGGAAGATATGATGAGTGAGAAGTAATTCCGATCAATCATCCGCTTACAGCAAAAGAATTGCTATTGGGATGAAACTGAAAACGTATCTTTTGCCTGTGGCAGACAAAAAAGAACCGCCATCTGGCGGTTCTTTCAGATCATTAAGACTGTTTGGACATCGCTGCAACTTCAGCAGCAAAATCAGTCTCAACTTTCTCGATGCCTTCGCCCACTTCGAAGCGGATGAAGTTGATCACGTCAGCGCCCTGCTCTTTCAGCGCCTGGCCAACGGTTTTGGCTGGATCGATAACGAATGCCTGACCGGTCAGAGAAACTTCACCGGTGAATTTCTTCATGCGGCCTTCAACCATTTTCTCTGCGATTTCTTTTGGCTTGCCAGACTGCATCGCGATATCCAGCTGAACCTGGTACTCTTTCTCAACCACTTCGGCAGAAACGTCTTCTGGCTTAACAAACTCAGGCTTGCTTGCCGCAACGTGCATCGCGATCTGTTTGATCAGATCTTCGTTAGCGCCTTTCGCTGAAACCAGAACGCCGATACGTGCGCCGTGCAGGTAGCTGCCCAGCTCTTCGCCTTCCAGCACTGCAACGCGACGAATGTTGATGTTTTCACCGATTTTGGCAACCAGTGCAACGCGCTCTTCTTCAAACTGTGCTTTCAGCGCTTCAACGTCGGTGATGCGATTAGCCGCAGCCGCGTCCAGCACTTTGTCAGCAAATGCCTGGAAGCCGCCATCTTTTGCAACGAAGTCAGTCTGGCAGTTTACTTCCAGAATCACACCGTAGTTACCAACGATTTTGGTTTTGATCACGCCGTCAGCAGCAACGTTACCTGCTTTTTTCGCTGCTTTGATTGCGCCAGACTTACGCATGTTTTCAATCGCCAGCTCGATGTCGCCGCTCGCTTCAGTCAGCGCTTTTTTGCAGTCCATCATGCCTGCGCCAGTACGCTCACGCAGTTCTTTTACCAGTGCAGCGGTAATTTCAGCCATTCCAGAATCCTCGGTTCGTACCTGAGCACGGGTGCATCAACAGGTACTTATTTGCGGAAAATTTACTCTGTCCCGCCGACCTGAACAGGGGCGTTACAGACTTGGATAAAATAAAGGGGCCATGTTTGGCCCCTTACAGATCACATCTGAATGCTAAGGGCTCTTCTACAGAGCAAACCTTAATTAAGCGTTTTCTAAAGACGCTTCTTCAGCCTGCTCAGCCAGATCCTGAGAACGGCCTTCGCGAACGGTAGTCGCAACGGCAGTCAGGTACAGGTTGATAGCACGGATCGCATCGTCGTTACCTGGGATAACGTAATCAACGCCATCCGGATCAGAGTTAGTATCAACGATAGCAAATACTGGGATACCCAGGTTGTTTGCTTCTTTGATTGCGATGTGTTCGTGGTCAGCATCGACAACAAACAGTGCATCCGGCAAACCGCCCATGTCTTTGATACCGCCCAGGCTGTTTTCCAGCTTGGCCAGCTCACGAGCGCGCATCAGCGCTTCTTTCTTGGTCAGTTTGTCGAAAGTGCCGTCCTGAGACTGGGTCTCAAGCTCTTTCAGACGTTTGATAGACTGACGAACGGTTTTCCAGTTAGTCAGCATACCACCCAACCAGCGGTGGTTTACGAAGAACTGGTCGCAGCTCAGTGCAGACTCTTTTACCGCTTCGGCAGCAGCGCGCTTGGTACCAACGAACAGAATCTTACCTTTACGGGAAGAGATTTTGGTCAACTCAGCCAGAGCTTCGTTGAACATTGGTACGGTTTTCTCAAGGTTGATGATGTGAACTTTGTTACGCGCACCGAAAATGAATGGCTTCATTTTTGGGCACCAGTAACGGGTCTGGTGACCGAAGTGAACACCAGCCTTGAGCATATCGCGCATGGAAACAGTTGCCATGATTACTACCTCTAGTTTAATTGGGGTTGGGCCTCCATGTATCCCATACAACCGACCTCTTTCAAGGCACCCCGGCGTATGTGTCGATACATGTGTGTTTTAGTACACTATAGTGAGATTATTGCGGTTCCCGTTGACCTTGCAGCCCACAGAGAATCGTCGGCGCGCTTTATACCACAATCAGGCTCTGGACGCCAATAATTGTTCGCTTATGGCGCGCGATGCGTTCTCCGTTTGGCAGCCCTTTTGGCTTGCTGTTAACATGACAGCACAGCGTTCATTATTGCTGAAAATTTCAGCAACAGCGGAATAATTTAATGGCAATCTCAATAAAAACTCCCGAAGAAATCGAAAAAATGCGCGTCGCAGGTCGGCTGGCTGCGGAAGTGCTTGAAATGATCGAACCGCACGTGCAGCCTGGCATGACGACGGGCGAACTGGATCGCCTTTGTCATGCGCACATTACCGAGAAGCAGCAGGCGGTGTCTGCCTGCCTGGGTTACCACGGTTTCCCTAAATCTGTCTGTATCTCAGTGAATGAAGTGGTTTGCCATGGCATTCCCAGTGACGATCGCCCGTTAAAAGACGGGGATATCGTTAACATTGACGTGACCGTGATTAAAGACGATTACCATGGCGATACGTCCAAAATGTTTATCGTGGGTAAACCCACCATTCAGGGCGAACGTCTGTGCCGCGTGACGCAGGAAAGCCTTTATCTGTCACTGCGTTTAGTTAAGCCGGGCATTCGGCTGCGCGAGCTGGGCCGCGCGATTCAAAAATACGTCGAAGCGAATGACTTCTCTCTCGTGCGGGAATACTGCGGTCACGGCATTGGCAAAGGCTTCCATGAAGAGCCTCAGGTGCTGCATTACGACGCGGATGACGGCGGAGTGGTCCTGCAGGCAGGAATGACCTTTACCGTTGAACCGATGGTAAACGCCGGTGATTACCGCATTCGTACCATGAAAGACGGCTGGACGGTGAAAACCAAAGATCGCAGCTTGTCGGCGCAGTACGAGCATACTATTGTGGTGACGGATAACGGCTGTGAGATTTTAACCCTGCGAAAAGACGACACCCTGCCTGCGGTGTTAGTTAACCAGGAGTAATTCCACCACGAATAAAAAAGCCGGCGCTCTGCCGGTTTTTTTATGGTTAATGATGAGAGCGTTGCATGAGCCTGTCGCAAGAAGTGAAAAACGGCCTGAATGATTCCCCTGGCGAGTGGCAAGACGATACGCTGACACGCGACGTCTTAAAGCAACGTCTGGAGGGCTTCCAGCAGCACCTGGCGGCGGCGTTTGATGCCGGTGAGCCTGTCGAAGATCTGATTCACGCCCGAACGCTGTTTATCGATCGCCTGCTGCGCCGTTTGTGGCGTTTTTTTGGCTTCGACAGCATGAAAGCCATCACGCTTGTCGCCGTCGGCGGTTACGGTCGCGGTGAACTGCATCCCCTTTCCGATATCGATATCTTAATTCTCAGCCGTCAGCCGCTGGATGAGCAGGCGGCGCAGAGCGCCAGCGCGCTACTGACGCTGATGTGGGATCTCAAGCTGGAGGTCGGCCACAGTGTACGTAGCCTCGAAGAGTGCCTGCTGGAAGGGCTGTCCGATCTGACCGTGGCGACCAATCTGATTGAAGCCCGAATGCTGACCGGCGATGTCGCGCTGTTTCTGGAATTACAAAAAAATGTCTTCAGCGATGGCTTCTGGCCATCATCCCGCTTTTTTGCCGCCAAAATCGACGAGCAGCAGGAACGCCATACACGTTATCACGGTACCAGCTATAACCTGGAACCGGATATCAAAAGCAGCCCCGGCGGGTTACGTGACATTCATACCTTACAATGGGTTGCCCGTCGCCACTTTGGCGCGACCACGCTGGATGAGATGTCAGGCTTTGGTTTCCTGACGGACGCAGAGCGCAGCGAGCTGAATGAGTGCCAGGCGTTTCTCTGGCGCATTCGCTTTGCCCTACACCTGTCTCTGCCACGGTACGATAACCGCCTGCTGTTTGACCGCCAGCTCAGCGTTGCCCGGCGCCTGAATTATGAGGGAGAAGGCAACGAACCGGTCGAACGCATGATGAAAGATTTTTACCGCGTCACGCGGCGCATCGGTGAGCTTAACCAGATGCTGTTGCAACTGTTCGATGAGGCCATTCTGACGCTCTCCACCAATGAAAAACCCTATGCCATTGATGACGATTTCCAGCTGCGCGGTAACCTGATCGATCTGCGTGATGAAACCCTGTTTGATCGGGAACCCCAGGCGATCTTGCGTATGTTCTATGTCATGGTACGCAATGAAAACATCAAAGGGATCTACTCCACTACACTGCGCCGCCTGCGTCATACACGACGTCATCTTGAGCAACCCTTATGCCAGTTGCCTGAAGCGCGTCGCCTGTTTATGTCGATTCTGCGTCATCCCGGTGCGGTCAGTCGCGCGCTGGTCCCGATGCATCGCCACAGCGTGCTCTGGGCTTATACGCCGCTCTGGGGCCACATTGTCGGGCAGATGCAGTTTGATTTATTTCATGCTTATACCGTCGATGAGCACACTATCCGGGTGTTGCAGAAACTGGAGAGCTTTGCCAATGAAGCAACGCGCCCGCAACATCCGTTGTGCGTTGAACTCTGGCCTCGCCTGCCACAACAGGAATTACTGTTAATGGCTGCGCTGTTACACGACATCGCAAAAGGGCGTAACGGCGATCACTCCGTGCTGGGTGCGCAGGACGCGCTGGCGTTTGCGGAGATGCACGGTCTTAACTCACGTGAAACCCAGTTAGTGGCCTGGCTGGTTCGTCATCATCTGCTGATGTCAGTTACCGCGCAGCGCCGCGACATTCAGGATCCTACGGTCATTCAACAGTTCGCCGAAGTCATGCAGAACGAGAACCGGCTGCGTTATCTGGTTTGCCTGACCGTTGCCGACATCTGCGCCACTAATGAAAGCTTGTGGAACAGCTGGAAGCAAAGCCTGCTGCGAGAACTGTTCTTTGCCACTGAAAAACAGCTGCGCCGCGGCATGGAGAACAGCCCGGATCTCCGTGAGCGTGTCCGTCATCACCGTTTACAGGCGCTGGCACTGTTGCGCATGGACAACATTGATGAAGCCCGCCTGCACCACATCTGGAACCGGTGCCGTGCCGACTACTTCCTGCGTCATACGCCGAATCAGATCGCCTGGCATGCGCGCCATTTACTGGAACACGATCTGCGTAAACCGTTGGTGCTGGTAAGCCCACAGGCTACACGAGGCGGTACAGAAATTTTTATCTGGAGCCCGGACCGGCCCCACCTGTTTGCCGCCGTGGCCGGTGAGCTGGATCGCCGCAATCTCAGCGTGCATGATGCGCAGATTTTTACCAGCCGCGATGGTATGGCGATGGATACGTTTATCGTGCTGGAGCCGGATGGCAGCCCGCTGGCTCCCGATCGTCATGCGCTGATCATTCAGGCGCTGGAACAGGCGATTACGCAGTCAGACTGGGTGCCGCCACGTACCCGCCGTCAGGCTGCCCGACTCCGCCATTTCAGCGTGGATACCGAAGTAAACTTTCTGCCGACGCATACCGATCGCCGGAGTTATCTGGAACTGGTGGCGCTCGATCAGCCGGGCTTGCTGGCGCGCGTCGGCGAGGTGTTTGCCGATCTCGGCGTATCACTGCATGGCGCGCGCATCAGTACCATTGGAGAACGTGTCGAAGATTTGTTTATTCTGGCCAATAGCGAACGCCGGGCACTGGATGAGGAAATGCGCCAGACCCTGCAACAACGGTTGACAGAGGCCCTTAATCCAAACGATAAAGTGTGACCCGCTTCAATTTGTGAACTTTCACTTTTTACCTGTGCTGGTCGCTGACCGGCACCACAAATGACAGATCAGGAAAAAATATGCAACAGTTACAGAGTGTTATTGAATCTGCCTTCGAACGTCGCGCTGATATCACCCCGACCAGTGTGGATACTGAAACCCGCGACGCGATTAATCAGGTTATCGCCAAACTGGACAGTGGTGAGCTGCGCGTTTCTGAAAAAATCGACGGTGAATGGGTAACGCATCAGTGGCTGAAAAAAGCCGTTCTGCTCTCTTTCCGCATCAATGACAATCAGATCATGGAAGGCGCAGAAACACGCTTTTACGACAAAGTGCCAATGAAATTCGCTGACTGGGACGATGCGCGCTTTAAAGCCGCCGGTTTCCGCGTCGTACCGCCCGCCGCCGTGCGTAAAGGTGCCTTTATTGCACGTAATACCGTGTTGATGCCTTCCTATGTGAACATCGGTGCCTTTGTTGACGAAGGAACGATGGTGGACACCTGGGCCACCGTGGGCTCCTGTGCGCAAATTGGTAAAAATGTCCACTTATCTGGTGGCGTAGGCATCGGTGGGGTGCTTGAGCCTCTGCAGGCTAATCCGACCATTATTGAAGATAACTGCTTCATCGGCGCACGTTCTGAAATTGTTGAAGGCGTGATTGTTGAAGAAGGTTCCGTTATTTCAATGGGCGTTTATATTGGTCAAAGCACCAAAATTTATGACCGCGAAACCGGTGAAATTCATTACGGACGCGTACCTGCCGGATCGGTCGTCGTCTCTGGTAATCTGCCGTCAAAAGATGGCAGCTACAGCCTGTATTGCGCGGTTATCGTGAAAAAAGTGGATGCCAAAACACTGGCCAAAACCGGCATTAATGAATTGCTGCGCACGATCGACTAAGCTTGTGGACGGGCTGCCTGACAGCCCGTCATCTTTTGTTTACAGCTGTTACGGGTAATGTTGTTTTTCAACGCGAACCAACGGGTGCGTTTACTTTTCATCCAGGTCATAATTCGCGCCAGTTAAATCCTGTTGCGCACTGATTCATGTTATTTATGTCTACAGTCATTAAGTCATGAACAATTCTGCGCGCTTATCATTTGGTGGAAAAAACGTTATGTATGACAATATTAAGAGCTTAGGCATTAGTAACCCCGACGATATCGATCGCTACAGCCTGCGTCAGGAAGCGAATAACGATATTTTGAAAATTTATTTCCGCAAAGATAAAGGCGAATTTTTCGCTAAAAGCGTGAAATTTAAATATCCTCGTCAGCGTAAAACGGTCGTCGCCGATAATGCGTCGCAGGGCTACCGTGAAGTGCAGGAAATCAGCCCTAACCTGCGCTATGTCATTGATGAGCTGGATCAAATTTGTCAGCGCGATCAGGTTGAAGTCGATCTGAAACGTAAAATTCTGGACGATCTGCGTCATCTGGAAGGCGTGGTGTCACACAAGATCGCGGAAATTGAATCCGATCTGGAAAAACTGACCCGCAGCGGTCGTTAATCCCTTCAAACGCACTATAGCCTGCCGTCCTGAGTGAGCGTCACTTTGTGCGGCGGGCCTTTTTTATGCCCTGCTACTCCTGCCGCAGCAACGCCCCTTCACGCAAGACATCTTCAGTCGCCTCACGCCAGTCAAACCGGTCAATCCAGGATTGATAGCGTGCAGAACCCAGCGCATTATCCGCCAGCATAAGCAGGGGAATGACGCGTCCGCTGTTACGGTCGCGCGTCTTCCATGGCCAGCGGCGCGCAGAATCACTAAACGGTGCCATATAATCCAACGCAGCCAGCAGCGAGCCGCCCTGTTTGCCAGAGTAGTGCCAGAGATCGTCCCCACCGCGCTGAGACGACAAGGCCGCTATCGCAGTCAGCGCCTGTAAATTAAAAAAACTGTAGTGAAAAGAGCGGGTGCGGGCCAGTTCAAGCGGCTGCGTGCCATCACGCGCTATCTGCCCACCGATCTTCGTTTTAGCCAGCGCCATCATGTCCCTCATAACGGCATCGTTATGCAGGTAAGCGGCAATCCCGGCCACCTGAACACAATACCAGCTACCGTGATTGTTGGCCGCATGCCGCTCCTGGCGCGCCAGCTTACTGGTTTGCAGCCAGGTAAGGTAGTCGTGGAACCAGCGCTGTAGCGCGGCCTCGTCGCCTGCACGCCAGCCAGGTGACTGACGCAGCAATATCAACGCATCAACAATGCGGGTGGCAAAATAACGCCCATCCAGTACGCCATCATGCCGGCCCGTGCTGATGCCCGGCACGCCTTGCGCAAAGTTAAGGTTGGGGTTCATGCGGCTGGCAGGATCGATAAACCAGTGACGGATCATCGATTGAGCTTTACTGGCATAGCGTACATCGCCCGAAAAGAACCAGGCCAGCGTCAGTGCCTGCACATCGGCACTAAAACGCGCAAAACGCAGCCCGTCTGTTTGGTTGTTTTTTGTGTCGGGATTCACCTCGCCATCCCGACGGCTCCACGGAAGCCCCGTTTTCTGCCGGGCGTCCGGCCACCAGTACGCGCTCAGGCTGAGATAATCGTGTCGCGAGCCGCTGGGGGGCACCAGACCTTTGTCCATGACGCTGGGATCGGGCTGCTTAAGCGCCTTATCCGCCTGCTGTTTCAGCTGTTGCCAGGCTTGCTGCGTACGTGGGCTTGCCTGCTGATTCTGGATGGTCTGCCGTGTAGTGAGCAAAGTCTTTGTCGAGAGAAAAATCAGTGTGTCCGCCGCCGCCGCCTGGCAGGTGAACGCAAGTATCAGTAAGCCACATCCCCAACTCAGTGCGCGCATCAGTCTGTCCTCTTCGTTTTTTCGGGCCCTGTCAGCCCTGCTCATCCAGTTGGATCGCGATGTACAACAGCAGGCGATCGTCGACCTTGCCCAGGTTGAGTCCCGTCAATTCAGCAATACGATTTAAACGGTATTCCAGGGTATTTCGATGAATAAAAAGCGCACGCGACGTCGCGCCGGGCTGCACGTTGTTGCTGAACCAGGCACTCAGCGTGCGTCGCAGCAAACCGTTGCTGTCCATGCTTTTTAGCTTTTCCAGCGGACGCGCCAGTTCATTTGACTGCCAGCCACCCCGTAAGCTGTCGAGCAGGACCGGCAGCATCAAATCCTGATAAAAATAGCTGCGAACCTCGGGCATACGCTGCTTTCCCACCGCCATCGTTGTTCGCGCAGTACGATATGAACGTGCAATGCTGCCCATGCCCGTAAAGAAATTGCCCAGCGCGATACGCATGCGCAGATGACCACTTTCCTTCATGCGCTGCATGAGCTGTTCGATCCGCCTGCGGTGATCGTGTTGATCATAACGTCCGTGTGCATTTAATGCCGGTTTCAGCACGACCATTTCGGTTAGTGAGACGATGGCAATCAGGTTATCCCGCGCCGGTGTCGTCAATAACGTCTGCAACTGCTGTAATTCTGACATCGCGCTGTCAACGCCAAGCTGCCCACTGTCCACTTCGATCACCGCCACGATTCGGGGCTGATTAAGATCGATGCCGAGGCGCTGCGCCCATTCGGTGAGTTGCGGGGAGATCGCGTCACTGCGAATGAGATTGAGCACCAACTCTTCCCGCAGACGGCTGTCCTGCGCCAGCATGTGCAACAGCCGCGCCTGCTCCAGCATCATCTCTGCGGCCATACAGACTAATTCACCATAGTGACGCAGCGCACCCGGCTCGCCCGTCAGACCAATCACTCCAACAATCATCCCGTCGATACGCAACGGCAGATTAATTCCCGGCCTGACTCCATGCAGCTGCCGGGCCACCGCATCGTCAATATCCACAATACGTCCCTGAGACAGCACTAACAATGCACCCTCATGTAATTCGCCGATGCGCTCCCGGTCACCGCTTCCAATAATCCGTCCTCTTGCATCCATAACGTTGACATTGCCATCAATGATTTTCATAGTGCGCGCGACAATTTCCTGCGCCAGTCGTGCGTCGAGATGACAGGTTGCCATCCTGTACTCCTGAGTCATAAAAAGGGGGAAAACAGCATAGACGCGCGATACCGGGAGAACATTGTGCATCTGCACAAGGCCCGGCAGGCATTAACAGAAATGCGGCGACCATCACATTTGTGCGCGTCGCCATAAAAAAGGCGGACCGAAGTCCGCCTGATAAACCGCTGCCTGTGATTACTGCGCCAGCAGATACAGTGAACTGTCTCCGCGCTGCACGTTCAACGCCAGTACCGGTGGCTTGGTATCGAGGATTTTACGCAGTTCGCCCAGATTGCTGACGGCCTGCTGGTTGACGCCAAGAATCAGGTCGCCTTTTTTCAGGCCAATTCTGGCCGCCGCGCTGCCCGCTTTCACGCTGTCAACCCGAACGCCTTTCTCTTTACCTGAATTATTGCTCAGATCCGCGCCTTCAATACCGGTGTAAATGGTGGCGGACTGCACCTTGTCCTGCGTGCTCTGCTGCAGCTGAACCGTCACATCCAGCGGTTTACCGTCACGCAGTATGCCAAGTTTCAGCGTGGTTCCCACCGGCAACGAGCCGACTTCGGCACGCAGTGAAGCAAAGCTGGTTAACGGCTTACCGTTCATCGACACAATGACGTCACCCGCTTTAATAACGCCCTTCGCCGCCGCAGAGTTCGGTACGACCTGACTGACGAATGCACCGCGTTGCGCATCGACTTTCATCGCCTTCGCCAGCTCAGAGTTAAGCTCGGTCCCCATAATGCCCAGCTCGCCGCGTTTAACCTGACCGTATTCCACCATTTGTGCCGTCAGGTTTTTCACCATGTTGCTCGGGATGGCGAAGCCAATACCAATATTGCCGCCGTCCGGTGCCAGGATAGCGGTGTTGATGCCAATCAGCTCGCCGTTGAGATTTACCAGAGCGCCACCCGAGTTACCCCGGTTGATGGCCGCATCGGTTTGAATAAAGTTCTCATAGTTTTCAACATTCAGGCCACTGCGTCCCAGCGCGGACACGATACCAGACGTAACGGTTTCACCCAGACCATACGGGTTACCAATCGCCACGGCGTAATCGCCCACCCGTAAATTGTCAGAGTCGGCCATCTTAATCGCGGTAAGATTTTTAGCACCTTCCAGCTGAATTAATGCGATATCCGAGCTGGGATCTTTACCAATCACTTTGGCATCGTAACTGCGACCATCGCTCAGTTTTACCTGAATTTTCGTCGCGTCGTTTACCACATGGTTATTGGTGACCACATAGCCTTTTTCAGCGTTAATGATGACACCAGAGCCCAGCGCTCTAAATTTTTGCTGCTGCGTATCTGGCGCGGCAGGGGCACCGCCACCGTCACCGCCCTGGCAAAGCGGTGAGCCCATGAATGGCGAACCGTCCTGGCAGAAAGGCGAATTATCGCCAAAAAATTGCTGAAACTGCTGCGGCATCCGTGGCGTTTTGACCGTCGTACTTCCTTCAACGCTGATACTCACGACTGAAGGCATAACCTTTTCCAGCATTGGCGCAAGGCTCGGCAACTGCTGGCTGTTGGTGGATGACACGGAAGAGGATGTTTCCGCAGCGAAAGCACTCACAGGGGTCAGTGCCATGCCAAGACTAAGCGCCAGGGCGCTTAACATTAACGAGGTTTTTTTCATTTTGGTATCTCACAATGATGGATATACTGACCATTGCTGTGGTCGAATGTTGAGATAAATGTTTTAGCGCGAAGTTCCTCTAAAAGTTTTAGGCAAAAGTAAAAATTTATTCGCGCTCTTTACAATTCTCGGGTTATTCCACCGCCATTAAGCGACGATACTCATCCCAGGCATAGAGATCCGTCATGCCACTAATGTAATCCTGAATCAGGCGAAAACGATAATAACGTTCCCATAACAAACGCTCATATTTATGCTCAACAACCAATGTACGCATTTTATACAAATAGGCTTTTCGGTGTTTACCAGACAGTTTATGGAACAGTCGGGTCTCTATGGGATGATGGCGTAAAAAGTCTTCATTTATCAGTGTGGTAAACGCTTCATAATTGAGCGACATCAGCGGCTGATATATTTCCAGCAAGCCCTTAATTACCCGATAACCCTGCAGTTCCAGTTGCTCAACTTCGGAATGATTAAACACCTGCTGGCGCGCCACGGTTTTAAAAATCTGTAATAAACGGCCCTCTTCACCTTCGTCTTCTAATAAAGCATGGTTGAAGTGCCCCTCGAATATGGCAGGCAGATTATCAATAAAACGTTTCACCGCGTAGGTGACCAAAACATTCTGAACATTGACCCGCAGCGACATAAAAAACTGATCGCTACGGCTACGGCGTTTTTTACTGCCCGCTTCGCGCCACGCTTCCCCCACTGTACGACTGAAGGCATCGTTATTATTTATTGTTCCCCAGGCCTTGCTGAGATATTCATACAGACTGTCCACGTTAAATATGGCTTTTTCAACGGCATCGTCTAAATCGGCAATACAATAGGAGATGTCGTCAGCGGCTTCCATGATATAGGTCAGCGGAAAGCGATGGTGTTCCGTCAAATTTGTGGCGGTGCGAAGCTCATCGATATATTCCCGCTCAGATAAATAGAAGCCCGGCTTTTTCATTAATACGCTAAACTGAGCCGGTTTTTCCCCCTGCCACCATGCGGGCGCGGTATATTTCAGGATGCAGGCTACCTGAGAATAGCTCAGGTTGAGTTGCAGCAGCGAATGCACCATGCGAATAGCCTGAGCATTCCCTTCGAAGTGGCACAAATCCTGACGAATCATGGCATTCATGCGATCAAAGTCCGCGCGCTGCGCCTCGTTTTCAACACCCGCAACCAGCGGATCGACCAGTTCAGCGGGCAGGTTATCTTCAAACCAGTCATTAATGGCGGCTTCGCCAAAATGCCCAAACGGTGGGTTACCTACGTCATGTAACAGGCAGGCCATTTCGACGAGGCTTTCGAACGCCCCTTCCATGTCATCCAGACCATATTTTGCCAGTCCGCCCTGCATCTTTAGCGTCTGCAGAATTTCTTTGCTGATATACCGGCCGGTTTGTTGCACTTCAAGCGAATGCGTCAGACGGGAACGTACGGCGGCGTTGCGCTCAAGCGGGAATACCTGAGTTTTTTGTTGCAGTCGACGAATTGCCGCTGAATTAATGATCCGCCCACGATCGCTTTCGAAATGGCGGGTAATAAAATATTCCCCCTGTGGATCTTTACGGTTGCTATAAGGGCGAGTGAAGCTGATCTTCTTCCTGAAATTGATCGTCGCCATAGCTGTCCCCTTATTTTTTCGTGAAATAATCCCGTCACTGCCATGATAGACTATGCCTGATATTGACATCCATTACATTAGCGAGACGTAAAATGAAAGCAGGCATCATTGGCGCAATGGAGCAGGAAGTTACCCTGCTGCGAGACAAAATTGAAAATCGCCAGACCCTGTCTCTGGCTGGTTGTGAAATTTACACTGGCACACTGAATGGTGTGGACGTTGCGTTGCTGAAATCCGGCATTGGTAAGACCTCGGCCGCTATGGGCACCACATTGTTACTGCAATTGTGCAAACCCGATTTGGTGATTAACACCGGCTCAGCGGGCGGCTTAGCCTCTTCGTTAAAGGTAGGCGATATTGTGGTGTCCGATGAAGTGCGCTATCACGATGCCGATGTCACAGCCTTTGGTTATGAACCGGGCCAGATGGCGGGCTGCCCTGCGGCCTTTACCGCAGACAGTAAGCTGATCGCCGCCGCAGAAGCCTGTATTCAGCAGTTGAATCTCAACGCGGTTCGCGGCCTGGTGGTCAGCGGTGACGCGTTTATCAATGGCGCAGCCCCTCTGGCCCGCATTCGCGCCACGTTCCCACAGGCGATTGCCGTTGAGATGGAAGCCACCGCTATCGGCCATGTCTGCCACCAGTTTAACGTGCCGTTTGTGGTCGTCCGCGCGATCTCCGATGTGGCCGATCAGGAATCGCACCTGAGTTTCGATGAGTTCCTGAGCGTTGCCGCTAAGCAGTCCTCCCTGATGGTGGAAAATCTGCTGGCCCGCCTGGCACATGGCTAAATCCCTGCTGTTTTGCTGGCTGCTGCTGTTTTGCAGCAGCCTGCCTGCTGCACCGCCCCGCGTCATCACCCTGGCTCCTCACCTGACTGAACTGGCTTTTGCCGCCGGCATCACGCCGGTTGCGGTCAGTGCCTGGTCGGGTTATCCCGCTGAAGCACAAAAGATTGAGCAGGTCGCGACCTGGCAGGGGATGAACCTTGAGCGCATTTTACAGCTTAAGCCCGATGTTGTGCTGGCATGGCCCGGCGGCACCTCATCCCGTCAGGTGGCGCAGTTAGTGCACTCAGGGATTCATGTGGAATGGGTCGCCACCTCGACACTGGATGACATGATTCATTCGCTGGCTGGATTAGCCCGATGGAGCCCGTCCCCCCAGCGTGCTACACAGGCCGCTACGCAACTACGCCAGCAGGTCGCAGCCTTGCGCCAACGCTACCGTCCGCAACCCCCCGTACGCGTTTTTGTGCAGTTTGGTCTTTCCCCCCTGTATACGGCGGCTAAAGCGACGCTGCAAAATGACATTATCGGCCTGTGTGGCGGGCAAAATATTTTTGCCGCAAGTCCGGTGAGCTGGCCTCAGGTGAGCCGGGAGCAGGTCCTGATGCGCCACCCTCAGGTCATTGTGACAACGGGCGGTTCGCAACAGGCTGAAACGCTTGCGCAGTTCTGGCGGCCACAGCTCAACGTACGCATCATTGCCATTAACGAGGACTGGCTCAGCCGTCCGGGCCCGCGTATCCTGTTAGCCGCAGAGCAGCTCTGTGAGGCACTGCATCCCGCCCCAAAGGCATCTTCAGGCCACTGAATATTGCCCTGCCGATTAAAGTAATCATTTTCACTGCCGTTAACGTTATTTAAGAGACGCGTGCCATGTAAGCCCGCCGTCCTTCTGCGCGATGCGCTTTTGACTACACCAGGAATTCACTATGACTAAAGCCCTGCTTCTGGCCATAGGGCTTGTGATCGCGCAGCAGGCGTTCGCGGGATCCACGACCGGCTCTATCAATGCCAGACTTGTTATCTATTCACGTTGCGAAGTCAACAGCGTGCGAAGCCCGTCTTCGCCACAGGTTGACTGCGGTCGCCAGAGCAGCGCACAGCCGCGCGTGACGCAAACGGTGCTGAAGCGTCAGGGAAGCCGCACAACGAACGACAGACTGGTGACAATAGAATGGTAAGAGGCCGCCCGGAGAGAGCGGCCTGATGATCAGATGCTGAAGGAAGACCCGCAACCGCAGGTGGTTTTGGCGTTCGGGTTGGTTACGATAAAGCGCGACCCTTCCAGACCTTCGGTGTAATCCACCGAACCGCCTACCAGATACTGCAGACTCATTGGATCCACCACCAGCGAAACGCCCTGCTTTTCAATGGTCATATCACCGTCGTTCATTTGATCGTCGAAGGTGAAACCATACTGAAAGCCGCTGCAACCACCACCAGTGATATACACACGCAGCTTCAGCGCCGGGTTATCTTCGTCAGCAATCAGATTTTTCACTTTGTTGGCTGCTGCGTCGGTAAACTGCAACGGCAGTGCTACTACTTCATCACTCATGAGTTACTCCTTAAACGTCCGGGTCAGAAAACGACCTCAATGTTGCTATTATCTGCCAGCGACCCGCCGCAATCAAGCGCTCAGCTTCGCACTCTGTGCCGGATTGACGCGGAGAAGTCGTACGCAGGGATATCTGGCTTTCGTCGGCCGCCCCTCTTCCGTAGAATAGCCCGAAATTATATGAACTGCTGGAGCCGAAAATGAGTAAGTCTGAAAAACTGTTCGCCGAAGCACAACGCCTGATCCCCGGCGGTGTGAACTCGCCGGTCCGTGCGTTTACCGGTGTCGGCGGCGTTCCGCTGTTCATTGAGCATGCTGATGGCGCCTGTCTGTATGACGCCGATGGCAAAGCCTATATCGACTATGTTGGCTCATGGGGGCCAATGGTACTGGGACATAACAACGAAGGCATTCGTCAGGCTGTGATTGAGGCAGCCCAGCGCGGCCTGAGCTTTGGTGCGCCGACCGAAATGGAAGTCACCATGGCGCAGCTGGTATGTGACCTGGTACCGAGTATGGAAATGGTACGCATGGTCAACTCCGGCACCGAAGCGACCATGAGTGCGATTCGTCTGGCGCGCGGGTTTACCGGACGCGATAAAATCATCAAGTTCGAAGGGTGCTATCACGGCCATGCCGACCACCTGCTGGTGAAAGCCGGCTCAGGTGCGCTGACGCTGGGCCAACCCAACTCGCCGGGCGTACCCGCCGATTTTGCTAAGCATACGCTGACCTGCACCTATAACGATCTGGACTCTGTTCGTGCGGCCTTTGAACAGTATCCCGCGGCTGTCGCTGCCATTATCGTTGAGCCTGTTGCCGGCAATATGAACTGTATCCCTCCGCAGCCTGACTTCCTGCCGGGCCTGCGTGCCCTGTGCGATGAGTTCGGTGCGCTGCTGATTATTGATGAAGTGATGACAGGCTTTCGTGTGGCGCTGGGCGGCGCACAGGCGCACTATAACGTGAAGCCGGATCTCACCTGCCTGGGCAAAATCATCGGCGGTGGTATGCCAGTGGGTGCGTTCGGTGGCCGTCGCGAGGTCATGTCCGCGCTGGCCCCGACCGGGCCGGTTTACCAGGCCGGTACGTTGTCCGGTAATCCCGTAGCTATGGCCGCCGGTTATGCCTGCCTGACACAGATTGCGCAGCCAGGTATGCATGACAGGCTGAACCGTCTGACTGAACAACTGGCTCAGGGGCTGGTTGAGGCAGCCAGACAGGAAAATATTCCCGTGGTGGTGAATCAGGTTGGCGGCATGTTTGGCCTGTTCTTTACCGATGCCGACAGCGTCACCTGCTATCAGGACGTGACACAGTGCGACGTGGAACGCTTCAAGCGCTTCTTCCACCTGATGCTCGAAGAAGGCGTGTATTTTGCGCCGTCCGCCTTTGAGGCCGGGTTTATGTCGCTGGCACACACTGATGAGGATATTCAGCACACCGTCGAGGCGGCCCGGCGCTGTTTCGCGAAGCTCTAATGAGAAAAGACCGGCTGAGCCGGTCTTTTTTTTAACGTGAACGGCGCAGTAGCCAGATAAAATAGGGTGCGCCCAAAAAGGTCGCCATCAGGCCCGCCGGAATCTGACTGGGAAAGGCCAGCATGCGCCCGCACCAGTCTGCGGCCACCATTAACCCGGCCCCCAGCACGCCAGACAGTAACACCTGTGGCAGCGCGCGGCGAAAGCCCAACATACGGGCCATATGGGGTGCCATTAAGCCGACAAAGCTCAGCGGCCCAATCGTCAGCGTGGCACAAGCCGTTAAGGCCGCCGCTAACAGCAACAGGGCGAGTCGTGAACCCGTCAGTGCCATACCGACAGACCGTGCGGTCATGCTGCCAAGTGGCAGAATGGTTAACCAGCGGCTGGCCAGTGGCGCTAATGCCACTAAAACAGCCGCACAACCTGCACTTTGCAGCGCCTGCGTAGCACTGATGTTGTAAGTTGATCCGGATATCCAGGTCAGTAACCCCGCCATGCGCGGATCGCCACTTGCCATCAACAGCATCAGAATGGTGACAAAGGCGCTGTTGAGTGCCATACCCGCCAGTAGCATACGTTCCGGTGAGAAACCACCACGACTGGCGACCAGCATGATAACCGCCAGCGTTATCGCCGCCCCCAGCGCACCTGCCGGCAACAGAAATGCCAGCGCGTTGCCGGGAACAAAGAACAGCATCATGACCACACCGCAGGCCGCGCCGGAACTGATGCCCAGCACTTCAGGACTGGCCATGGGATTACCGGTGAGACGCTGGATCAGGCTGCCCGCCACACCGAGCATCAGGCCGACCTCCAGCGCCGCCAGCACACGCGGCGCGCGCCAGGGTAATAACTGTTGCAGCATGTCGCCAGACGTCCAAACCCAGCCATGCGCATCACGCCCAAAGGCCAGACACAGCCATGTCAGTCCGCCCAGCATCAGCAATCCCACCAGCGTCCAGCGCCCGTAACGGTATCGCTCGACCGGCACGTTGTCCCCCTGATCCAGCGCAGGCGGAACGGATCCGGTTCGCAGGCGAGGTAACAGCGCCAACAGAATGGGCACGCCCAGCAGCGCCGTCACGGTTCCGGTGGAGACCTCGCGCCAGTGCGCCGTGAGCCAGAGTACGCAGGCATCCGCCAGCCAGAGCAGCAGTGCACCAATCAGGGGGGCCAGCAGCATGCGGCTCAGTAACCGCCGTCCACCCAGCAGCCTTGCCAGCAGCGGTGCAAATAAACCAATGAAGCCAATGATCCCCGCTACGCTCACCAACTCAGCACTCAGCAAGATGGCCAGAACCAGGACGGCCAGCCGCGTAGCGGACAGCGCTAACCCAAGATTTTTGGCGACGCCATCGTCCAGCCCCATCAGCGTAAGCGGTCTCAGTAGTGCCAGAGACAGCGCCAGCGCAAGCACCAGACGTGGCCAGAGTTGGGTAACGCTGTCCCAGCTCATCTGATTCAACGTGCCGGTGCTCCACAGGAACATATTCTGCAGTTGATCGTGGTTAAAGATGGCAAATATTTGGTTCACTGCGCAGCTGTACAGGCTGAGAACCAGCCCTGCCAGAATCAGCGTAACGGGCGACAGACGTTTGCACCAGGCCACGCTGAACACCAGCGCACCGACCAACAGCGCGCCACCCGACGCGGCGAACTGATGAGCCAGCGCCCCACCCGGCAGGTGCCATAAGGTCGCGACGGTCATTCCTAACTGCGCGCCGGATGAAACGCCTAACGTGCCCGGTTCGGCCAGCGGATTGCGCAACACCTGCTGAAACAGTAATCCGGCTAACCCCAGCCCTGCCCCCACCAGCAGCGCCAGTGACCAGCGCGGCAGTAAGCTGTAGTGAAAGACCATTTGCTCAATGTTGCTGCTGTCCGGTGTCCACAGCGCCTGCAACCACTGGTTCGTGGGCAGCGCCTGTTGCAGATTGATCGCGGTTAACACCAGCGCCAGGAAGAACAGCGTACCTGTCACGGCTAACGGGAAAAAACGATGACGCATTACGATTTCTTCAGCGCACGTTCCAGCACGCGAATAAAGTGCAGGGCTGACAAGGTCGCACCGTAGTACCACACCGCCGGAACGCGCTGGAAATGGCCGCTGTGAACAAACGGCATGGACTGCCATAACGGACTTCGCGACAGTTGCTGCATCACGGCATCATTGTCATGCTCGAAGCAGATCGCCTCTACGTCATGGAAAACGGCCAGCCGTTCCAGTCCAATCACGGCGCTGCCCCAAAAACTGGTTTCGCCCTGCCAGGCATTTTTCAGATTCAAAAGCGCCATCACTTCCAGGAATAAGCTGTTTTTACCGAAGGTAATAGCGTGGCGGCTGTCGAGTAGCGACATCAGCAAAATGGCCCGACCGGCGTGCGGCGCCAGACGCTGACGCGCCGCCGCAATCTCCGCATCCACCTGTTGCAGATGCGCCTCAGCCTGCGCCTCCCGTCCCAGTCGGGCCGCCAGCGCCCGCAATGAGGCCCGTGCGCGACTCAGCGGTTTGCCATCGCCATTGTGCAGGTCAAACCCCATGATCGGCGCAATGCGCCGCAGCTTATCTTTCGGTGGGCCGTAACCGTTCGAGCAGAGAATCAGCGAGGGATGCATCTGGGTCATCAGCTCAAGATTTGGCTCGGTACGTAACCCGACATCCACCACGCCCGCAGGCAATGGCGGCTGTCCCACCCAGACGTTGTAGTTATGCACGTCCGCCACACCCAACGGGTTCACGCCCAGCGCCAGGAGTAACTCGGTGGGCAGCCACTCCAGCGCAATAACGCGGTCGCTGTCAGGCTGTGCCGCAGGCGATGGGAAAGACGGGATGAGAGGCGACAACGCCATTGCCATCAGCAGGCGACGGCGATATAAATCCGGCATTATCGTATCCTTAACACACAAAACTCACCGGCGCACCGCCGCCAGGATGGGGAAAGATGCCCATTGGGATACCGTAAATAGCCTGCAACACATCTGCCTGCATAATGTGTTCTGGTCCACCTTCTGCAATCAGTTCGCCGCCGCGCAAGGCGACCAGATGGTCACAATAGCGAGCCGCCATATTAATATCGTGTAAGACGGTAATGACCGTTAAGCCATGTTCATGGCTCAGCGTCTGAACCAGCGCCAGCACATCCACCTGGTGGGCAATATCCAGCGCAGAGGTAGGTTCATCCAGCAACAGGCAGCGGCTGTTCTGAGCGACCATCATTGCCAGCCATGCACGCTGGCGCTCACCACCAGAGAGGCTGTCGACCAGCCGCGAGGCGAATGGCGTTAGTCCAACCCGCGCGATTGCCTGCGCGACCCGCTCGCGATCGTCCTGCGTAAAGCGCCCCAGCGCACCATGCCAGGGATAACGCCCAATGGCCACCAACTCACGTACCGTCATGCCTTCCGCAGCCGGTAACTGCTGCGGCAAATAGGCGACCTCACGGGCAAACGCTTTGCTGCTCCAGCGATCAACAGGCTGTTCGTTGAGCAGAACCCGCCCTTCGCTGGCCGCGTGATGCCGCCCCAGCATTTTTAACAGCGTGGATTTCCCTGAACCATTGTGCCCAATCAGCGCGGTGACTTTACCTGGCGTAAAAGCGAGAGAAACGGGATGAAGGAGCGTACGGCCCGGTACGCGAAAGCTGGCGTTATCCAGTCGGAAGGCGGTCTGTTGGTACTGCGGAAGCTGCATGGTTATCCCTGTAAACGGGCGCCGAAGCGCCCTCATCGATCAGAACCGGAACGTGGCGGTGCCGACAATTTGTCGCTCTGCGCCCCAGTAGCACGCGTATTCACGGTAGCAACTGGCAACGTAGTCACGGTTAAACAGGTTGTTAACGTTAACGCCAACCGTTGAGCCAGGCAAACCAAAACGGCCTAAATCATATTTCAACGCGGCATCGACGGTAGTGTAACCCGCGACGGTGAAGTTTTGGTTCACGTCGGGACCCGCACTGTATAACCCCTGTGTTTCACCCACATAACGGACGCCCGCGCCCAACGTTACGCCGGACAGCGCCGTTTCATGGAAGGTATAGTCGCTCCACAGCGAGGCCATGTGCTTAGGCACCTGCACCGGGGTTTTGCCTTTAAGCTGTGTATCTTCCGTATATTCAGCATCGGTATAGGTATAAGATGCGGTCAGGTTGACGTTGGCATTGAGGGCCGCCTTGGCTTCCAGTTCGACACCGCGAGAACGGATTTCGCCGCTCTGGATGCTGAAAAGGGTATGGTCAGGATCGGCTGTTAAATTTTTGGACTTAGTCAGTTCATAAATCGCAGCCGTAACCACGACAGGACGATCTTTCGGCACATATTTCACCCCCGTTTCGTACTGCTTAGCACGCGATGGGTCGAAAGGTTGCCCGCTCACTGTCGTCCCGGCCGTTGGGATAAAGGATTCGCTATAACTGAAATAAGGCGCGATACCGTTATCGAAAACGTAGTTTACGCCGCCACGCCAGGTGAAGGCCTGATCATGATTTTTGACTTCGGTATTGGTGTCGCGATTTATCGCAGATGTCATCGCGTAATCATAACGGCTGCCTAACGTCAGCACCCAACGATCCCACGCCATTTGATCCTGCGCGTAAAGGCCGGTTTGTTCCTGTTTGTTCAGATAACGATAGGGGAAAGGCGTGCCGTTAAGCGAATCATTACCATACTGAGGAGCAACCGCATTCAAAGGAAATGCTGAACCAAACGCTGCGTTGATATCATTACGCATGCGTTGATAATCCACACCAAGCAAAAGCGTATGGTCGAGTTGACCGGTTGCAAATTTTGCCTGTGCCTGGTTATCGACGGCGAACTCATTCAGTTTTTCGTCTGAAGTGGCATAACCTCGCGTGATTTCCTGGGTGGCGGCGTTAAATCCATTGCCATAAATGCTGCGGTAATCCGTCGTTAACTCGGCATAACGCAGGTTCTGGCGTACCGTCCAGGTCTCATCAAAACGGTGTTCAAAGCTGTAGCCGACCATTTTGGTGTTACGGGAGATGCGATTGCTCTTCTCCCCTTCATCAAAGCTGGTCGGCAGTTTGTACTGGCTGCCATCAGGACGCGTAATGGGCACGACCGTGCCTTCACGCGGTAACCAGCCGTAATAACCCGTGTCCGGTTCATTCTGGAAGTAGGTCAGCAGATCCAGACGGGTGTTTTCGTCTGGTCGCCAGCTGAAGGACGGCGCGATGGTGTAGCGCTTTTGCTTGTTGTTCGCCTGCTGGGCATCCTGGCTGCTCGCCAGGCCTGTCAGACGGTAGCTGTAAACGCCTGCGTCATCGATCGCACCGCCAAAATCAAAGCCGGTGGAGTAAAGATTGTGATTGCCCATCTGGAACTGCACTTCACGCAGCGTTTCCTGGGTGGGACGTTTACTGACCAGCGCGACCACACCGCCCGGGTTGCTCTTACCGTACAGCACCGACACCGGCCCGCGCAGCAGCTCAGCCCGCTCCAGGAAATAGGGATCAATAGCGAATTCCGAGTAGTTGTCGCCCTGCAGCTTTAACCCATCGAGATACTGGTTGGTGTTGGTTTCGCTAAAACCGCGAATTGACAACGCATCATAGACGCCTGAACTGCCGCGGTTACCGGTAAGCACACCCGGCGTGTAATTAAAGGCCTGCTTCACGCTGGTGACGCTGCGCATCTCCATCTCTTCCCGCGTCACCACAGAAACCGACTGCGGATTCTTTTCAATCGGCGTGTCCGTTTTGGTGCCGGTGGCGCTGTGTTTTGCGGCGATGGTGGGCGCCGGGCCCCACGCGTTTTCCTGCGCCACCGCACCACCGCCATTTGCAGATACCACCACCGTTTGTTCAGCGTAAGCCATTACGCTTGCGCCGCTGGTCACCAGGGCAATGATCAAAGCCAGAGGCCGACGCGTAAATACGCCGGATGGAGAAGCAAAAGGGATAGAACGCGCTGTCATGAAGGTGTCTCTCAAATGGGGATGATTAAGCGAATCGAAACGATAATGATTATTATAACGATTGGATAATATGCGAAGTCTCGCAATTTCTGCAAGCAGAATTCCCCGGCGTGGCGTCGTTTCACGGGCGATGGCAAGGGGTTTTGATGTGGAATAAAAAAAGGCACCGAAGTGCCTTTTTCATCCGCGTTTGACGGGTTATTTACCGAACATATCTTTTATCCAGCCGGCAACGCCGTTGCTGTCTTTTTGTTCCTGCTGTTGCTGCTGCTGTAACTGCTGCTGTTGCTGGTCCTGCATCTGCTGCTGTTGCTGCATTTGCTGAACCTGCTGTTGCTGCTGCTGGCAGAGCGCATTCGGATCCAGTGTCCAGACAGGCAGCGTGCGCCATGTGCTGCTTCCTGTACCGCAAACAAAGTTACCCGCAGTATCGATGTTCATCATCGTCACATCTTCCGGCGGCGTAAGCTGCAGCGGCATCGGAGCCTGATTGTCCAGGTAGCGGCGGTAAATCTGCATCGCCCCGCTGGCACCATAGAGTTTGGTCGGCTGGTTGTTATCACGGCCAACCCAGGTGATCGCCACTTCTTTACCATCAATCCCGGCAAACCAGCTGTCGACCAGATCGTTCGTGGTGCCGGTTTTCCCTGCCAGGTGCGCATTCGGGAAACGTGCCCCCAGCGCCCGGGCGGTACCGCGATCGACGACCTGTTGCATGGTATACAGCGTTAAATAAGCCGCCTGTGCCGGTTCAACGCGCTGCGCCTGCGGGAAGCTCTGATACAGCACGGTACCGTCTTCCGCGATGACCGAACGCACGGCTGACAGCTCTGCATGATTCCCGCCGCTGGCAATGGACTGGAAGGCCTGAGCCACTTCCACAGGCGTCAGGTTGAGTGCGCCCAGTAACATCGCCGGAACCGGATTCAGCTGATCTTTAGGCACACCCAGCTTCGTCCAGGTGTCCACCACCGCATTCAGTCCCAGCGTCATGCCCAGGTTAACCGTTGGCACGTTCATGGAGTTCGTCAGCGCATCGACCAGCATCACTTTGCCACTAAAGCGCCGGTCGTCGTTCATGGGTTTCCAGATGCTGCCATTCGGCTGTTTCAGCGCAATAGGCTCATCCGCAATCCAGCTGTTCAGGCGGTAAGTGTTGGGTTGGCTCAGCGCGGTCAGATAGGTGGCCGGTTTCGCCAGCGAGCCGATGGATCGGCGCGCCTGCAACGCGCGGTTATACCCGGCAAACTGCGGATCGGCCCCACCGACCATCGCACGAACTTCACCTGTAAAGCGGTCAACGACCACCATTGCGGTTTCCAGATCTTTCAGACCGCGCTGTTTTTTCAGGGTGGGAATACCGTCTACAACGGCTTTTTCGGCCGCATCCTGAGAAACCGGATCCAGGGTGGTGAAAATTTTCACGCCCGACAGATCTTTGACTTTGTCGCCCAGTTTTGCCTGAAGCTCATTACGCACCATCTGCATAAAGGCAGGCTGTGGCGTAATCACACCGCCTTTCGGCTGCACGCCCAACGGACGGGCCGACAGCATGTCGTACAGTTCCTGATCGATCACTTTCTGCTGCTGCAGCAGGCGCAGCACCAGATTACGTCGTTCCAGGGCCAGTTTCGGGTTACGCCATGGGTTATAGAGCGACGCCCCTTTCACCATGCCCACCAGCATCGCCTGCTGATCGAGACTCAGCTCGTCAACCGGGCGGCCAAAATAGTAGAGGCTGGCCAGAGGGAAACCGCGGATCTGATCGTTACCTGCCTGACCGAGATACACCTCGTTCAGGTAAAGCTCCAGGATACGATCTTTGCTGTAACGGGCATCCATGATCACGGCCATATAGGCTTCACGGGCTTTACGCCACAGCGAACGCTCATTAGTCAGGAACAGGTTTTTGACCAGTTGCTGGGTAAGCGTACTGCCGCCCTGCACCGCTTTTCCGGCGGTGATGTTCGCCAGGAAGGCACGGCCAATGGAGTACGGGCTGATGCCGTCGTGCTCATAAAAGTGGCGATCTTCCGTTGCGATTAAGGTATCCACCAACAGATCAGGGAAACCGGCACGGGGAACGAACAAGCGCTGTTCACCATTGGGTGACTGCAGCATCGTAATCAGACGAGGATCAAGCCGGAAGAAACCAAAATCACGCCCGGTTTCGACGTTCTTAATCTCACTCAGCTCATCTTTGCTGAATGTCATTCGGGCATGAATCTGCCCTTCTTTGCTGTCCGGGAAATCAAACGGACGACGCAGCAGTTCAATGGTGTTACCTTTGACCGAGAATTCTCCCGGACGCGTAATGCGCGAGACTTCGCGGTACTGCGTGCCTTCCAGCAGGGCAATCATTTCGCTTTTATTGTAGGCCATGCCAGGTTCGAGGCTGACCATACGACCGTAGACAGCAGCGGGCAGTTGCCACACTTTACCGTCAATGCGGCTGCGAATTTCCGAATCGAGGTATACGCCCCACGCGGCCATGACCACTACAAATACCAGGAACAGCTTAATAAACCATCCCAGCCAACGGCGTTTGCCGCGCGGCGGTTTTCCACCTTTACCTTTACCTTTACGTGGCACCGGCGCTTCCTCCTCGTAATCATCATCAAAATCGTCCTGAGCGACATCACTATCGATGTCTCTGCGCCGCCCACGGCGGGCGCTGTTGCGCGGTGGCAACGGTTTTCCTTTGCGCCCAATAGGTTCGCGATCGTTCCCAGACATTGGTTTCATTCTCCAGGCATAGCTTACGGCTGCGCCGCTACTCTAACTGCTTTCTTCACTGTCGCATGGCAGAACCCTCTGAATTAAAAAGCGGGCCCGCCCTGTGACGTATTCTTTTTCGTCCGCCGGGTCGGTATTGCGGAGGCCGGATCGTCGGGCCAGGTATGTTTGGGATAACGCCCTTTCATTTCTTTTTGCACATCTTTATAGGCACCGCGCCAGAACGCCGCCAGATCGCGGGTGATCTGTAAGGGACGCTGGGCGGGCGATAACAGCTCCAGCACCAGCGGCACGCGACCTTCTGCGACGGCAGGATTACTGGCTTCGCCAAACATTTCCTGAATACGCACCGCCAGTGCGGGCGGTTTATCTGCATCATAGCGAATCGGCAGCCGACTTCCGGTGGGCACAGTGTAATGAGTTGGCAGCACAGTATCCAGCCGCTGACGTTGTGACCATGTGAGCAAATGTAAGAGCGCAGTGACCAGATTGACCGACTGCAGACTCTTCAGATCCCGCACGGCGCTCATCTGCGGTTGCAGCCAGCGATCCAGCGAGTCAAGCAGGCTGGCCTCATCGACGGCGGGCCAGTTCTCTTCGGGCAGCCACTGGGCGGCACACTGGATACGTAACCGCAGTTGCTCAGCCTCCGGCGTCCATCCCAGTACCGATAACCCCTTTTTAGCGACCCAGCGTAGCAGCGCGGCCTGTAACGCCTCCGCATCCGGTCGGGCAAGCGGCTGAGTCTTCAGTATCAGTTCGCCGATCTGCTCACGGCGTAAGGTGCGCAACGTGCCCTTCTCGTCATCCCATTCCACGTCAGTACGCTGTTCGACTAGCTGTGGACAGGCCTGCGTCAATGCCGCAAGCTCGACGGGAAGGGCCAATAGGATACGTGCATCGGGGGCGCTGCTGCCCTGTAATAAGACAGGCGCAATGAGCCATTCGTAACGCGTGAGCGCCTGCTGTTCGTCCAGCCCTGCCCCCAGTCCGTTGGCTAACTGATAGCGTCCGCTGTTATCGCGTCGGCGCGCCAGACGATCGCGAAATCCCGCCGTTAACAACGCGGGAAAATGCGCGTCATCGACCCGTCCGCCTGTGACGCCAAGGCGTTTTTGCCAGTGCTGCGCGCGCCGCAACCAGTGCGGTAAAGGCCGACAGAGAACATCACGTAGATCAACACTGCCCGCGCGGGGCGGATCCTCCAGCACGGCGACGAGTAGTGCCGCGCTGGCCACCGCATCGGCATCACGCCCTGCGGCACATAATATAGCGCTCAGCCTGGCATCACTGCCGAGCTGCGCCATGCGTCTGCCCTGTGTGTTCAGTCGTCCTGATTCATCCAGCGCTCCAAGGCGCATCAGCTGCTGCTGCGCTGCCCGTAAGTGCTTTTCGGGTGGCCGATCGATCCACTGTAGCTGGTCGATGTCTGTACAGCCCCACTGCAGCAGTTCCAGCCACAATGACGCGAGATCGCTGTGCAGGATTTCGGCTTCGCCCTGTGCAGGCGCCCGTTCCGCCTGCTCCTGTGAAGCCAGGTGCAGGCAGATGCCCGGCATCAGTCGTCCGGCACGTCCGGCGCGCTGCGTCATCGACGCCTGGCTGATGCGCTGAGTCTGCAACCGCGTCACGCCGCTGCGTGCATCAAACAGCGCGCGCCGCTCCTGGGCACTGTCCACGACCAGACGAATACCTTCGATCGTTAAGCTGGTTTCGGCAATATTGGTCGCCAGCACCACTTTGCGGCGTCCGGGGGCGGCAGGCAAAATAGCCTGCTGCTGAGCGGCCAGCGGAAGCGCGCCATAAAGCGGCGTTAAATCGACATCCTCATCGACACGGGTTTCCAGCTCGCGTTTTACGCGCGCTATCTCTGCCACGCCGGGCAGAAAAAGCAGCAGCGAGCCGCTTTCCTGTCGCAGCAACTGCGCGACTTCACGCGCTACCGCCTCGTCAAAACGCAGGCTCGGGCTCAACGGAGCATAACGCCGTTCGACCGGATAGCTGCGCCCTTCTGAGGCAATCAGCGGCGCGTCCGGTAGCAGCGTCGCCAGGCGAGTATTATCGAGCGTGGCTGACATCAGCAAAATTTTCAGATCGTCACGCAATCCCTGCTGAACATCCAGCAACAGCGCCAGCGCCAGATCCGCCTGCAGGCTGCGCTCATGAAATTCATCCAGAATCACCAGCGACACGCCATCCAACATCGGATCCTGCTGCAACATGCGCGTCAGAATACCTTCGGTCACCACCTCAAGCCGGGTCATGGGTCCGCTGCAGTTTTCGCCGCGCATGCGGTAACCCACCGTGGCGCCGGGCTGTTCGCCCAGTAGCTCAGCCAGCCGTTGCGCCACGTTGCGCGCGGCCAGTCGGCGTGGCTCCAGCATGATAATGCGCCCTGACAGCGCCTTGTGCTGTAACAGCTGAAGGGGTAACCAGGTGGATTTACCTGCGCCGGTAGGCGCAGCCAGCAGGACGTTCGAGGCCTGATCAAGGGCGCTCAGTAGGTCAGGCAACACCGCGCTGACGGGGAGATCACTCACCAAAAACTCCGCTAATGGCTGTGTTAAGATGGCGCGCATTGTAGCACTCATCCGTGATGATTACCGGAGACCGCCATGGCGTTACAGCGCTTATTTTTTGCTATTGCCCCACCCGAAGACCTGCAACAGCAACTGGTGCAGTGGCGAGCTGATACCTTCAGTGAGGAGGCAGGTCGCCCGATTGCGGCCGCGAACCTTCATCTGACGCTGGCTTTTTTGGGCAAGGTCTCAGCGGAGACCTCAAAACAGCTGCAAACCCTGGCCTCGCGCATCCATCAGCCTGCTTTTGATGTGACGTTAGATGATGCGGGGCACTGGCCGCGCCCCGGCGTGGTCTGGCTGGGCTGTCAGCGTCCACCCCGGGGATTGCTGCAGCTGGCAAGTCTGCTGCGCGCCCAGGCCGCCCGGCACGGCTGTGAGCAGCCCGCTCAGCCTTTTCATCCACACATCACCCTGCTGCGCTCGGCGACGCAACCTGTTGCCCTGCCCCCTCGCGGCTTTCTCTGGCGCTTTACGGCCAGTCAGTTTTCGCTTTTTGCCTCAGAGTACGTAAAAGGGCGGACGCGCTACCGGACACTGGCCACCTGGCCGTTACAGTCATAATCAGGAGCCCTATGCTTTTTTCCCCCGCCCTCAAACCGGCACGTCTGATTACCCGTTACAAACGCTTTCTGGCGGATGTCATTACGCCGGAAGGCGAAACGCTCACCATCCATTGTGCCAACACCGGCGCCATGACCGGCTGTGCAACGCCGGGTGATACCGTGTGGTACTCCACGTCCGACAGCCTGACACGCAAGTACCCGCACAGCTGGGAGATGACCGAGACGCAGCAAGGCCACTGGATTTGCGTGAATACGTTGCGCGCGAATCAACTGGTAAAGGAGGCGCTAAGCGAAAACCAAATTCTGCCGCTGTCGGGCTACGAAGCGTGTCGGGCTGAAGTAAAATACGGCAGCGAAAAAAGTCGAATTGATTTCCTGCTTACAGCACAGGACCGACCTGAGTGCTATATTGAGGTGAAATCCGTAACGCTTTTACAGGAAGGTAAAGGCTATTTTCCGGATGCGGTGACGATTCGAGGACAAAAACACCTGCGCGAGCTGAGTCAGGCTGCGGCAGAAGGTCATCGGGCCGTTTTGTTGTTTGCCGTTCTGCACTCGGGGATTGAGGACGTTTCCCCGGCGCGTCACATCGATGCGGCTTACGCAGAACAACTGGTACAGGCGCGGCTGGGTGGCGTGGAAATTTTGGCGTACCGGGCAGAACTGTCATCAGAAGGCATGTTTATTACAACGGCTGTTGACGTAACGTTGTAATATCAGTGGCATCCTTCTGTGATAGGACTATCTTCTGTCAGGGGCCAACTACGCTGTTCCTCACAGGCTTGTCAAGATGGGCGCAGGAATAATTGCCAACCTTGACGGCTTCTGTTATTTATAGCGGCCTGTTTTTCCCCGTTGGGGGATCGATGTACCCAAGAGTGCGTCATCAATGAAGGTTAGTGTGAATATACTGGCCGATGGCAATCGAAGGGTATAGTGCGTGTTATCCAGGAGAAACAACATGCAAGAAGGGCAAAACCGTAAAACATCGTCCCTGAGTATTCTCGCCATCGCTGGGGTGGAGCCTTATCAGGAGAAGCCGGGCGAAGAGTATATGAATGACGCGCAACTGGACCATTTTCGCAAGATTCTGGAAGCCTGGCGTAATCAATTGCGGGACGAAGTTGATCGCACCGTTACACACATGCAGGATGAAGCCGCTAACTTTCCGGACCCGGTTGACCGTGCCGCTCAGGAAGAGGAATTCAGCCTGGAACTGCGTAACCGCGATCGCGAGCGCAAGCTCATTAAAAAGATCGAAAAAACGCTGAAGAAAGTTGAAGATGACGACTTTGGCTATTGCGATTCCTGTGGCGTTGAGATCGGTATCCGCCGTCTTGAAGCGCGTCCGACGGCCGATCTGTGCATCGACTGTAAGACACTGGCAGAAATTCGTGAGAAGCAAATGGCGGGCTAATGTTGCCGTCTGACTGCAGCCATGCGGCGGGAAAAGGCCCTCTTTTTCCGCCGTCTGGTTCATGAAACCTATGGCATTCTCATCCTGTATCGGGCGCTTTGCGCCGTCTCCCTCTGGTGAACTCCACTTTGGATCGCTGATCGCTGCCTTAGGCAGTTACCTTAGCGCACGCGCGCAGCATGGCCGCTGGCTGGTACGCATTGAGGATATTGATCCTCCCCGTGAAGTCGCAGGAGCCGCCACGCGTATTCTGCACCAGTTAGAACAGTACGGTTTGCACTGGGACGGTGAAGTCATGTGGCAGTCACAGCGCCATGACGCTTATCGGGACGCCCTACAGTGGTTAAGAGCGCACCGGCAGAGTTATTACTGCACCTGCAGCCGAAGCCGCATTCAGCAGCTGGGTGGTTTTTACGACGGGCACTGCCGGGATGCAGGTTCAGGTCCGGAGAATGCGGCACTGCGGTTGCGTCAGCATGCGCCAGTTTTCCAGTTTGAAGACCGGTTACGGGGCACGCTTGTGGCCGATCAGCGGCTGGCTGAAGAGGATTTTATTATTCATCGTCGCGACGGCCTGTTTGCCTACAATCTGGCCGTGGTGGTTGATGACCATCATCAGGGCGTCACCGAGATCGTGCGTGGCGCAGACTTAATCGAGCCGACGGTGCGGCAGATTGCCCTTTATCGACAGTTTGGCTGGGCCGTTCCGGATTATCTGCATTTGCCGTTGGCCATCACTGCTGACGGACACAAACTTTCTAAGCAAAATCATGCGCCCGCGCTGCCGGATGGCGATCCGCGCCCGTGCCTGGTGCAGGCCTTACGGTTTCTGGGACAGCCGGTCAGCGAAGGCTGGCAGGACGATTCTCAGGAGAAACTGCTGTCTGATGCTGTGAAGCAGTGGAATATCGCTTTGATACCGCATGATAACGCCCTGAGAGCGGATGCATAGACAACAGCATTCTCAAATGATTCACAACAGGCTATGATTATCCGCTGATTTTACCTACACCCTAATTGTCACTGTCGAGGTGTCCCATTTTTACCCGAGTCGCTAATTTTTGCCGGAAAGTCCTGAAGCGTGATGACGAGGAAGCACCAGCAGAGGTTGAACCTGAGAGTCATATGACCATCATTCCTCGTGAAAGCCACACCATCTCACGTAAAGACATCAGCGAAAATGCCCTCAAGGTGCTGTATCGTCTGAATAAAGCCGGTTATGAGGCCTACCTGGTGGGCGGTGGCGTTCGCGATTTACTGCTGGGGCAGAAGCCTAAAGACTTCGACGTGACCACAAACGCCACGCCGGAGCAGATGCGTAAACTGTTCCGCAACTGCCGTCTGGTTGGCCGCCGTTTTCGTCTGGCACATGTGATGTTTGGTCCGGAAGTGATCGAAGTGGCTACGTTCCGCGGTCATCATCAGATTGAAGAGAACAGCGAAGATCACAACAATTCCCAGCGTGCCCAGAGCGGTATGCTGCTACGGGACAATATTTTCGGCAGTATTGAAGATGATGCCCAACGGCGTGATTTAACCATTAACAGCCTGTATTACAGCGTGGCCGATTTTTCGGTGCGGGATTATGTTGGCGGCCTGAACGATCTGCAACAAGGCATCATTCGGTTGATCGGCGATCCGGAAACACGCTATCGCGAAGATCCGATGCGCATGCTGCGCGTCGCGCGCTTCGCGGCCAAACTGAATATGCGCATTGCTCCTGAAACGGCAGAGCCCATTCCCCGCCTGGCATCGCTGTTACGCGATGTACCTGCTGCGCGCCTGTTTGAAGAGTCGCTAAAGCTGCTTCAGGCCGGTTATGGCTACAGCACCTGGCTAAAACTGTGTGAATATCAGTTATTCCAGCCGCTGTTCCCTACGCTGGCACGCAACTTTACCGAACAGGGCGACAGCCATATGGAGCGCATGCTCGCCCAGGTGCTGAAGAATACGGACAACCGCATTCAAAATGATATGCGCGTCAATCCGGCGTTTCTGTTCGCGGCCATGTTCTGGTATCCGCAGCTTGAAGCCGCCGAGCGCATTGCGCAGGAAAGCGGCCTGACTTATTACGATGCGTTTGCCCTGGCGATGAATGATACGCTGGATGAAGCCTGCCGTGCGCTGGCCATTCCTAAGCGCATTACGTCGCTGATTCGTGATATCTGGCAGTTGCAGTTACGCATGTCCCGTCGTCACGGTAAACGCGCCTGGAAGCTGATGGAGCATCCGAAGTTCCGTGCGGCTTATGATCTGCTGGCCCTGCGGGCTGAAGTGGAAAATAACCCGGAGCTGCTGCGCCTGAGTAAGTGGTGGGGAGAGTTCCAGGTCGCTGCGCCGCCGCAGCAGAAAACCATGCTCAACACGCTGGGAGACGATCCGGCACCGCGCAGCCGTACGCGCCGCCCGCGTCGTCGTTCTTCCGCGCCCCGTCGTGATAACTCTAACGCGTCATGACGCGCGTTTATCTGGCATTAGGCAGTAACCTTGCCGATCCGCTGCATCAGATTGATGCAGCGTTGTCAGCGCTGGATGCGCTCACCGATGTTCAGCGCATCGCCACCTCGTCCTTTTACCGCACGCCACCTTATGGCCCACCCGATCAGCCCGATTATCTCAATGCGGCGGTGGCCCTCGAGACCACGTTGTCGGCTGAGGCCTTACTGGATGAGACGCAGCGCATCGAGCGGGAACATGGCCGGGTGCGTAAAGCCGAGCGCTGGGGGCCACGCACGCTGGATATTGATATTATGCTGTTTGGTTCAGAGCAGATTCACAGCGAACGCCTGATCGTCCCCCATTACGATATGCTGAACCGTGCGTTTATGCTGGTGCCGCTGCTGGAAATTGCGCCCGATCTGCGTCTGCCTGATGGCCGTCCGCTCCAGCCGCTTATGGCAACGCTTGACTGCGCCAGCATCCGTCCCTGGCACAGCTGACCATCTATTCGCGCGTCACAGATTCCGCTCAGCAACGCGATACAGTAAAATGCGTCCATCTGAATTTCTGAGCTGAGATCGTCATGAAACCCACCACCCTTTCTCATCTGCGTCAGTGCAAAGCGAGCGGTAAAAAATTCGCGACGCTGACCGCTTACGATTTTAGTTTTGCCCGCCTGTTTGCTGACGAAGGCATTCAGGTTCTGCTGGTTGGTGACTCGCTTGGCATGACGGTGCAGGGTCATGATTCCACGCTGCCCGTCACGGTAAGTGATATTGCTTACCATACCGCCGCCGTCCGTCGTGGTGCGCCTCACGCGCTCCTGTTAGCCGATTTGCCTTTCATGAGTTATGCCACACCACAGCAAACTTTTGATAACGCGGCGCAGCTCATGCGCGCCGGGGCCAATATGGTGAAGCTGGAAGGCGGCGCATGGCTGGCCGACAGCGTGCACATGCTGACCGAACGCGCCGTGCCCGTGTGTGGTCATCTGGGCTTAACGCCACAGTCCGTAAATATTTTTGGCGGCTATAAAGTGCAGGGACGTGATGAAGCCGGTGCAGAGCAGCTTATGGCTGACGCGCTGGCGCTTGAGGCCGCAGGCGCACAGCTGATGGTGCTGGAATGCGTACCGGTTGCCCTGGCCCAGCGCGTAACGCAGGCACTGGCGATTCCGGTGATTGGTATTGGCGCAGGCAACGTGACCGATGGACAAATTCTGGTGATGCACGATGCGTTTGGCATTACCGGTGGACATATCCCTAAATTTGCAAAAAATTTCCTGGCGGAGACAGGCGACATCCGTGCCGCCATTCGCCGCTATATTGCTGAGGTTGAAGCAGGAAGCTACCCCGCAGCGGAACACAGTTTCCAGTAATTCAGGAGAATGGCAGTGCTGATCATCGACACTCTGCCCATGCTGCGCCGTGAAGTGCGCCGCTGGCGTCAGCAAGGTAAACGTATTGCGTTAGTGCCCACGATGGGCAATCTGCACGAAGGGCATTTAACGCTGGTAGATGAAGCGCGTGAGCGGGCCGATATTGTGATCGTGTCGGTTTTCGTTAACCCGATGCAGTTTGATCGGCCTGACGATCTGGCGCGCTACCCGCGCACGCTGCAGGAAGACTGTGAGAAACTGAACCGCCATGCGGTGGATGTCGTCTTTGCGCCCTCGCCTGCTGAGGTGTATCCACACGGGCTGGCTAATCAGACCTTTGTCGAAGTGCCGGTGCTTTCATCTTTACTGGAAGGCGCCAGTCGTCCCGGCCATTTTCGCGGCGTGGCGACCATCGTCAGCAAGTTGTTTAATCTAGTTCAGCCCGATATCGCCTGCTTCGGCGAGAAAGATTTCCAGCAGTTAGCCATCATTCGTAAAATGGTGGCAGACATGGGGTTCGATATCGAGATTGTCGGCGTGCCTACGGTGCGAGCCAGGGACGGTCTGGCCCTGAGTTCACGTAACGGCTACCTCACTGAAGATGAGCGTAAGCTGGCACCTGGCCTGAGCCAGGTGATGAATGCGATGGCCGCCCGACTGGCTAATGGTGAACGGCAGATTGACGATATTATTGAAGACGCAACGCGGTCGCTGCAGGAAAAAGGATTGCGTCCGGATGGCCTGGCCATCTGTGATGCGGAAACGCTGCAGCCTCTGACGGTGGACAGTCAGCGAGCCGTCGTGTTAATGGCCGCCTGGCTGGGGAATGCACGGCTGATCGATAATCAACAGGTAGACCTCACGCAGTAGTCTTGCAGACTGAGGGTCACTCTTTTTGGCTGTATAACAAGGTTTCTGACTATGATTCGCATGGTTTTACAAGGCAAACTGCATCGCGTTAAAGTCACGCAGGCGGACCTCAACTATGAAGGCTCCTGCGCCATCGATCAGGATTTCCTTGATGCTTCTGGCATCCTGCAATATGAAGCTATCGATATTTATAACGTGACCAACGGTCAGCGTTTCTCTACTTATGCCATTGCCGCTGAACGCGGATCGAAAATCATTTCGGTCAACGGTGCGGCCGCGCGCTGTGCCTGTGAAGGCGATATCCTGATTATCTGCTCGTATGTCCAGGTCGATGATGCAGAAGCGCGCCAGTGGCAACCTAAAGTGGCCTACTTTGAAGGTGATAACCAGATGAAGCGTCTGGCGAAAGCCCTGCCGGTGCAGCTGGCCTGAGTCTGGTCGCATAAAAAAAAGCAGCGCTAACGCTGCTTTTTTTTCGCCGGTATCAGGTCCGCAATCCGCGGCCCCGCTGAATCAGAAAATACACGGCGATATAAAACACCACGATAAAGGCAATCAGTACCGACATGGTCAAGGTCAGAGGAACATCGTGAATGCCCAGAAAGCCAAAGCGGAAACCGCTGATCATATAAACCACCGGATTAAGTTTTGATACTGCCTGCCAGAAGGGCGGTAACAGCGTCAGCGAATAAAACACGCCGCCCAGATACGTTAGCGGTGTCAGCACAAACGTGGGGATCAGGCTGATATCGTCAAACGTGCGGGCAAACACCGCATTAATCAGTCCCGCCAGCGAGAACAGTACCGCGGTTAGCAGCAGCGTAATGGCCACCATCAGCCATGAATGCACATGAAACGGCACAAAGAACAGCGAAACGGCGGTCACCAGCACACCGACACAGATCCCGCGCGCAACGCCGCCGCCGACATAGCCAGCGATAATAATGTGCGTCGGTACCGGTGCCACCAGCAACTCTTCAATATTGCGCTGAAACTTGGCGCTAAAGAACGACGATGCCACGTTGGCATACGCATTGGTGATCACCGACATCATAATGAGCCCTGGCACAATGAACTGCATATAGCTGAAGCCGTTCATATCGCCGATGCGCGCACCGATGAGGTTACCGAAGATGATAAAATACAGCGTCATGGTGATCACGGGCGGCACCAGCGTCTGGATCCAGATGCGGGCGAACCGGTTCACCTCTTTGGCCCAGATGCTTTTTAACGCCACCCAGTACAAATGTGTCATGCTTTTGCTCCTGTTTTTCCTTGCGTCAGGCCGACGAACAGCTCTTCCAGACGATTCGCTTTATTACGCATACTGAGAACCTGAACGCCCTGTGCGCTGAGCTGGCTAAACACGCTGTTCAGCCCCTGCTCGCGCAGGACTTCAACTTCGAGCGTCGAGGTATCCACTAACCGATACTGGAAACCTTCCAGCGACGGTAACGGGCTGCGCGGGGCCAGATCCAGAATGAAGGTTTCGGATTTGAGCTTCGACAGCAGGGATTTCATTGAGGTGTTTTCAACCAGTTCACCATTTTGAATAATGCCGATATTGCGGCACAGCATTTCCGCTTCTTCAAGATAGTGAGTCGTCAAAATGATGGTCGTCCCCTGCGCATTCAAATCTTTCAGGAAAACCCACATCGACCGACGCAGTTCAATATCCACCCCGGCGGTAGGTTCATCCAGAATCAGCAGTTTGGGCGCGTGCATCAGAGCACGGGCGATCATCAGACGGCGCTTCATCCCGCCAGACAACATGCGCGCCCTTTCGTGACGTTTCTCCCACAGGTCGAGCTGTTTAAGGTACTTTTCGGCCCGCTGAAGGGCCTCACGGCGCTCAACACCATAGTAACCGGCCTGGTTCACCACGATCTGCATGACCGTCTCGAACGGGTTGAAATTGAACTCCTGCGGCACCAGGCCCAGCTGGCGTTTGGCATTGACGACATCTTTTTCCAGATCGTAACCAAAGACGCGGACGCTGCCTTCCGACTTATTCACCAGCGAACTGATAATCCCGATGGTGGTCGATTTGCCCGCGCCGTTGGGTCCCAGTAGCGCATAAAAATCACCAGCTTCGACGTTAAGATCGATGCCCTTGAGCGCCTGTACGCCGCCGGGATAGGTCTTGGTCAGCCGGGAAAGTTCCAGTGCATAGGTCATTCTGAATACATACCCTGTTTTATGGCATTGTAATGCCGTTTGAATTTAGGAAGCCTTCGCCTATAGTACGCGCACGCAAATGCGCAGTAACAGGTTGCTTAACGCCATGACAGACATTGATACCCTGATCAGTAATAACCGCGAGTGGTCCAGATTACTGGTCAAAGAAGATCTTGGTTTTTTTGAGCGACTGGCTCAGGCGCAAAAACCACGTTTCCTTTGGATTGGCTGTTCAGACAGTCGCGTCCCCGCAGAACGTCTGACCGGTCTTGAGCCAGGTGAACTGTTTGTCCACCGTAACGTCGCCAACCTGGTTATCCATACCGATCTTAACTGCCTTTCTGTGGTGCAGTACGCGGTTGAAGTGCTGGAAGTTGAACACATCATCGTGTGCGGCCACTATGGCTGCGGTGGCGTGCAGGCTGCCATGGATAACCCGGAGTTAGGGCTCATTGATAACTGGCTGCTGCACATTCGCGATCTCTGGTACAAGCATAGCGTGTTGCTGGGTGAACTGCCGCCCGATAAACGTCTGGATAAACTCTGCGAAATCAACGTTGTTGAGCAGGTCTACAATCTGGGGCATTCCACCATCTTGCAATCGGCCTGGAAGCGTGGACGTAAAGTCTCGCTACATGGCTGGGTCTACGGTATTCAGGATGGCTGCCTGCGTAACCTGAATGTTACCGCGAACAGCCGCGAAAACCTGGAGCAACGCTATCGTCACGGCATGGCTAACCTGTTAGTCAGTGGCGATTTTCACCGCCCCTGACGCACGCGCGCGACAAGCCTACACGAATCCAGAGGTCAGAGCCTTGGAAGAATGTGCGGTCACTCGCCTGAGGATTCGAGGGGAACCACTTTGCCAATGTAAGGCAGATGGCGATAACGCTGCGCATAATCGATGCCAAAGCCCACCACGAATTCATCAGGGATAGCAAAGCCCACGAATTCAACCTGAACGTCGACTTCACGGCGTTCAGGCTTATCCAGCAGCGTACAGATGGCCAGAGATTTTGGCTCCCGCAGACGCAGGATTTCCCGCACTTTGCTGAGCGTATTGCCTGAGTCAATGATGTCTTCAACGATTAACACGTCTTTACCGCGGATATCCTCATCCAGATCTTTGAGGATTTTGACATCGCGACTGCTGGACATCCCGCTGCCGTAACTGGAGGCGGTCATAAAATCCACTTCGTGCGGCACGTCAATCACGCGGCATAAATCCGCCATAAACATAAATGAGCCACGAAGTAGCCCTACCAGCACCATATCGCTGCCGCTGTCGCGGTAGTGGTCGGTAATTTCTTTGCCCAGTTCCGCGATGCGCGCGGCGATTGCCTGCTCAGGGATCATTACGTCAACAGTGTGTTTCATTGCCTTCAGCCCGGTCTCTCACAAAGCCACGCAGTCTACCATAACAGAAGTCCCTACTGACGCCGCGCAGAGAACGCAAACGTTTACGTGCACTAAAAATCTTCACCTGCGCGCAGGCAGTTGCACAAACAGCATTACCTTAGAACAACCCGGCATTTAGCCACATTAATAGCTGCATGATACGATTTTATCGACATATCGTTATGCAGTTAGCGACCTTATTGGGAGATCTCAATGACTTCACCCTCAAGTAAAAAAACGCACGTTGGCGTCCGCCCACTGCATCCCGAAACACAAATGCTGAACTACGGTTATGATCCGCGCCTGTCTGAAGGGGCCGTGAAACCGCCCGTCTTTTTGACCTCCACCTGGCTTTGTTGAATAAATGGATTTTATGCTGTGGTACTATGAAAACGGTTGTTTCAGATAACATAAAATCAATGCGTTACATGCTTGCGTATGACGGTGTTCTGTCTGGCATCAGCGTTTTCTACCAAAACAGTGCAGACAAAACAGAATGATTACCTATTATTCAACAAAGCCCCTCCACCTTTGTGTTTAACAGTGCAGAAGAAGGCCGCGATTTTTTTGATTATGTTTCCGGCCGCCGTCAGCCTCCCGAAGGTAAAAGTGGCGGACTGGTGTATTCCCGCTTTAATCATCCTAACAGTGAGATCGTCGAGGACCGCCTCGCTCTCTACGAACAGGCAGAAAGTTGCGCGCTGTTTGCCTCCGGCATGGCGGCCATTTCGACGGCGTTGCTGACCTTTACGCGACCAGGGGAAGTGATTTTGCATTCCCAGCCCCTGTACGGCGGTACGGAAACACTGCTCAGTAAAACCCTGCACAACCTTGATATTCGTGCGGTGGGTTTCACTGACGGGCATGATGAAGCCAAAGTGCGCGATGCCGCCCAGCGTGCAATGGCGCAGGGACGCGTCGCCATGATCCTGGTGGAAACGCCGGCAAACCCGACGAACAGCCTTGTGAATATCGCGCTGATGGCCCGTATTGCGGACGACATCGACCGTCAGCAGGGTTCACGCCCGGTCGTCGCCTGTGATAACACCTTACTGGGGCCGATTTTTCAGCAACCGCTCACGCTGGGCGCGGATTTATCGCTGTATTCCCTGACAAAATACGTGGGCGGTCACTCTGACCTGATTGCGGGTGCGGTGATGGGAAACAAAACACTTATGTCGCCGATCCGCGCTCTGCGTAGCGCTATTGGCACTCAGCTTGATCCGCATTCAAGCTGGATGATTGGCCGTTCGCTGGAAACGCTGTCGCTGCGCATGGAAAAAGCCTGCCACAACGCTGAAACCGTCGCCGCCTTTTTACGTACACATCCTGATGTCGCCGCCCTGCACTGGTTACCGTATATGGATGCAGACAGCCCGGCAGGCAGAACCTATCGGGAACAATGCACCGGGGCCGGTTCAACCTTCTCTTTTGACATTGTCGGCGGACAACCTGCAGCGTTTCGTTTCCTGAATGCCCTGACGCTGTTTAAACAGGCCGTCAGTCTGGGCGGGACAGAATCGCTTGCCAGCCATCCTGCCACCACCACCCATTCTGGCGTGCCGGATACAGTGCGTCAGCGCATCGGGATCACCGACGCGACGATACGCTTATCCATCGGTATCGAGAACGCCGGGGATCTGGTGGAGGATATCCGTCTGGCGCTGGCGCAGGCCTGATATCAGGTCACGGTGAAGCCCAGCTTCATGCCGGTGTCTTCATGCTCCAGTAAATGGCAATGCGCCATATACGCATGATCGGCGGCGGCAAGGTGGTTGAAGCGCACCAGCACTTCGCTACGCCAGCCGTCGACATTGACCATGTCTTTCCAGCCCTGACGGTGTGGCGCAGGTGGCTTGCCATTTTCAGAAAGAATACGGAACTGGGTGCCGTGAATATGGAAAGGATGCAGCATGCTGTCGCCTTCACCGGAAATGGTCCATTTTTCAACGGTGCCCTGCTTCACATCAAAGGCTGGCCGCGTCATATCAAATGGCTGGCCATTGATTTTATTGCCATTGTGAAAATCGTAGGCAGGCGCGGCCATCCCGTCATGGTCCATCTTCTGATGATCCATTCCCTGGGACGCGCTGTCGTGCTGCATCGCATGATCATTACCGCCCATAGCCATATCATGGTGCGCACCGTTCCCCATCGCTTTCGCGCCATAGCGTGCCATCAGCGCCTGCATACCTTGCTGATCCAGTTGGGGATCCATACTGAGTTGTAACCAGCGCGATGACAGACCGTCCGTTTTCGGTATGGCCGGTAATGTGGCTAAATAACTGATCCTAATACCGCTACACTTTAGCCAGCCCATGTTTTCCCCCGGGGAATGGGCTGACGGTATTCATAAAGTGATGGACCTTTTTCAACAGTTGCCACATTGAACTGCACTGGTGATTTCGGGTTATTGTCTCATGAAGCGCCTGCCACAACCGTTCGACAT
>NZ_VZPF01000015.1 GCF_008801695.1 Pantoea stewartii subsp. stewartii
ACCAATCGATGAGCGGGCACAGCAGAGTGTTCTGGCAACATGACTGACGGTGTCACCACGATGCAGCATCAGCATGGCGGTGAGCCGCCGGGCGTGGTTTTTGTCCTTTGTTTTATGGATAGTTTTCTGCATCAGGCGTCGTTCGGTTCTGGGTATTGGTGCTATGATCGACATTGCTCAGTCCGGCTGGTGATTTGGGATATTCAGCGATTGATCAGATCGCATAAACCGGACTGAGTTCCCTCTAAGGGATCTACTATTCCGAGCAGTTATTTAGTGAATCGCTGAAGCATTTCAACGTGAAACAGCGTTTGCTCTGAGCGCAGTATTTCAAGATCGGTTTTCGTCGCAAATGCCGTCGCGCGCCCACTGAACAGCGCCAGATCAATTTTCATCTGATGGCTGTCTTGCTCCAGTCGCTCAAAGCGCTTTTCAAAATTTTCCATTGTTTTGCCTCCCGTCCCGCAATGACGGTCGATTACGTTTGGCTTTCCGCGATCCCGTTTTATACAAAGGTTGCCCATTATCGGTCCCTGACAGGCGGATTACATGCATCCGTTAACGTTATTCACGACCTGCTTCGACGTTATTGAAGCAAAGTCCCGCACAATAAACATTACCTGATTGAATAAGAACGCAAAATAAAACCAGCGTGCCGCCTTATTCAGAAGGTGTTGTCGAAGAGTAAGAGGTGAAAGGCGTGAAGAAAAGGCAGTTCATATTCATTTTGGAAGAGAATGCACAACGATTGAAAAAAGCTGAATCAGCATGGTGATGCATCGACGCGAAATATAACGCTAAAACCGTTACAGCATATTAACTATGCTGTAACGGTGAAGTTAATTATGCACTCAACCAGCCGAGCTTAATGACAAACAGCAGGGAAAGAATAATCAGCGCCGCATTAATTTCTTTCGTCCGTCCACTCAGCAGTTTCACCACGGTCCAGGTGATAAAGCCGAAAGCGATACCGTTTGCAATGGAATACGTTAATGGCATGGTCAGGGCCGTCACCGTAACAGGAGCCGCAGTAGTAATGTCTTTCCAGTCGTTCTCGGCCAGGCCTGAGGTCATCAACACAGCCACAAAGAGCAGTGCGGGTGCCGTGGCGTAAACCGGCACGCTGGAAGCCAGGGGTGAAAAGAACAGCGCCAGTAAAAACAGCACCGCCACCACCACAGCCGTTAATCCGGTACGGCCACCGGCGCTGACGCCTGCAGCCGATTCGACATAGCTGGTGGTCGTGGACGTTCCCAGCAGAGAACCAAACAGCGCCGCCGCACTGTCCGCCACAAGCGCGCGCCCCATTTTAGGCACGTTGCCCTCTTCGTCAGCCAGTCCGGCACGTTTGGTCACGCCCAGCAGCGTTCCCGTGTTATCAAACACGTCGACAAACAGGAACGCAAAAATCACGCTAATCAGACCCACGTTAAACGCACCCGCGATATCCAGATGCATAAACGTCGGGGCGATGGACGGCGGGGCAGAAAATACGCCGCCAAACGGCGTCAGGCCAATTCCCATGGAGATAAAGGTAATGATCAGAATGCCAATCAAAACCGCGCCCGTCACACGGCGCGCCTCCAGCACGACGATGATGATAAAACCTAACATCGCCAGCAGTGGTCCAGGCTTGGTCAAATCACCAATTCCTACCAGCGTGGCCGGATTGTCGACGACGATTCCCGCCCCTTCCAGCGCGATAATCGCCAGGAACAGACCAATACCGGCGGCAATCCCCGCACGCAACGGCAACGGAATGCTTTTGATAATCCATTCGCGAATTTTAAAGATTGATAACGCAAAGAAGATAACCGCAGACAGGAATACCGCGCCCAGCGCAATCTGCCAAGTGTAGCCCATGTGCAGCACAACGGTATACGTGAAGAACGCATTCAGGCCCATTCCCGGTGCCAGGGCGATAGGATAGTTGGCAATCAGTCCCATCAACACAGAACCAATTGCCGCCGCCAGACAGGTCGCGACGAAGACCGCACCTTTGTCCATGCCGGTCGCCCCTAAAATACTGGGGTTAACGAACAGGATATAAGCCATTGCCAGAAAGGTCGTGATCCCGGCGATGATTTCGGTGCGAACCGTTGTGTTGTGCGCTTTTAATTTAAATAGTTTTTCTAACATCATTATCTCTCGATGATAGAGACGTCACTCAGGTACGTGCTCTCTTGCCAAAGTTATTATCATGCTGTTTGTGGTAATGCCGACGGCTGGCCCGCGCCGTTGCAGGCCTGCTAAAAACCGGGGTTGCTTTCCTTTGTCATGTGAGCAATTGCTAAGGCTTAAGCAATTGTTGTGCCAGTCCGACACACAATCGATTACCTGGATAAGCGCAAACGAGCCTTAAGAGAATTCTGAACCGAATCAGGGCGCGATTATGGTGCATTGCCCCCTAAATGCGCAAACGTTTTCCTTTCAATGCCGAAAAGGCAAAAAAAGGGTGCTGACGCACGCTTCAACACTTTGTGAGGCGACGCTGGTCACGTTTCAGCCGCATTAACCTGCAGGCAAAAGGGGAATGTGTAAACTCGAAATTAACTCTTTAGTAACATTGAGGTCACACAATGAAGCCAGCAGTTCTGGTGGTGGATGATGATTCTGCGGTCTGCGATCTGTTGCAGGACGCGCTCAGTGAACATGCTTTACGGGTTTATCGCTGTCATCAGGGTAAAGAGGCGCTGGCGATGGTCAGTGCTCACCCGGACATCGCGCTGGTAATGTTGGATATGATGTTGCCTGATACCAATGGATTGCTGGTGCTCCAGCAGTTGCAGCGTCAACGGCCTGATATCCTCGTAATCATGCTGACCGGCATGGGATCGGAATCGGAGATGGTCGTGGGTCTGGAGATGGGCGCGGACGACTATATTGCTAAACCGTTCAATCCCCGCGTGGTCGTGGCCCGCGCACGCGCCGCCCTCAGACGCAGCGGACGTGCCGCAACCAGTGATGACGCGCAGTCAGGCTGGCGCTTCAATGGCTGGGTGCTTGATGAAGCGCGCTGCCAGTTACTCAATCCTCAACGCGAAACGGTTCCCCTGACGCAGGGGGAATATACTTTGTTACGCGCCATGGTACGGCATGCACGTAAGGTCCTGACACGCGATCAGTTATTAGAACTGACCCACAGCGAGACGATGGATGTCTTTGACCGCACGATCGATGTGCAGATCATGCGGTTACGTCGTAAAATTGAAGCCAATCCGCATCAGCCCGGCCTGATCCGCACTATCCGCGGGCTGGGCTATGTTTTTTCTGCCGATGTGGTCAAACCTGAAGGGCTGGGACTTTCCACACAAACCGCCTGAGCCATCCATTCACGCATGTCGCGCAAGGGGCGAATGCCGTCTGTCGCATTGGCGGCACGCAGATTAAAACAGGCGCAGGTATGGGCAAGTTTCAGCGTCGAGACCATATCCTCGCCTTCATGGCTGGCAAACAGCACGCCCGCACAAAACGCATCACCCGCTCCGACGCTGCCCACAATGGCGTCGGGTGCCAGTTGCCAGGCGGGCTGCCAGACACCTTCGCCGTCCGCTTCACGTCCCCATGCGCCCTCGGGCGCATGGATGACAACACGCTGACGCACGCCCTGCTCCGCCAGCCACTGCGCGGCACGGGCAAAAGCGGCGGGCGGCTGAATGCCGCGGCCATCACGTAACAGCACGCCTGACAACGCCTGCGCTTCCAGTTCATTAATCACCAGATAATCCAGCCAGCGTAAGGCGGGCAGCACCTGAGGGCGGTAATCGCCCGCGCGGGAAGCCAGATCCAGGGACGTGAAATAGCCCGCGCGGGAAGCCAGATCCAGGGACGTGAAATAGCCCCGCTGCTGCATGTGTGCCAGCAACCGGGCGCTGCGGGTCCCAAATTCACTGTCCACGCCGTCCAGCGTTTCCAGCAGCAGCAAATACCCCAGATGAAAGATGCGCTGTGTGTCATCGACGGCGGCGAAGTGCGGTCTGTCCAGTAAGCTGTTGGCGCCGGGTGAAAAGAAAAAAGTCCGTTGTCCGTCCGGGGCCGTCATCACCTGGGTCATCGCTGTAGGCTTGTCGTCGGTGCGCTGCACTAACCGGTAGTCAATCTGCGCCGCTTTCATCATAGCCAGCAGAAAATCGCCATCGGCGTCATTGCCGAGCAGGCCAATCGCCGCCAGCGGCAGTGTGCACTGCATGCGTGACAGCGTGAGCAGGACATTGAGCGGCGCGCCACCTGCGGCCTTTTCGCTGTGCTGTATTTCGGTCAGCCAGCCCTGTTCCGGCCAGTGGCTGATGCGATGCACATAATCCACCAGCATGACACCTGCGGCCAGAATGCCGCTTCGCGTTGCCATTTACGCCTGGCCTGCGCTGCCGAAAATGTTCATCTGCTGCATAACGGTTTCACAAATCGCCTTTTCTACCGCCATTAGTAACTCTGCGAACTCATCATAACGGGTATTGCGCGAGGCCAGACTGCGTTCCACCGCGTCAAGGGCCGCCTGAGACATGCCGGTGTAAAAGTTAATTTTGTGGATACCGAGTGAGATTGCCCGACGGAAATCCGCGTCGCTGATGCCCGACCCGCCGTGCAGCACCAGCGGTACACCGGTTTGCTGACGAATCGCCGCCAGCCGGTCAAAATCCAGTTTGGGTTCCCCTTTGTATTTGCCGTGCGCATTACCAATGGCGACCGCCAGCGTATCAATGCCGGTTTCGCGTACAAATTCAGCGGCCAGTCGCGGATCGGTAAATTTCTCGCTGTCCGCTTCCCCAAACAGTACGCCGCCTTCATCACCCCCGACTGCGCCCAGCTCTGCCTCAACGGAAACGCCGACGGCATGTGCGGCGCGAACCACTTCCCGCGTCTGGCGAATGTTCTCTTCATAGCTCAGGGTCGAACCGTCAAACATCACCGAGGTGAACCCGAGACGAATCGCCTGCATCACCGCCTCAAAGTGCAAGCCATGATCCAGATTCAGCACCACCGGAACAGTATGCTTCGCGGCTTCAAAACGGATCGCCTCAGTAATCTGATCAAGCGTGACGTACTTAAAATGCACTTCGGCAATGTTGATAATAAACGGCGAGCGCTGTCGCTCTGCCGCATCAAACAGCGCACGCAGGAAATGGCTGTCCAGGACATTAAACGCGCCCAGCGCATAACCCTGTTGCTGGGCATGCGCCAGCCCCTGTGCCAGAGAAATTAAAGCCATCATTCACTCCTCAAGGTGAGCCAGCGGGAATAGTCGTTACAAAGCAGCCTCTGGGGTTCCTCATCCTCGTCAAGGTCGTTGAAACGCGCCAGCGGCGTCAGGAAGACGTTGTCGTTGTCATCATCGTTTGGCATGGAGACTTCCCCCACCAGCACGTCACCAAAGCCGTTTTCGCCCCAGAAGCTGTGCCAGACGCCCGCGACGAGCGTGACACTTTCACCAAGGGAAAGCCTGATCTGCGAACCCGCCGCATGGGTTTGCCGGATGCCGTCCAGGGAAACCGTCACCGGCGTGGCGGCTTTGTCATGGCCTTCACGGTTATACAGCTCGACAATCAGGTTGCCGCCGCCGCGATTAATAATGTCTTCCATCTTGCGCGGATGGTAATGCATCGGCGTTACCTGCCCTTCACGCACGTGCATCACTTTTTCTGCATAAGGTTTGTGCCAGGGCGTTCCGTGCGGCGAGCCGTTGCGGAGTGTGAATAACGTCAGGCCGGTTTGCAGAAAATCGTCGCCACCAAAACTGGTCAGATCCCAGCCCAGGCGTAAGGCAACGATTTCAGTGATGTCCTCCTGTTGCTGACGCCACTGCCGGATACCGTAATCGGCCCAGGACGGCAGAGGGACGTCCTGACGGGTGAAAAAGTCTCGCGTATATTGCAAATGTCTGTTCACGTCGGCGCGTTTCATCTTCCGCTCTCCCGTTAAGGCGGCACCCTGCGATGCCGCCTGCTGGTTTATTTCACGGTCCAGCCTTTGTAGCTGCCGACATTATTACGGTCGATCAGCTTCACCGGGATCAGCACGGGTTTATCCGGTGCGGGTTTTCCCTGCAGGATGTCGTAACCGATTTCGACGGCTTTCGCGGCCATCACCTGAGGATCCTGAGCGGGCGTGGCGGCAAAGAGCGAGTTCTTACGCTTCAGCGCTTCTTCGCCGTCCGGTGAACCGTCCACTCCGACAATAAAGAACTCGTTACGCTGTGCCTGTTTCGCCGCTAAATCCGCGCCAATTGCGGTTGGATCGTTAATCGCGAACACGGCATCGATTTTCGGGTTGGCCGACAGCAGGCCGGTCATCACTTCCAGGCCGCCTTCACGGCTGCCTTTGGCGTTCTGATTAGAAGAAAGTAGTTTGATGTCAGGATGGCGTTTCAGCGCCGTCATACAGCCTTCCACGCGGTTTTGCACCGCCGAGACCGGCGGTCCGTTGATAATGACGACGTTGCCTTTGTCTTTCAGACGGTCAGCGATATATTTACAGGCCATTTCACCGGCCTGAGTGTTATCCGAGGTGATCGTCGCGTTGGCACCGTCGGCGGCGACGTCGACAGCCACCACCACAATCCCGGCATCCCGTGCGCGTTTCACTGCGGGCGCGATCCCTTTTGTGTCCGCGGCATTCAGGATAATCATGTCGACTTTAGCGGCGATGAAGTTATCTATCTGCCCTACCTGCTGTCCGAGATCGTAGCCACTCGACACCAGCGTCACCTTGACGTTATCGCCAGCCAGTTGGCGCGCCTTCATCTCTGCGCCCTTGGTGATTTGCACGAAGAACGGGTTAGCCAGATCGCCCACCGTCACGCCAATCGATTTCAGTTCTTTTGCCTGAGCCATACCGGCGCTGAGCAGCGTTGCCGCCAGCAACCCGGTTACAATGGGATTAAAACGCATAGATCTTCTCCTGCTGTTATTTATCGGCCAACTGCTGAATGGCGCGTTGTGTACTCTCTGCATAGGGGACATCAGCCCACATGATGACGCGTGCGATATTTGTCGATCAGAACGGCAATGATGATCACGGCCCCTTTAATCACCAGTTGCCAGAAATAAGAAACGCCCATCAATGTCATGCCGTTGTTCAGCGTGGCAATAATCAGTGCGCCAATCAGCGTGCCGGTAATGGTGCCAATTCCCCCCACAAAACTGGTGCCACCCAGAATGACCGCCGCAATGGCATCCAGCTCGTAACCCATGCCCAGATTGCCGTTGGCGCTGTAGAGACGTGAAGCGCTCATCAGCCCGCCCAGGCCGGACAGCAAGCCGCTCATCCCGTAAACGAACAGCAGTACCAGCCCGACTTTGATCCCGGTCAGACGGGCTGCCTGGATATTGCTGCCTACGGCGTAGATGTGAACGCCCAGCGTAGTGCGGCGCAGGATGAACCAGCAAAGCGCAATCACCGCGAACGCAATAACAATCAGCCACGGTACCGGCCCCAGATAGCCATTGCCTATCCACTCGAAATTGATATCGGCGTTGATGACCGTGGTGCCGTTCGCCAGCAGATAGGCGGCTCCGCGCAGTGCGGTATAGGTGCCCAGCGTCACGATAAACGGCGGAAGCCCGGCCCAGGCCACCAGAATGCCGTTAAACAGGCCCATCGCCAGCCCGGCTCCCAGCGCCATCGGAATCGTGAGCGAGGCCAGCATCGGATCCAGCGAAGTGAGCAACGCCACCACCGCCGTCGTGCCCAGCATTGAGCCGACAGATAAATCGATACCGCCGGTAAGAATGACAAACGTCATGCCTGCGGCCAGTACAATGTTGATGGACGCCTGGCGCGTAATATTCAGTAAATTGGCTTCGGTAAAGAAATTGGGTGTGACAACGCCGAAGACCGCCACGATTAAAATCAAAATGGGTAAAATGCCGACGGTCTGCATGATGTCGCCCATCAGGGCTCGTCTGACCGTAGGTGGATGAATCCGTGCCGTTTGTGTCATGGTTTTATCCTCATACTTCAAGCGGTGATGCGCTATACGCACCGGTTGCCAGCGTCATGATGTTTTCCTGACTGATCTCGTTACCTGCCAGTTCCCCTGCGATAGTGCCTTCATGCATCACATAGACCCGGTCACTCATGCCGACCACTTCCGGTAATTCAATGGAGATCATCAGAATGGCCACGCCCTGCCGCGCCATATCCTGCATCATGCGGTAAATCTCGCTTTTGGCCCCGACGTCCACGCCGCGCGTCGGCTCATCCAGGATGAGAATGCGCGGACCAATGGCAATCCAGCGGGAAATCAGCAGCTTCTGTTGGTTGCCACCGGACAGGCCTCCTGCCCGCACCAGCGCGTGGGGAACCCGGATATTGAGCACGGCAATCGCCTCGCTGGCGATCTTTCTGGCTTGACGGCGGTTCAGCATGCCGTACTGCGCATCCCGTTCCAGCGTGGCCATCACGATGTTTTCCTGTGCAGCCATTTCGAGGAATAATCCCTGCTCTTTGCGGTTCTCGGTCAGAAAGCCAATGCCGTGCGCAATCGCTTCTCTTGGGGAGTGAATCTCTACCTTCTGGCCGTCCACCCAGATTTCACCCTGCTGAAGCCGGTGCACGCCAAAAATCAGCTGGGCCAGTTCGCTGCGTCCCGCACCAACCAGGCCGGCCAGGCCGACAATTTCGCCTGCCCGTACGTTAAGGCTACAGGGCTGTACCTTGCCGCCATCGGACAGGTTGTGCAGAGCCAGACGCACCTCGCCGCGAGGAATGGTGCGGTCTTTATTGAACAGATCTCTGAGTGGGCGTCCCACCATCATGCGCACCAGCTCGCTGGCGTTAAGGTTGTCGCGCGTCAGACTGCCGACGTACTGCCCGTCGCGCAGTACGCTGACGCGATCCGACAGCTCATACACTTCCGCCATGCGATGACTGATGTAGATAATCGCCATTCCCTGGCTGCGCAGCCGTTTGATCAGGGCAAAGAGTTGTTCAGTTTCGCGGCTGGATAAGGCGGCGGTGGGCTCATCCATCACCAGAATACGGCTGTTGCGATGCAGGGCGCGCGCAATCTCCACCTGTTGCTGCTCGGCAATGCTCAGCCTGCTGACTTTGTCCGTTGCGCTGAACTGCGCGCCTAAGTGGTTAATAACCTGCTGCGCTTCACGGGCCATCTGGTGACGCCTGACCATGCCAGCACGGGTGATTTCGCTTCCCAGAAAGATGTTTTCTGCCACGGTGAGATTTGGAGCAAGGTTGATTTCCTGATAGATCAGCGTAATCCCGGCCGCTAATGCCGCTTTCGGTCTTTTAAGCGGATACGGCTCGCCGTTGATCAACACCTCGCCGCTGGTGGCGGTATGGGCCCCTGCCAGAATCTTCATCAGGGTGCTTTTGCCCGCGCCATTCTCCCCCATCAGCGCATGCAGCTCGCCAGGATAAACGGTCAGGTCAACGCCTTTCAGTGCGTAGAAGTGGCCAAAACGCCGGGTGATCTGACGCATTTCAAGTATCGGCTTAGCTGTCATCGCCCCGCTCCTGCTGATTATGGATAGCCGCGAGTTAAGCAGGAGAAGATAAATGGATAATGTCAGCGGCCATTCATATTTGTCATATTCCGCTTCGCACTCACTTTTATACTCGCCCTATCGTCGCATGGCCGGAGAGCGTATTGATGCAACGCAGTTTGCCGTGGCAGGTCGGGGCGCGCGGTCGCCTGTTGCTGTCGCATTTATTAGTTGTGTGCGTCACCCTGATGGTGAGCGTGGTGGCCATTACCAGCTTTCGCCATGCCGGAAGCCTTCAGGAACAGGCTCAGGCACAGACGCTGGCCGATATGAACGGCAGCCTGGCGCTGGCGCGCAATACCGCGAATGTCGCAATCACCGCCGTGCGGTTATCTCAGGTCGTGGGCGCGCTGGAATATCAGAGCGAATCGCGACGACTGCAGCAGAATCAGCAGGCCCTGCAACATTCACTCGCCCTGCTGGCCAGTACGCCGCTGGCTGCACGCGAGCCTGAACGCGTGGCCCGACTGCGTGCACGCAGTCTGATGCTTGAGCAGTCTGTGAGTCTGTTGCTGCGTAAGGGCCATGAACGTCATTTGCAGCGCAATCTTGTGCTCAGCGGGTTATGGCAGTCACAGCTGCTGCTGGAACGCATTAATGACCTGGCACACCGCAACGGAACCGGCGCACCCGATTTCGCGTTGCGCCAGCAGACCGGCAGGCTACTGGATATTGCAATTCGTACGCCCTCCTCGACCGCGGTCATCGATCAGTTGCAGCAGGTGATGACGCAATGGCGCAACGTGGTCGCATCGGGGGCGTTGGGTGACAACGTGCAGCAGTTACTGGAAACCCAACGCAGCCTGATCCCCTTGGCGGCAGCGCTGGAACAGAGCGATCTGTCCATCGCCTATGCCACCTACCGTATCAAGGCGCTTGTAGCCGCGCTGAATGATGACATTACCGCGTACGTTCAGCGGGTGGCCCGGCAAAGTGATCAGCGTAACATTGCCACTCACCGACAACGGGATTCGGTCAGTGGCTTTATCCTGCTTTCTGCCCTGTTGGCACTCGCCATCACCGTCTATACCGGGTACTACATCTACCGCAACCTGGGGTCCAGCCTGACCGCCATTGCCGCTGCAATGACCCGGCTGGCCCAGGGGGAACACAATGTCAGCGTGCCGGGCCTTCAGCGCCGGGATGAACTGGGCGAGCTGGCGCGCGCCTTCAACGTGTTTGCCCGTAATACCGCCTCGCTGGCCCATACGTCGCGTCTGCTAAAAGAGAAAAGTACCCAACTTGAATCCACCTTTCTGGCAATGCGTGATGGCTTTGCCCTGTTTGATAACAGCGGCGAATTGGTAGTGTGGAACGATCAGTATCCGCAGCTTCTGGGCATCGCACCGCGGGATTTGCAGCGGGGACTGCACTACCAGCATCTGCTGGCGCAGCTTGATATACACCTGCACGATCTGGCGGAACCACAGGAAGTCAGGCTGGCCGATGGCCGCACCGTAGAACTGCGCTTCAGCCCGGTCCCCCGGCGCGGTAGCGTGAATACGGTGCTGGAACGCACCTCACGGAAGGTGCTGGAAGAAGCGCTGGTACACAGTCAGAAAATGAAAGCGGTAGGTCAGCTGACCGGCGGCATCGCGCATGATTTCAACAATCTGCTGGCCGTCATTATCGGCAGCCTGGCGTTAACCGAGGGGCAACTGCCGCCCGGCCCTCTTGCGAGCCGGATAGAACGCGCCCGCCAGGCGGCGGATCGGGCAGCCCTGCTGACCCAGCGACTGCTGGCCTTTTCGCGTAAGCAAACCCTGAATCCGCATGCGGTGTCAGTCGTGTCGTTAGTGGAAAACCTGCAGGGGCTGCTGCAACATTCGCTGTTGCCCGGTCAACACCTGATTATTGATGCCCAACGGCCCGGCTGGCCTGCCTGGATTGATGCCAGTCAGTTAGAGAATGCGGTCATTAATCTGGTGGTGAATGCCAGAGATGCGATGGCCGGACAAAGCGGCGAGATCCGTCTGCGTATCTGGAACCAGCGCCGCACTGAGCGCGGTGAAAAGCGAGACCGGGTCACCATTGAGGTCATCGATCACGGTTGCGGCATGTCAGAAGAGGTGCGTGCGCAGGTGTTTGAACCCTTCTTTACCACCAAAACAACCGGTACCGGTAGCGGCTTGGGCCTGTCGATGGTCTACGGTTTTGTTCGTCAGTCGGGCGGACAGGTAGAGCTGGAAACCGCGCCGGGCCAGGGCACCACCGTACGGCTGTTGCTGCCCCGCGCGCCCGATGTCCCGGCGGTCCGATCCGTCGCCTTGCACCCGGCGCAGCCGGATGCCGCGCAGGACCGGTTAGTTCTGGTGCTGGATGATGAACCGGCTGTGCGGCAAACCTTGTGTGAACATCTGCACCAACTGTGTTACCTGACGCTGGAGTGTGACACGGGCGAAGCGGCGCTGGCGCTGCAGCACCAGACGCCGGATATCGATTTGCTGATCAGCGATTTGATGTTGCCGGGTGAGATTAACGGTGCGGAGGTGATCCGTCAGGCACAGCAAAAGTGGCCGCAGTTGGCTACATTGCTCATCAGCGGCCAGGATCTGCGTCACCAGCCCGTCACGTTGCCGTTGTGTGAACGACTGGCGAAACCCTGGCAGGCAGCGCAGCTGGTGCAGGCGCTTCAGCGCGCCTGGCAGCGCAGCGCACGGCTTAATCGTGCCCGCCAGGCTGCCACAACGGCACCGGCTTCCCGATGATATAGCGTTTACGCAGGCGGCTGGAGATGGCATCCATCACCATGACCACGACAACCAGGATAATCGTCAGGAACATCACCACATCCCAGTTCCACAGGCGCATGTTCTCCGCGTACACCAGGCCGACACCGCCCGCGCCGACAAAGCCAAGCACCGCCGCAGAGCGGGTATTGGACTCGATCTGATACAGGCTCAGTGCCAGAAACTGTGGGAAGGACTGGGTGAAAATACCAAACCGGTGCTTCTGCAGACTGTTGGCGCCCAGCGCGCCCAGGCCGCGACTGGGTGAACGCTCAACCGCTTCGTGGCCTTCGGAATAGAGCTTACCTAACAGACCAATATCCTGCAGGATAATCGCCAGCACCCCGGCCAGCGGCCCCATGCCGACCGCGCGAACAAAAATCAGGCCCCAGATCGCCATATCAATGCCGCGCAGCATATCGAACAGGCGACGCACAACAAACGCAATGGGACGGGCAATCTTGTCATGCATCACATTACGCGCCGCCAGAAACGAGAGCGGCAGCGCCAGCAGCGTGGCGGTCAGCGTGCCGGCAAACACAATCGCCAGCGTAATGCCGACCTGAGAGAAATAGTAGCCAAACGGCCAGTTCACGAAGTCCTGCCAGACAAACATGCGCAGAAAATAGCGGCCCAGTTGCTGGCATCCTGTGAGCAGGCGGTTCCATTCGATGCCAAACACCATAAAGAAAAAGACATAATAGAGCACCAGCGCCAGGGCCAGCATGGCAAGGCGACGCAGATAGCGGTTTTGTGCAGCAAACAGCGCGGGATGCTGCTGTTTCATCGCGCTGATATCGGGCGCAAGCGTAACCATGGTTATTCCTCCACAACGCGACGGCGCAGGCGGCCAGAAACGGTGTCCAGTAGCGAGACCACAATCAAAATCAGTAGCAGCGTCATGCTGACCTGATCAAAGCGATCCAGTTTAATATTGGTCATTAACTCCTGACCAATGCCGCCCGCCCCCACCAGCCCCAGGATGGTCGACGAACGGAAATTAACTTCCAGGCGCATAAAGCTGTATGACAGAAAAACCGGCTTCACCTGCGGCCAGAAGGCATAGCGCATCCGTTGCAGTTTGCTGGCACCGCAGGCCGCCAGCCCGCGCACCGGTTTATCCGAGGCGGACTCGATGGCTTCATAAAACAGTTTGGTCAGGCTGCCAATGGTGTGCAGCGCCAGCGCCAGAAAGCCGGGAATCGCTCCGATGCCAAATGCCATCACAAACATTACCGCCCAGGCCAGTTCCGGCATGGTGCGTAGAAAGGCGACAAAAGCGCGAATCGCCATGCGCAGACTGGCTGGCGTTTGTGTGTTATCGGCCGCAAAGAAGGCCAGCACGCCCACTATCACCACCGCAATCAGCGTGGAGGCCAGCGCCAGCTGCAATGTTTCCCATATCAACGGCAGCTGGATATTCAGACGATAGCCCCAGTAAGCCAGCGATCCTTCTGTCTTGCCATCCGCAAATAACACCGGCAGATGCAATACGGGCATGATTTCGTGCAGGTAATCAAAAAAGTGCGGTAAGGATTGCCAGATGGTCACGAGATTGAACTCGGCCATATTCGCCGCTGCCAGGTAAAGCCCCACCAGCACCAGTGACCAGACGAGCGAGTCACGCTTCTGTTGGCGGCGGATGCGTTGATAATAGCGTTCGAAGTCGGTCACGGCGGTGTTCTCAGATTGATGTGTGGCAAAGTCAGCAGAGAAAGGGAAATCTGTCTGTGATAACGGGCCGCCCGCACCCCGGCGGGCGGCTCACTGGCTCAACGCCAACGGCTGTACCGTTAGCCGCGCGCGCCTTTCATCAGCTCGCGCTTCATGTCGATGATGTTCTGGAAGTCAGCCACAGAGGTTTTGCCAATGTGCTGCTGGCCGCCTACGGCTTTGGTGAAACAGGCGTGGTCGTCTTTATCCAGTTTTTTGATGGCAGCAATCACTTTCGCTTTGAAATCGGCGGGCAGTTTATTGCTCACGAGGATAGGCCCGTTAGGAATTAACGGTGACTGCCAGATGATGCGGATCTGTTTCATCAGGTCAGGATGATCCATACGGATCAGGCGGCCAAACGCACCGGAAGTGTAGCCCTTATTGTAATCCCCCACCATGGAGGTCCAGGTGACGGCGCCGTCGAACTGATTATTCAGTACGCCCAGGATGTCCTGCTCATGACCACCGGAGAAGGTTACGCTGGAAAAGAAATTGTTGTATTTGTTGTCGATGTTGCCGCCAAACAGCTTTTTAAAGGCCTGATTGGGTACCAGGAAGCCTGACGTGGAATCCGGATCGGCCATCCCAAACGATTTGCCTTTCAGATCTTCCAGCTTTTTGTAAGGACTGTCAGCTTTCACAATCACGACAGAGTGATAACCGCGAGACTGATCTTTGTCATCCACGACAATGCCGACTAAATCGACGGCTTTCGGGTCCTGAATATACACCGAGGCGTAAGACGACGGCGACATGCTCAGCACCAGATCCACTTTGCCACCCAGCAGGCCCTGAATTACGCCGGAATAGTCGGACGAGTTGCGGATTTTGGTATCCACGTGCAGTTCTTTATCAAAGAAGGATTTCACACACTGGTTATCACCAATCTGCTGGGTGGCGTTCTGACCGCCCAAAATGCCCAGATTCAGTTCTTTAGGTGCATCCGCTGCATTAACGCCAAAGGTAAGCAGTGCCGTAGTCAATAACGCGAAAGCTTTGATTTTCATTAGCCTTGTTCTCTTGCTGTGATAGTTAGTGGATCTGGTTGAATTCATCGCCGTACAGCTGATGCAGCAGGCCGTCGGTCAGGTCAGAAGGATGGCCGTCAAAGAGCACCACACCGCGTTGAATCCCGATGACGCGGGTGCAGTAACTTTTCACCAGCTCGATCGAGTGCAGGTTAACCATCACGCTGATGCCCTGTTCACTCACCTGGCGCAGAACGTCCATAATGCGGGTGGTATTTTTGGGATCGAGAGAGGCAACCGGTTCGTCGGCCAGCAGAATTTTGGGGTTTTGCATCAGCGCCCGACAGATCGCCACGCGCTGCATTTGTCCACCTGAAAGGTTTTCGGCACGCTGTAACGCCTGCGGTAGCATGTTCATCCACTCCAGCAGTTGAATCGCGCGGGCGCGGTCGGCGTCAGAGAAGACTTTGAAAAACGATTTCAGCGTCGACGTCTGGCTGAGACGACCCAGCAGCACGTTGGTCAGCACGTCAAGACGCGGCACCAGGCAGAAATCCTGAAAAATCATGCCGCACTGCGCACGCCATTCGCGCATCTGGCGGCTACTGAGGTTGACCACATTGCGATCGGCTTCGCCGTGATGCAGGCTGATGATTGCGCCCTGCGAGGCCGAAATGGTGCCGTTCAGCATATGCAGCAATGTCGATTTGCCTGCGCCAGAGCGACCAATCACCGCCACTAATTCACCCGCATGCAAATCGAAACTGACATTATCGAGGACTTTGTTGCTACCGTAGGCTTTGCTCAATCCCTGAACAGATAACACTTTTTGCCCGCCGGAGTGGGTCAACGACGTGACGTTATCGACCACCGTTTTCAGCAGTGCCTGTGCCATGATGTTCTCCGTTGTTCCAGTTAACGTTCTGTGCACCCGACGCTGAATCCGGGGCTTCATTACCCTGTCTGGCCCGTACCTGTTGGCTCAGTGCCTTTGCTGGCAGCAGGGACAGCAGGCCCTGCTCACGCAGCAGGAACCTGACGAGAGACCGCTATATTAAGAACACCGGGGATGAAAGCTGTATTACGGTTATGTGATTAAACGATGACAGGCAAAACGGCGTCCAGAGACAGCGACAGGCCGTCATGCGCCGCCTGCACCGAGGTCGGTAGCGGATGCTCGGCCAGCCAGTTGTCCATATCGTGACTCAGATGAATCAGCCAGGCCTGGTGGGGTTTCAGTGCCTCGATGATGGTCAGGGCCGCGGTCACATCGTTATGGTTACGCCCGCCCTGACCGGGGGGATCGTTGCAGTCCACCACCAGGTGGTCCAGCGTTTGTCCACGAAGGAAATCCGCGGTATCCGGCGGCAGACCGCAGGTATCACACAGCCAGGCCAGCCGGGCACCGTGCCAGTCAAACAGATAGCCATGCGTAAGCCGTGAATGCTGGAGTGGTAAGGGCGTCACCCGCAGGTCGCCAAATGACTGGGCCACGAAGGGGGTTAACGCGGGCCGGAAATCCAGTAAGCCGGGATGTTTAAACAAGTCGTCACAGCCCTTTTCATCCGGCGGCCCCCAGACGGGAATCGGTTTCCCTTTGCCCCAGCGCAGGGTAAATAAGCCCTGCACATGATCCATATGATAGTGCGTCAGCAGAATCCGGTTGATATCCTCAGGCTGAAACCGTTCTGCCAGCAAGGGTAAGCCCGCATCCAGTAAAATACGTTCACGTCCGGCTTCGATTAACGCGCTTGTAGGCGCGCGGCGATAACGGGCAAACTGACGGGCGCGCAAACAGGCGCCACAGTCACAACCGAACACGGGTGCCCCGGTTACGCCGCCCGTACCGAGCAGGGTCAGTTTCATGAGGCGCCCTCCAGCAGCTGACGTAACTGTTGTACGGTCTCTTCGAGTGCGCCATCGTTATTCAGCCGCAGGCACCCTTCTGGCTGATGCCGGTCAGCCCGTGCCAGCCGTTGGGCGATCGCCGCTTCGCTCTCACGGCCACGCTGGCGTAACCGTGCGGCCAGTACCGCAGACGACACCTCAAGGCATAGCGGTAACAGTCGCGTGCCGTAACGTGCCCGGACGTGTTCCAGATGCTGGCGCGATCCGTTGACCAGCACGTTTTGCCCGCACGCCAGCCAGTGGTCGATTTCACTGCCCACGCCATAATAAAAACCGTGCGCCTGCCAGCTGACGGCAAATAACCCCAGCGCATCGCGCCGGATAAATTCCGCTTCCGTCAGGGCGATATGGTTTTCGCCCCCTACATCATGGGGGCGCGTAATATAGCGATGAGCAATCAGCAAGCCCTCAGGCGGTGCCTCGCGCAGCCGGTCCAGCAGGCTGTCTTTGCCTGAACCGGACGGGCCGATAAGCCAGATGAGCCGGGCCATCAGTACACCTGCCGACCTTTACACCAGACATGGCGAATATGGGGATGGCCATGTTGGGTATGCGCCAGGACCAGGTCGGCGCGGCAGCCTTCGCTGATCACGCCACGATCTTCCAGCCCCAGCGCACGTGCCGGATTGCACGTCACCAGCGCAATGGCCTGAGGCAAAGAGAGCGTATTGCGCTCATCGGCGGCCAGACGGAACGCCGCATCCAGCAGGCTGGCGGGATAGTAGTCCGACGACAGGATATCCAGCATGCCGTGAGCGGCCAGCTCCCAGGCGGCCACGTTGCCGGAATGCGAACCGCCGCGAACAATGTTGGGCGCGCCCATTAACACCTGCATGTTGCGGTAGCGTGAAGCTTTTGCCGCCTCCAGCGTGGTGGGAAACTCGGCAATCGCACTGCCCACGGCGTGCGACTCTTCGACATGGTCAACAGTCGCATCGTCATGACTGGCGATCGCGATGCCGTGATCGCGACACAGCGCGGCAATAGCCAGACGATTGGGCTGTGACCAGGCCTCGGCCAGTTCCAGTTGCTCGCGCTCAAACGCATCCATCTGCTCGTCATTCAGCTGGTATTTTCCCTGGTAGTATTCCCGGTACTTTTCCAGCGACGCATACTGACGCTGGCCGGGTGAGTGATCCATCAGCGACACCAGCGACAGCTCGGGTGAGGACAGCAAGGCTTCAAACAGCGGCAGCGTTGTATGATGCGGCAGCTCACAGCGCAGATGCAGTAAATGCTCCGCGCGATTAAGCCCCTTTTGGTTGCTGTCACGAATCGCGCCAATCATTTTACTGAGATTTTACAGTCGGTGGCCGCCATCACGCACATCCCCCACGCCGATAGCATCCAGCACGGTGGTGATGCCGCTGGCCACCATCAGCGCATCGTGGCTGCTCATCGCCGAGTGCGCCGGCCAGTCGACTTTAGGCCGTGGGGTGAAAAATTTGTCCAGGTTATCGGTATGCAACTCCACCAGGCCCGGCAGCAGATATGCGCCTTCGCCATCCAGCGCACTGGCCAGCTGGCTGTTCGTTTCGCTAAAGTTGGTAATACGGTCTTCGCGAAACTCCAGCGAACCGGCAACAACCTCATTTTCCAGCACCAGCTTTACGTTATTAATGATCATGCTTCTGCCCCTGTTTTGAAGGGCTGCATGACGTGCAGGCGATCGGCCACACGTTCCCGCACCGCTTCATCATGAAAGATCCCCACGATTGCCGCGCCGCGTTCACGCGCCTGCTCAATCAGGCCCACGACCGCGGCACTGTTGACACTGTCGAGTGACGCTGTGGGTTCGTCCAGTAGCAACACCGGATAGTCCGCGATAAAGCCACGGGCGATATTGACGCGCTGCTGCTCGCCTCCCGAAAAGGTTGAGGGGGCCAGAGACCAGAGGCGCTGCGGGACGTTAAGTCGCGTCAGCAGCTCTTTCGCACGGGCTTCACAGAAGCCGCGTTCCACGCCGCGCTCCAGCAACGGCTGCATCACGATCTCCAGCGTCGGCACGCGCGGGATGACGCGCAGAAACTGACTGACCCAGCCGATAGTATCGCGACGAATGGCAATAATCTGACGGGCCGGTGCCTGCGCCATATCCACCCACTCGCCCTGATGCTGTACCCAGATGTGGCCGCTGTTGGCCTGATAGTTACCGTACAGGGCACGCAGCAAGGTGGATTTCCCGCTGCCGGAATGCCCGTGCAGTACCACGCATTCGCCCTGACTGACGTCCAGGCAGGCATTCTGTAATACCGGCAGCGCCGCCCCGTTTTGATTGTGCAACACAAAGGTTTTGCACAAATTTTCTACGCGCAGTTGCGTTTTCATAGTCGCCGTCGCCATTAGTTGAGTACCGATGAAACCAGCAGTTGCGTGTAAGGATGATGCGGGTCATCCAGCACGCGGTCAGTTAAGCCACTTTCCACCACCCGGCCCTGCTTCATCACCAGCAGGCGATGCGCCAGCAGGCGCGCCACGCCCAGATCGTGCGTCACAATTACCACCGCCAGATTGAGTTCCCGCACCAGCGTACGCAGCAGATCCAGTAACCGTGCCTGCACCGAGACGTCCAGGCCGCCGGTCGGTTCATCCATAAACACCAGCTTCGGCTGGGTGACCAGATTGCGGGCGATCTGCAGACGCTGCTGCATGCCGCCGGAAAAGGTTGTCGGCAGATCATCGATGCGGTTAGCTGCGATTTCCACCGCCTGCAGCCAGTGGCTGGCTTGCGCGCGGATCTCGCCGTAATGGCGGTGACCGACGGCCATCAGGCGCTCGCCGATATTGCCGCCCGCCGTAACCTGAGGGCGCAAACCTTCCAGCGGATGCTGGTGGACCACGCCCCACGCCGTGCGCAGTAAGCGGCGACGGTCGCTTTCGCTCATTTGATACAGATCGCGTTGCAGATAGTGAATCGCGCCTGCCTGCGGTGCCAGCCGCGCTGACAGGCTACGCAACAGGGTGGTTTTGCCCGATCCGGATTCCCCGACGATACCCAGAACCTCGCCCGGATAGAGATCAAAACTGACGTCTTCAAAGCCTTTTCCTGGCGCATACAGATGCGTAAGGTTGTTCACCGCGAGCAGCGGTTGTTCACTGTGCATGGTGTTGTTCCTGCTGCTGGTGGCAAAAATCGGTATCGGAGCACACAAACATGCGCGTGCCCTGGTCGTCCATCACCACCTCATCCAGATAGCTGTGGCGCGAACCACAGAGCGCACAGGGTTCGTCCCACTGCTGCACGGTGAAGGGATGATCGTCAAAATCGAGGCTTTCAACTTTGGTATAGGGCGGCAAGGCATAGATGCGTTTTTCACGACCGGCACCAAACAGCTGGAGCGCGGGCATCATGTGCATCTTGGGGTTATCGAATTTGGGGATCGGCGACGGATCCATCACATAGCGATCGTTGACCTTTACCGGATAGGCATAGGTGGTGGCGATGTGACCAAAACGGGCGATATCTTCGTACAGTTTGACCTGCATGATGCCGTACTCTTCCAGCGCATGCATGGTGCGGGTTTCCGTTTCGCGAGGCTCAATAAAGCGCAGCGGCTCGGGAATCGGCACCTGGAAAATCAGGATCTGATCTTCTTGCAGCGGCGTTTCCGGAATACGGTGGCGCGTCTGGATCAGCGTGGCGTCCACTGTGCGCTCGGTCGTCGCCGCACCGCTGACGCGCTGAAAGAAACGGCGGATCGAGACCGCATTGGTGGTATCGTCCGCGCCCTGGTCGATAACTTTCAGAACGTCTTTGTCGCCAATCACGCTGGCGGTAATTTGAATGCCGCCGGTGCCCCAGCCATAAGGCATCGGCATTTCACGTCCGGCAAACGGCACCTGATAGCCGGGAATCGCCACGGCTTTCAGGATGGCGCGTCGGATCGTACGTTTGGTTTGTTCGTCAAGATAGCCGTTGTTATAGCCGCTGAGTTCAGCCATTTTGCTGCTCCTGATAGTCCTGGCGCAGACGTTTCAGCAGTTCCAGTTCCGCCTGGAAATCGACGTAGTGCGGCAGTTTTAAGTGGGACACAAAACCTGCGGCTTCGACGTTATCCGCATGGGACAGCACAAACTCCTCGTCCTGCGCCGGGCTGGTAATGCGTTCATGGTGTTCACGCGTCTGTAGCGCCCGATCCACCAGCGCCATGGACATGGCTTTACGTTCAGCCCGGCCAAAGACCAGGCCATAACCCCGCGTAAAGTGCGGGGCGCTTTCGCCGTCGTGCGTAAAACCGTTGACCATTTCGCATTCGGTCAGCAGCATTTCCCCGATCTCCAGTTCAAAACCCAGCTCTTCGGGGCAAATGCTGACGCTGACGTATCCGGTACGGATTTCACCGGCAAAGGGGTGCGTGCGGCCATAGCCACGCTGAGTGGAATAGCCCAGCGACAGCAGAAACCCTTCGTCGCCGCGCACCAGTTGCTGAAGACGTGCCGCGCGCGAGGCGGGAAAGCCCATCGGCTCACGGGTGATATCCGTGGGTTCGCTGCCATCGTCGTGTTCTGCCTCCGCAAAGCCTTCCTCGCTCATCATGCTGAACATATGCGGACAGTGTTCCGGCAGCGCCTGCTCACTGCGCGGCGGCGGCGGTGTTTCGCCATTTGCTATCAACGTAAAGTCCAGCAGACGGTGACTGTAATCGTAGGTCGGGCCCAACACCTGACCGCCGGGTAAATCCTTATACACCGCCGAGATGCGTCGCTCGATTCGCATGCTACCGGTAGCTAACGGCGTGCTTTGCGCCAGCCGCGGCAGGGTTGTGCGATAGGCACGCAGCAGGAAAATGGCCTCCACCAGATCGCCGCTGGCCTGCTTAATCGCCAGCGCCGCCAGCGCGGGATCGTAAATGCCACCTTCCGTCATCACCCGATCTACCGCCAGACCGAGCTGCTGCGCGACCTGGTCGCAGGATAATTCAGGCACCGCGCGATCGCCGCGCCGCACATCCGCCTGCAGGTGATGGGCGTTAGCAATGGCTTTTTCGCCCCCTTTCACGGCTACGTACATGAGCACACCTCAACGTGGGTTGTCCGTGGCACCGCCATCATCGCTTCGCCACAGGTAAAGATGAGATCCACACCCTGAGGAAACGGATGCGGGCGGGCACGCAGGTAGTCGATCACGCTTTCCGGCAGTTGTGGCGCAATGGCGCGTGCTTCGCGCAGCCCCGGCCCTGTCAACCGTAATGCCAGGCCAACGTTCAGCGCAGGCACCTCAATAATCAGCGTGGTGCTTTTCTCAGGTGCCAGGTTATCACCCGCGGAAAAGTCGGCCGGATTAGGCTGAGCGGTCGCGTGACTTAACGCAAATGCCGCATCACTGCTGTCGGTAATCGGTGCGCCGGTATGAAAACGCAGGTTATCGCGTAGCGTCTGATTATCGACCTGTGGGTCCAGCCATAAGGGGCTTTCCTGATCGACCAGGGTCAGCAGCACGGCAGTAGCGGCGGGAGAAAGTGCGCCCCAGCCCTGTTGCAGCGGCAGCGATACCATAACGCCAGGTTCGCTCATGGCTTTCAGAATGCGGCGAAAAGCATGCTGCGCATCCGCAACCGGGTGATGAAAACTTGCCAGTAAAGTCATTCATTGTCTCCGCGTACCAGCGTAAAGAAGTCCACTTTGCTACTGGCGATTTCACGTGCACGCAGCTGACGCTGCTCGTCGCGTAAGGCCGCCAGTGGGGTAATAATCTTTTCCTGTAACAGCTCGGCGGTGCCCGTCTGCTGCAACAGCGCATCCATCAGGGCACAGCGTTCGGCGTGGGCTTTATCCCGGCCCAGCAGGTAGCTGTAGCCCAGGGTGCCATCGTTTAGCCGGACGACCGCGCGCGTGACGGTGGCATCGCCCATCACAAAACGTTTGCCCGTCGCGCCCATGCGGGCCTGCAACCGTGTCAGGCCAATTTCAGCCGGTCGGATCAGCGTAAATGCCGGCGTAAGGTTGAGCGGCTGCCAGAGGGCGTCAAGCTCGGCGGCGCTACTGTGGGCCAACACCGAAAGCCAGTGCTGGCGTGCCGTTTGCTGTTTCATTCGTGCTCCAGAGTGAGTTCAATCATGTCGCCACGCGTCAGGCTGACGGAGTACTCCGCCATCGCACCATCGGTGGTTTTATTCAGGGTGCGCACGCACAACAAGGGGGAATGCAGTGCGATCTCCAGCTGCTTGCACTCTTTGGCCTGAGCCCGACGGGTGCTGATGCGCGTTTGCGTGCGCACCAGTTGCTTGCCGGTGTGCTGCCGCAGGAAGTCGTGGAGCGAGCCGCTGGTAAAGCGTTGTAGCTGCGGCCACCAACTGAGGTCGGGCAGGAAGTGATTAATCAGGCACACCGGCAGGCCATTGACCCGGCGCAGCGTGCGCAGATGAATGACGTTGTCGCCTTCGTTCACGCCTAATGCGGCCGCGACGTCTGTACTGGCAGGACGCAATACGGCCAGCAGGCGCTCACTGGTGGGATCGCTGCCCTGTTCCAGTAAGTTCTGGCTGAAACGGGCCTGCGCATGGAGCGGATAATCATACGGGCGCATTAACACCAAAATGCCGACGCCGTGGCGACGCTGCAGCAACCCTTTATTCACCAGTTCATCAACCGCCCGACGTAAGGTGTGGCGGTTAACGGCATAGTGATCGGCCAGCTGTTGCTCCGAAGGAAGGTAGTCACCACTACGATAACGCTCCTGAACAGCCTGCTCCAGTTGCGCCGCAACGGCCTGATACACAGTGGTCGGATGTCTGGATAACTCCATCACAAATAAATCCTCATAGCGTAAGGGGGGATTTCGCAGCCGGTGGACTGCGGGATGGCTACAGCGTGACGGGATCAGATGACAGAGAGGTGACGACTTAGTGAAGCGAAGGTGAATTTGTCTGTGAAGCGCAGGACACCGGACAGATCTGAGAGTAAACCGCTCAACGCCATAGGGCATCCATGCCATATGGCGGTCAGGGCTTATCCGGCTGTTTAATCAGGAAAATCGGTTGATAATGACGTCTGTTTCCAGGCTTCTATCTGTGCCAGTCGCGCTTTGAGTTTTTCCGTTACCGCCTCATAACCCCATGCTCCCATCACCACGTGGCGCGGCGGATCAGGGTGTTCAGCAATGGCGATCATCGCGCTCGCCGCACGAACAGGGTCACCTTTCTGCGTGCCGCTGTACGCCGCCGTCGCCTTCATCCTGGCGGCAGCGGTTTCGGCATAATCCGGTAAGGTGCTCGGGGTCTGATGCAGCGAACGTCCTGCCCAGTCGGTACGAAACGGGCCGGGTTCAATACAGGTGACGTGAATCCCTAACGGACCCACCTCCTGGGCGAACGAATCAGACCAGCCCTCTACGGCGTGCTTACTGGCAGCATAATAACCTGAGCTGGCAAAGCCGATGAATCCTGCCACGGAGGTGATATTCATAATGTGACCCCGTCGCGCGGTGCGCATAGCCGGCAGTACCGCACGCGTCAGAGCAAACAGACCGAAAACGTTGGCATCAAACTGCGCGCGTATGGCCTTGTCTTCCCCTTCTTCGACGGAACTTTGGTAACCGTAACCCGCATTATTGACCAGTACGTCAAGGGTGCCGAACGTTTCAAGCGCTTTGTTGACCGCCTTATCAATACTGTGTTGTTGCGTCACATCCAGTTCAACCGCAATCGCGTTCGGATGGCCGTCAACCAGATCGGCGATCGCTGATCGATGGCGTGCAGTTACGACCACCCGGAATCCGCGGGCGATGGTCTGCTGCGCCAGTTCACGGCCAAATCCCGTTGAACATCCAGAAATCAGCCACACCGGTTGTGTGTTTGTTCCCATGATCAGGCTCCTGTTATCGGTTTAGCAAAGGGCTGCCGGACATCCGTATGGCCGGCAGCAAGCAGAGTCTTGCCGCAGGGCGAGTGAAAATTTACCCGCTATTGCTTTTTATGAAAAAGTTGGCTGGCCGTGTCACTGAGAATCTGGACCGCGCCACGATCCCCTTTAACCATGGAGGCCATAAAGGATTTGGCCTGACTGAACGTGATATGTGGCGGCAGAGGCGCGACTTCCGGATCGGTTTTTACCTCCAGCAGTACAGGCCGGTCAGCGCTGAGCGCCCGTTGCCATGCACCTGCGAGCGCATCCGGATTATCCACATAGATCCCTGTCAATCCCAGGGATTCAGCGAACTCAGCATAGTTAACGTTCGGCAGTTGCTGGGTTGCTTCGAAGCGCGGATTGCCCTCCATCACGCGCTGTTCCCAGGTCACCTGATTGAGGTCCTGATTATTGAATACACAAACAATCAGGCGCGGATCGGCCCATTGTTGCCAGTATTTCTGAATGGTGATCAGCTCAGCCATATTATTCATCTGCATCGCCCCGTCTCCCACCAGCGTCACAACCGGCTTGTGCGGATGGGCAAATTTGGCCGCAATCGCGTAGGGCACCGCCGCCCCCATACAGGCCAGGCCGCCGGACAGTGAGGCGCGCTGGCCCTGTTTTACACGATAGTCACGCGCAAACCAGTTGGCACAGGAGCCGGAATCAGAGGTCACAATGGCATTGTCCGGCAGTTGCGGCGACATTTCCCATACCACACGCTGCGGATTAACAGGATTGGCAGGAGCATGCGCTCGCGTTTCCATCAGTGTCCACCAGTCTTGTACCTGACGTGCAATATCCTCCTGCCAGCGACGATCGGTTTTGTGCTCCAGCAAAGGTAACAAAGCACGCAACGTTTCTGCGGCATCGCCGTGCAGATTCACTTCACAAGGATAACGCAGGCCCAGCATGGCAGGATCGATATCAATCTGTACTGCGCGTGCCTGACCTTCTTTCGGCAGAAATTCCGTCCAAGGAAAGCCGCTACCGATCATCAGCAGCGTGTCGCAGTGTTGCATCATTTCCCAGGAGGGCCCCGTCCCAAGTAAACCAATAGCGCCGGTTACAAAAGGGGCATCATCCGGCAGCACATCTTTACCTAACAACGCTTTTGCCACGCCCGCGCCCAACAGATTAGCCGCTTTCACCACTTCTATCGCCGCATCGCGGGCACCAGAACCAATAAGAATGGCGACCTTTTTCCCGCTGTTCAGCACCTCCGCAGCACGTTGCAGATCATGGTCGTAAGGGACAACTTTGGGGCGCTGATAGCCGCTGCCAGAATGGGTAAAACCGTGAAGGTGCGGAGGCGCCTGCCAGGCTTCGTCCTGAATATCTTTCGGGACGATCACCACCGCCACGCCATTCTGTGCAATGGCAATACGAACGCCACGGTCAATCAGATGGCGGACCTGCGCAGGCGCGGAGGCTTCCTGCACAAAATTAGCCACGTCGGAAAAAATCCGGTCAAGGTTCATTTCCTGCTGATAACTGGCACCGCGAGCGGTCGCTTCCGCCTGCCCGGCGATGGCGAGAACCGGTGCGTGATCCATTTTGGCATCGTAGAGCCCGGTCAGAAGATGTGTCGCACCCGGGCCGCCCGTTGACAGACAAACGCCAAGCTCGCCGGTAAATTTGGCATGTCCGGCGGCCATAAAGGCGGCCATTTCTTCGTGACGGACCTGGATAAATTCAATGCCGTCACCCTGTTCGTTGGCACGCTGAATGGCCCCTAAAACACCGTTGATGCCATCGCCCGGATAGTCATAAATGCGCGTAACGCCCCACGCCTTGAGACGCTGGACAAAAAAATCACTGGTTTTGGTACTCATGGTCGCCTTCCCCTCTTAGTCCGTGCAGACTTAAAGGGTAGTCGATCAAAAAAATATCAACGGTCAGTGATGGATTTCGCGCCCAGGCGATGTTGCATTCGTACCTGTCATCGCGAAAAAGCGTTCTTACTGCGCGGGCTACTGGCTTCCGTATTCCATCGCGTTATGTTTGCCGATCAGTGAGCGCAGGGGCACACTGCTTTTCATGACCGGGGATTTGATCACGATGTAGCTGAAGTATTTATCAATGCCGATTTGGGCATCGAGCATCTTCTCAATCACGTCCTGGTAGTGCTCAATACTGCGGGTGATAAAGCGCAGAAGGTAATCGTAACCGCCGGTAATCAGATGGCACTCCATCAGCTCATCGACGTCACGCATCGCAGCTTCAAACCTCATAAAGTCTTCGCGGCGGTGTCCGTTAAGCGTGACTTCGGTAAAGACGGTGACGGAATCGGTAATTTTGGTGAGATTAACGTGCGCTTCATAGCCCGTGATGAATCCCGCCTGTTCCAGGCGCTTGACGCGTTGCAGGCAAGGGCTCGGGGAAAGCCCGACGGCATCGGCGAGATTAACGTTGCTGATACGGCCATCTTTTTGTAGTTGCACCAGAATATTGATATCGATGCGATCGAGTTTCATTAAGCCGTTCATAGCACCCCTCATTGTTTACCGCTGTACTGGACGTTCGTGACTACCCAGAAATACGCTGTGTACTCGCGCAAAGCGCACTTTTATTACTCCTTAAAATACGCCTTTTAAAATAACAACTGCGCTACTTTTTTGTAACACAAAAAATCCCGGGCTTATCACGCTTTGCAAAAAATGCGCCAGCGTGACACCCGGTTGCGGCCTGGTGGACCGCATCCCGGGTGGCTGCCTTGTCAATGAGGGCCAGTGCAGTTACAAACGACCGGTCGCCCGCGCCAGCGCGATATCGAAAATATGCAGCGCCTCTTCAAGTTGCGAATCGGTGGTCACTAACGGTGCAAGGAAACGTATGGTATTGCGATGCAAGCCACATTTAATCAGCAGCAACCCTTCCTGACAGGCGCAGTCGAGGATCTTTTGCGTCAGTGCACTGTCGGGTTTGTGTGTGTCCACATCCAGAATCTCAACGGCCTGCATAAAACCTACGCCGCGCACATCGCCAATACAGGCATACTTGTCTGCCAGCTGACGCAGACGCTGATTCAGTTGCTCACCTAACTGACAAGAACGCGCCAGCAGATTTTCCTGCTCAAAGATATCCAGTACCGCGAGGGCCGCCGCACAGGCCAGCGCGTTACCGCCATAGGTCCCGCCCAGTCCGCCCGGCGCCGGGCTGTCCATGATCTCGGCTTTACCTACCACGCCCGAAATCGGCAACCCGCCTGCCAGACTCTTCGCCGTCGTGACCAAATCCGGTTTGATGCCAAGTTGCTGGAAGGCAAACATGGTGCCGGTACGGCCAAAGCCGCTCTGGATTTCATCACAGATCAACACAATGCCGTGCTGGGTGGTAATGCGGCGCAGGGCCTGCATAAACGCAGGACCGGCCGGTAAGAAGCCGCCATCGCCCTGCACCGGTTCAATGATAATGGCGGCCACGCGCTCCGGCAGAATCTGCACCGCAAACAGCTGCTCCAGCGCCTTCAGACAGTCGGCCTCCGTGACACCGTGCAACGGATTCGGGAACGGCAGACGATACACATCACTCGGGAACGAACCGAAATTCTGTTTGTACGGCGCAGACATGCCGGTCAGCGTGACGCCCAGCAAGGTACGACCGTGGAAGGCACCGTCAAAAGCGATAATGCCGGAACGTTGCGTATAAGCTCGCGCAATTTTTACGGCATTCTCGACGGCTTCTGCGCCGCTGGTGAAGAAAACACTTTTATAATGATCTTCACCGCCGACCAGCTTATTCAGGCGCTGTGCCAGTTCGATATAGCCGGGATAGGCCACAACCTGAAAACAGGCATGCGACACCAGGCCGAGCTGACGGGTCACGGCATTAACGACCGCAGGATGGTTATGACCGACGTTCAGTACGCCGATGCCGCCCACGAAATCCAAATAGCGGTTCCCTTCCACATCCCATACTTCGCTGCCTTTCGCGCGTTCGATCACCAGCGGATGTGCGGTAACGATGCCACGCGGCACATGATGTTCTCGGACATCCAGCAACAGGCTGTTATCCGAATAAGTTTGCTGTTCTGCCAGGACATTCTGCATTTCTCTACCTCATCCACGTCGTGTTCGGTTGGCTTAAGTATCGCAATCTGTTGAGCGATGACGGTGCCGTAATTCCGCCAGTAGCGGCATTAAGTGTTAAAATCCCACAGGTTTCAGCAAGGAAATGTTGCCCCCAGCCCGTGGCAGGCCAGCGTGATAAATGCCCGTATTCCATGCGGTATCAACGCGTCGTTAAAGTCATAGGCCGCATGGTGCAGCGGCTTGCAGGGCGCGGAGCCGATCCACAGATAGGCGCCGGGTTTGGCCTGCAACATAAAAGCAAAATCTTCTGAGGTGAGCGCGGGCTGAGCCGCGAGGCGTGCCTGCATACCTGCGGCATGCAGGGCGGCGAGTGCCTGAGTCGCTTCCGCATCACTGTTGATCGTGGCCGGGTAATAGCGCAGATAGTTCACCTCAGCCTGTAAGCCGTGCGCGGCCGCGATGTGTTCTGCCATCTGCCGCAGGCGTGATTCGATGATGTCCTGCGCCGCGGGATTAAAGGTGCGCACCGTACCGGTGATGTTGGCTTCCGCAGGGATCATATTGTGGGAAAAACCGCCCTGCATGCGCGTCACGGTCAGCAGAGCCGGTTCGCAGGGATCGAGTGCCCGTGGCACCAGCGTGTTGAGCTGGACCACCAGCTCGCTCAGCGCCAGCAGCGTGTCATGGGTCAGATGAGGCTGGGCAGCATGCCCGCCTGCGCCTTTGACGGTGATATCAAAACGGTCGGCTGCCGCCATAATCGGCCCCGGACGGGTTTGAATCACCCCAAGCGGCAGCTCTGGCCAGTTATGCAGCGCATACACGGCATCGCAGGGAAAGCGTTCAAACAGGCCATCGTCGATCATAGCCTTCGCGCCCGCCAGCCCCTCTTCTGCCGGTTGAAAGATAAAACACACCGTACCGTCAAACGCAACGTCACGCGCCAGTTTCTCCGCTGCGCCCAGCAACATGGTCGTGTGGCCATCATGACCACAGGCATGGCTGCGGTTTTGTTGCAGGCTGGTCCAGGCGACCTCGCCTTTATCCTGCACAGGAAGCGCATCCATATCGGCACGCAACCCAATCATGCGCGAATTTGTGCCTTTCTTCAGTATGCCCACGACGCCGGTTTTACCGATGCCACGATGCACTTCAATGCCCAGATCGTGTAAAAAGCGGGCAACAATGTCGCTGGTACGCTGCTCCTGAAATCCCAGCTCCGGGTTACGGTGCAGATCCCGGCGCAACGCCACTAAATGATCCATCTTAATATCCTCGTGAACGATCGATAACGCCGTGCAGCGGCTCACCGCGCTGAAAACGCCGCAGGTTGGCCACCAGTGCGCTCACCGCGCTGTCGTTTTGTGTGCGACTGGCAATATGGGGCGTGAGCCAGATGGCGGGATGGGTCCAGAACGCATGACCGGCAGGGAGCGGTTCCGGCTCCGTTACGTCAATCACAGCGGCCCGTAACTGACCGCTGTCCAGCGCGGTCAGCAAATCCTGTTCGTTAAGCTGCGGTCCGCGTCCGGCCTGCACCAGCGCGGCCCCGGCGGGCAACTGGCTGAACAGTCTGGCATTGAGCAGGCCCTCTGTGCTGGGCGTCAGTGGTAACAGGCACACCAGAATGTCGCTGCGAGCCAGAAACGCGGGCAGCTGCGCGTCACCGTGCCAGCAGACTGCGCCAGGTATCTGATGGGGCGTCCGGCTCCAGCCGCCGCAGTCAAAGCCTAATGTCTGAAGCTGGGTCAGTGCGGCGCGCCCCAGTTCGCCGAGTCCCATGATCCCTACGCGCCGTTCGCTGGCGGGCATGGCTGAATGCGCCTGCCACTGCTGCGCACGCTGTTGCTGGAAATAGCGCGGCATATCGCGATGCAGTCCCAGCACGGCGAAGGTAATGTATTCCACCATGCCCTGCGTCAGCCCGGGTTCAATCATCCTCACTAACGGCAGGTGCGCAGGAAGCGCGGACAGATCGAACTGTTCCGCCCCGGCACCGACAGAAAACAGAATTTTCAGGTTGGGAAACCGGCGGGTCACATCGTCCGGCGGCACCCAGGCGATCACCGCCTCCACCTGCTCCGGCTCACCCGTTTCGGGCCAGAGATGTAAGTGGATATCCGGCGCATGCGCCGCCAGCCAGCGCTGCCAGTAAAGGCCACGCTGGGGCTCCGATTTGTACACGATATGCATCAGGCCATCGCCTGGGTCATTAAGCCAAACGCCTGCATGCCCTGTGGTGCCCACACCTGGCCACGTACCATGGTGACCGGGGCATCCACATTGGCCAGTCCAAGACTTTCAAGCCAACTGGCCATCGGCAGCGCGGCGTCGGTGTCCATGCGCAGATATTCCCCTTTCAGGCCCTGCATTAACGCGGCGGTCAGTGCCTGTGCCACCGGTAAACTGTCCGCGATCACCGGACCAATCACCCAGCCGCGGCCAAAACGGCGCAGGCTGGCAAACCCGCGCGCCTGTTGTGCGTCGTCCTGCAAAATAACGGTCTGGTTATCGTTAATAAGATGCGCAATAAGTTCAGGGCGGTACAGCCCATGCGCCGCCTGGTCCATCTTCACCAGCCTGTCCTGGTCTTCGGCGGTTGCGGCAGACAGAGTTAACCCCGCCGGGATGGGCACGGCCGGCACGCTGCTCAGGGACGGCGTTTGGTACTGCAGGATGTTGCCGCAGGCCACAAAACCCAGTTTCTCGTAGAGGCCCTTGCCCATGTCGGTGGCGTGCAGACGTACGTTATAGCCGGGGACTTTTTCCAGCAGCGCCAGCATCAGCTGCTTGCCCAGTCCCCGGCCCTGATGCTGATTGGCCACAATGACCAGGCCAATGGTGGCGGCCTCGTCACCCCAGCGCCACAGAATCGCGCTGCCGATGACCTCGCCCTGCTCTTCAATCACTACGCCTTCGCCAAGCTGGATGCCGATCGCCCAGTCCTCGCGACGGTGCGGCCAGTTAAGTGCCTGGCTCATGGCGTGAACCTGCGGGATATCGTCTGAGGTCATGGTACGAATATGAAATGTCATTTTGCTTTCCTTACATCATGCCAGGTGCATCAAGTGCGCTGCCGTCAGTGAAACGGCTGTAGCGATAAGGTGTCGGATCGACAACCGGCGTGGCGTCAGTTGCCAGCTCGGCGGCAAGGCGGCCCGCACCGGGGCCAATGCCAAAACCGTGGGCGCTGAAGCCCGCCGACAGCACCAGACCGGGCAGTTTTGCCACGGTGGAAATGACCGGAATCGCATCCGGGGTGCTGTCAATCATGCCGCCCCAGGCCTGGGCAACCTTCAGGTTGGCCAGGGCAGGAAACTCCCGGCGCATCGCTGCCAGGCCGTTTTCCACCACCGAGCGATCGGCGGCCGGATCGAGAATACGCATACGCTCAAACGGCGAAACGCTATCCAGATCCCAGCGGCCCATGGCTTCAGGCCCATGGAAAAACGGTTTAATCCCCAGGTTCAGGGTAAGGTTTTTACGACGACTTTTGAATGTGGGATAAAACTGCTTCAGATAACGCAGACCCTGCGCGCCGGGCTCCAGTCTGCCGCGACCGGAGACGGAAACCGTATAGCTGCCGTCCAGTTGTGGGCGACAGGCGAAACGTTCGGTATAAAACGGCACGGTAATGGCCTGCCGAATGGGCTGGGTGCGAAACGCGGTGCCAATCACGTTGCCAAGCGGCAGATCGAGACCGTGACGACGGCAAAACATTGAGGTCCATGCCCCGGCAGCACAGATAACACGGCTGGTCTTGATCAGGCCGCGTTCCGTAACGACGCCGCTGACACGGCCCGCCGTGATATCCAGCCCGCGCACGGCACACTGCTGAAAAACCTGCGCTCCGTTTTTCTGCGCCCCTATGACAATGCCGGGGGCGGCGAGTCGCGGCTCAGCAGCACCGTCCGTAGGCGCTGATACGCCGCCCAGCCAGTCAGTGGCACTGCCCGGCGTCATCGCTTTAGCCTGCCGGGCATTCAGAATATCGCTGCGCACGCCGTACTGCTTCGCCATCTGCCCCCACTTATCCCAGGCGGCAATATCCGCTTCATTGCGGGTGGCATACACCAGGCCGCTGCGGCGAAACCCCAGCTCTTCCCCGGTTTCCTGACTCAGTTGTTCCCAGCCGCGCAGGGCTTCAATCACCAGTGGCAGTTCACGCTCGTCGCGATTCTGCTGGCGGCACCAGCCCCAGTTGCGGCTGGACTGTTCGGCCCCGACCAGGCCTTTTTCTATCAGCACCACTTTCAGGCCCTGCTTTGCCAGATACCAGGTTGCGGCTGCACCGGCGATACCGGCACCTATCACCACCACATCAGCAGCATCCGGGAAATCCGGGCTGTCCTGTACATATCGAATCGGTGCGGGCATGTCGTCACAACCTCGTCGTGTGTTGGGGCAACATGGCAATGGCGTGCTGCCCTGCCCCGGAATAGGGGGCGCTTGTTTACCGGTTATTCGGCTTTCAGGATCTCTTCGTGCTCGTCGAGCCAGCCCTGACGGAGTTCAGGCACGGCACGTTTCAGGCGTTCAAAATAGAGCTCGCGGGTCGGCTGCTCGTAATTTTCCCGCGCCAGTTGGGTGACGATAGCGCCATTGCGCATGACGACGATCTCATCGCACACCGCTCTGACGGCGTGCATATCGTGGCTGATAAAGATGACAGACAGCCCCAGTTCACGGCGCAGCTCACTAATCAGATCCAGTACCGCCGAGGCCACCACGGTATCGAGCGCCGAGGTTACCTCATCGCACAGAATGACATCCGGCTCTGCCGCCAGCGCGCGCGCCAGGTTCACGCGCTGCTTTTGTCCACTGGACAGCGACCAGGGACGGCGCGAGAGCACGGTACGTGGCAGCCTGACCAAATCCAGCAGTTGATACAGCCGGTTCTGCCGGGCGATGCCGCTCAGCCCATGAAACAGCGTCAGCGGGCGTGACAGAATTTGTTCCACACTGTGTGCAGGATTGAGCGCCGTATCCGCCATCTGGAAAACATACTGAATACGACGCAGTTCGTTATCCGTGCGCTTTTGCATCTGACCGGCCACCATGTGACCGTTAAACAGGATTTGCTCCTGACAGGCCGGGTTCAGGCCGGCGATAGCATGAGCCAGCGTGGTTTTGCCCGAGCCGGACTCACCGATAATGCCGATGGCCTGGCCTTTCCAGAGCGTAAGATTGATGTTTTCCAGAATGCGCACTTTGGGCAAACCATCACTGCCTTTGGGTCCGTAACCCGCAGACAGGTCGCGTACTTCCAGCAGCGGCAGCTCATTCGCCTTTGCCGGGCACCAGTTGCTGGGGCGTTCTTTCTGTTGCGCCGCCGCCATCAGCAGGCGCGTATAGTCCGACTGCGGTGCGCCTATCAGATGGGCCGTGGTGCCGTATTCGGCAATTTTTCCCTGCAGCAAAACCAGAATACGGTCGGCCATTTGTGCAACGACGGCCAGATCGTGGCTGACATAAATCGCCGTCACGCCACGTTGTTTGACCACGCGGCGGAAGGCTTTGAGCACTTCGACCTGCGTGGTGACATCCAGCGCGGTAGTAGGCTCATCAAGAATCACCACCTCCGGATCGCTAATCAGCGCCATGGCCGTCATTAAGCGCTGTAGCTGTCCGCCTGAAACCTGATGCGGAAAGCGATCGCCAATGGTGTCCGGATTCGGCAGCGCCAGCTCCCGAAACAGGCCCAGCGCTTTGGCTTTTGCCGCCTTGCGCGTCATCGTGCCGTGAATCACCACTGGCTCGATCACCTGGTCGATAATTTTCATGCCGGGGTTAAACGAGGCCGCCGCACTTTGCGCAATGTAGGCGACCTTATTTCCGCGGAAAAAGCGAAGTTCGGCAGGCGTCAGTGCCATGACGTTGGTGCCCGCGACGTGGATATTTCCCTCGGCGATCTTACAACCGTGGCGGGCATAGCCCATCAGCGCCATTGCGATGGTGGTTTTCCCCGAGCCGGATTCACCAATCAGCGCCAGGACTTCCCCCTTCTGCACGGTGAAGCGAATATCGGAGACGATATCCAGCTCATCGCCATTGTCGTTGTGCGCCGTTACGCGCAGCTTATCCACCGAAATCACAGGCATCGCCGTATGTGGTGTCACGTTCATGCCCCCTCCTTTGCCAGCGTCAGCGGACGCATGCTTTGCAGACTGTCAATAAACAGGTTTACGGCGATAGTAAGACTGGCAATCGCCAGGGCGGGCATCAACACCGCCGGCGAACCGTCAAACAGCCCCTGAATATTTTCGCGGACTAAGGTGCCCCAGTCGGCATACGGCGGCTGGACGCCCAACCCCAGGAAGCTCAGGCCGCTCAGCAGCAGGACGATGTACACAAAGCGCAGACCAAAATCGGCCAGCACCGGATGAACCATGTTCGGCAGAATATCGTGGATGGCGATGTACCAGCGGCTTTCGCCCCGCAGCCGGGAGGCGCGGACGTAATCCATATTGCGCAAACTACTGGCCAGCGCAAACGCAATGCGGAAGGCGCCCGGCCAGTAGGTGAACACCGCCGTGATCAGCAGCATCGGCAGTGAAGAACCAAATACCGCCACAATCATCAGCGCCAGAATTTTACCCGGCAGCACCAGCATCGCGTCGTTAATGCGACCCAAGAGCTCCTCCAGCCAGCGTCCGGTGACCGCCGCGATTAAGGCCAGCATCGTCCCAATCAGGCTGGCCAGAATGGCCGCGCCGAGTGCCAGGCCCAGCGAGAATTTCGCGCCGTACATAATGCGCGTGAGCATATCCCGCCCCAGATAATCGGTGCCCAACAGGTTTTCGGGGGTGAATCCGCCCATCAGCGGCCCGGAACCAATATCGTCGAGGCTGTGCGGTGCCCACCAGGTGCCAAACAGCGCGATGACCAGCCAGAACAGGGTCACGATCAGGCCCAAGCGACCTGATAACGACAGTGACTGAAAAATGCGCCAGGGAAGCAGAAGTTTCATCAGCTCCTCCATTTCGGGTTAAAGGCGATAGTGACAATATCCGCAGCCAGCAGCAGCAACAGATAACAGCCGGCAAACAGCATGACGCAGAGCTGCACGACGGGCAGATCGCGGTTACTGACCGCATCCACCATCTGGCTGGCCAGACCGGGATAGCTGAAGATGGTTTCAATGATGATGACGCCACCAAACAGATAAGAAAGGCTGAGGGAAATCGCGTTTGCAATCGGGCCAACGGCGTTAGGTAAGGCATGACGCAACACGGCGCGCATCGGGGAAACGCCTTTCAGCAACGCCATTTCCAGATACGGGCTGTCGAGCTGGTTAATGATGGCCGCACGCGTCATGCGCGCCATCTGGGCGACCAGGCCGCAACATAGCGTGATGACCGGCAATGCATAGGCTTTTATATAGCTAGCGAAATCCATGTTGGGACTGCCCAGTGACATAGCCGAGACCCAGTGCAGCTTCACGGCGAAGATCAGCACCGCTACGGTCGCCACCAGAAATTCCGGTACGGCTACCGTGGCCATAGTGCCAATCACCAGCGCGCGATCCAGCTTCGAGCCGCGGTTCATCGCGGCGGCAATACCGATAATCAGCGCAAGCGGCACGCAGATGGCGGTGGTGGTCGCCGCCAGTTCAAACGTGGCCGGAAGCCGCTGTGCCACCAACTGTGCCACCGGCAGAGGACTGGCAAATGAGGTGCCAAAATTCCCTGTCAGCATGCCGCCGAGCCAGGTGAAATAGCGCACCAGCAGCGGCTGATCTAAGCCCAGTTGCTGACGCAGGGCCGCCACGGTTTCGGGTGTGGCGTTTTGCCCCAGGATCATTTGCGCCGCATCGCCAGGCAGCAGGCTGGTGATAAAGAACACCACCGCTGAGACGATAAGCAAGGTCAGGATGCCGGCGCCAATGCGCCGGGCAATCAGGAACATCATGTATCGGTTCATCGGCGAACTCCTCTTACAGACGCGTGATCAGGCAGACAGCCAGGCAAACTCATGGAAGCGATAGCCCATCAACATGCCTGACGGCCAGGCTTCCAGCCCTTTCAGCTTTTTGCTGTAACCATCCATCGAGCTGAAAAAGGCAGGAATCAGCGTGCCGCAGTGGTCATAGATCAGGGTTTGCATATCGCCGTACATCTGCTTGCGTTTGGCTTTATCACGTTCGCCACGCGCCGCAATCACCAGCTGATCGAACTGTTCATTTTTCCAGCCGCATTCGTTGTTCGGTGTGCTGGAGAGATAAAACTGTGAGAACAGCATATCCAGTGTTGGCCGCGGGTTGATGGAGCCGTAACCAATGGGATCTTTCATCCAGTGGGTACCCCAGTAGCCTTCATACGGCACACGACGCACGTTGACGTTCAGTCCGACGTTGCGACCTACCTGCTGAATCAGTTGCGCGCCTTCGGTTGCGCCTTCCAGCGGCGGCGTCGTAACAATCTCAATGGTTTGCCCGCTCATGCCGGCTTTGTTGATATAAAACTTCGCTTTTTCCGGATCCAACGGACGGGGTTTGAGATCGGCGTTGTACAGCGGGTGCCACGGCGGCACCGGCGTGTCGTTGCTGACGTCGCCAAAGCCCTGCAACACGGTTTTCACCACGATCTCTCGTGGTTGCAGATATTTCATCGCCAGCACGAAATCGGGATTGCTGCCGGGTTTGATATCGGTGCGGATAATCAGGTTGGTGTACATGCCGCCCTTGGTTTCAAGCACCCCATGATCCGGTGTACGGCTGATGCGCATACTGTCCGAGGCTTTCAGCCCTGAAGCCACCTGAATATCGCCTGATAACAGAGCATTGACGCGGGCCGCCTGATCGGTCACGCCGAGCAGTTCCACCTGGTCCAGATGCGGCAGCCCCGGTTTAAAATAGTTGGGATTTTTCGTGCCAAGCGTACTGACGCCAGGCGTAAAGCTTTTGCAGACAAACGGCCCTGTGCCGATACCTTTGCTGAAATCTTTGGTGCCGTCCTGCACGATCAGGAAGGGCGACGTTGCGAGCATGTAAGGAACGTCAAAGTTAGGTGCCACCAGAATAAGCTGCACTTCATTGTCGTTGACGGCGTTGATGGTTTTGAACTGCTCAGCCAGCTTGAAAGCGCTGGACGCGACGGCCGGATCTTTATGGCGGCTCAGTGAATAAACCACGTCTTTGGACGTAAACGGCTTACCATCATGGAAGGTCACGCCTTTACGCAGCTTAATGCTCCAGGTGACGCCATCGTCAGAGTCGATGGATTCCGCCAGCGCAGGTTTCACCGTCAGGGTTTTATCCACCTCTGTCAGACCGCTGTAGAACATAAACTGGCGCGTAAAGTCGGCGCTGTTATTGCCTTTCGCCGGGTCCAGCGTGTCAGTCGCCGACGCATTGGACATGCCCACACGGATTTTGCCGCCCTGAGTTGGTTTCTCCTCTGCCAGCGCCATGCCAGGGAAGCCGATCAGCCCGGTGCTCATCGCGGCCCCGGCTGAAAGCAATTTCATCAGACTGCGGCGGGACAGCGTACCTTCAGTGATCATCCGCGTCAGAGCAGGATTGGTTACGTCAGATTCTTTATTATCGATTTTACTCATCTGTACACCCTCATTACGTTTTCAAGCGAACGGTGAAATTCCCTGCGTTAATCAGACGGCACATGCTGTGTGGCGCGCACCGCGAAGGCGATGATCCGGTCATGATGTTTCGACCCGACAATGCTCCGGCGGCCTGAAAAACAATGTGAAGTTATGAAAGGCGATCCTTTGCTTTGTAGTAGAGCCCGGCGAGAGGCAGGAACCACGGTTTTCCGTGATAACCCGGCAGTGCAGGCCATGTCTCGCGCTGCCAGGGGTTATCGCGGGATTTCTCACTCAACAGATCGGCCATGACCCGGCCCATCCATACCGACATCTGCGTGCCATGCCCGCTGTAACCCAGCGAGTAAAACACACCGTCCTGTTCGCCTGCGTGCGGCAGGCGATCGGCGCTCATATCCACCATGCCGCCCCAGCAGTAGTCGATCTGCGTATGGCGCAGTCTGGGGAACATACTGGCCATGGCGGCGTGCAGGATGTCCCCGCTGCGGGAGTCTGACGTTGGGTTACTGATGGCGAAGCGTGCCCGGCCACCGAACACCAGACGGCTGTCCGCGGTGGTCCGGAAGTAGTTGCCGATGTTCATGGAGGTCACATAGTTACGTTTATGCGGCAGCAAGCCGGTAAGAAGCGCCGTATCCAGCGGCTCGGTCACCACGATAAAGCTGCCTACCGGCACAATACGGCGCTGGAACCACGGGAACGGACCGTCACTCGAACAGCCCGTCGCCATCAGCACTTTATCGGCCAGAATGTCACCTTTGCTGGTCACCACCCGATGGCGGTAGCCGTCAAGCCGTTCCAGCTTCGTAACGTGATGGTGCGTATAAATTTTTGCCCCACTGCGGGCCGCGACTTCGGCCAGGCCGACGCCAAATTTGCCCATGTGCATCTGGCCGCCGTGATGCTGTAGCAGGCCGCCATGGAAATCGCCGCCGTCGATCTCCTGCGCAATCTCTGACTGACTGAGCAGCTCCACTTCCGGATCCACCGTACGGCGCATCAGTTCCCAGGCCTCACGCAGGCCGGAGAAGTGCGACGCCTTACTGGCCAGTTTGAGCTTGCCGCACAGACGAAAGTCACAGTCAATCTGCTCGTCTTTAATCAACTGTCCGACATAGGTCACGGCATCATCGAATGCCTTATAGAACCGACTGGCCTGCTCAAGCCCCTGGCTGGCCACCAGTGAAGCAAAGTTTTGCGCCACGCCGGTGTTGCAGTGACCGCCATTACGGGCGGAGGCCTGACTCATTACCTCCCCGCTGTCCAGCACCACCACATTGATCCCACTGCGCGCCAGCGATAAGGCCGCCGAAACACCGGTAAAGCCCGCCCCGATCACCACCACATCCGCGTGGGCGGGTAACGGACCGCTGGCGGCCGCGCGAAACGCCGGTGCGGTCGCCTGCCAGTACGATTCCAGTTTCATGACGCTGTCCTCACAGACCCACGACGCCGGGCAGGCCGCCAATGTCTTTGATTTCGGTGTATTGGTAATAGGGGTTAGCCGGTTCGTGGCCACGGTTGACCCAGACCTTGTGTTTGATGCCAAGATCGTGCGCCGTCATCAGGTCATAGCGGAAACTGGAGGAGACATGCAGGATTTCATCCGGACGGCAGTCCAGTTTCTCCAGCATGTATTCAAAGCCTTTCATCTGCGGTTTATACGCGCCCGCTTCTTCTGCGGTAATCGTCATGTGGATGGGCGCACCCAGACGAGGAATATGGTGCGGAATCAGATCCTTCATTGAATTGGTCAGCAGCACCAACGGGAAGGCTTCCGCCACTTTAGCTAACCCGGCAGGTACATCCGGATGCGGTCCCCAGGTGGCGCAGTCGGTGTAAATGTAATCGCTGTCTGCCTGCGTCCATGTCACGCCCCACTTTTTACAGGTGCGCTGAATCGCATTGCTGACCACATCGTAATAGGGTTTCCACGCGCCCAGCACTTCGTCCAGGCGGTAGCTGGAAAAGTCGGTCACAAAGGCCGCCATGTCTTTCGCGTCGACGCGATCGTGAAAACAGAGTTTTGCCGCACCGGCCATATCAAAAAAGATCAGCGTGCCATAGCAATCAAACGTGATGAATTTGGGTTTAAACAGTGCCATTACATTAACCTCGTTATTGTCTGGTTAGGTGCTTAAAAATCGATAAGGACGCTTTTCTGGCGCTGGCAGGCCTGGAACGCCTGACGACCCAAATCTTTGCCGATACCGGACCCCATGAAACCTCCGGTAGGAATAATGAAATCGCCGGACCGCCCGTAGCGGTTGACCCATACCGTGCCGGAAGCGATTCCCCGTATCGCACGCATCGCACGTGGCAGGCTCAGCGTGTGCACCCCGGCGCACAGGCCATAGGTCTCATGTGCCGCCAGCCCCAGCCCTTCGTCTTCGCTGTCGAACGTCTGAATTGTCAGCACAGGCCCGAAGATTTCCTGCTGCACTGCCGGATTATCCTGTTTCACCTGCGTCAGCAGCGTAGGTTGCCAGAACCAGCCCTCGTCGGTATCCGCGAAGCGGTCACCGCCCACCAGCACGTCTGCGCCCTGGGCTTTCGCCGCCTCAATCACGGACTGCACTTTGTTGCCCTGACGCGCATCAATCAGCGGGGCATAGCGGCTGGTCTCCTGCCAGGTCACGCCAGGCCGGACCTCACGACACAGCGCCGCCAGCCGTTCCGTCAGCGCACCGGCAATACCGCGCTGCACAATCAGGCGCGTTCCGGCAACGCAGGCCTGGCCGCCATTGGCGGTAAAGCCACGCAGAATGCGTTGTGCCAGCACCTCAATCTCGCCCGCATCATCAAACACCAGTTGGGGGCTTTTGCCGCCTAACTCCAGCGTGACGGGCTTCATGCCAAACTGGGCCGCATCACTCATAATGCGCGCGCCTGTGACAGTGGAGCCGGTAAAGGAGACTTTGCGCACCAGGGGATGCCTGACCAAGGCGCTGCCGGTCACCGCACCGCTGCCCTGCACAATATTCAGAATGCCCGCCGGTAACCCGGCCTGCACCGCCAGCTCGGCCATACGCACGGTGGACAGCGGCGTCAGCTCTGAGGGTTTTAGCACTACCGCATTGCCTGCGGCCAGCGCAGGTCCGCATTTCCATGAAGCCATGGACAGCGGGAAGTTCCACGGCGTGATCGCCCCGATAACGCCATAGGGCTCCGCAATCAACATGCCCAGGCTACTGTCGCGTGTCGGAAACAGATCGCCGCTGTATTTGTCGGCGCACTCGGCATAGAAGCGAATGGCTTCGGCAGTAAAGGGAATTTCATGTTGCACAACATCGGTAATCGGACGGGTTGAGCCAAGGGCTTCAAGCTGCGCCAGCAGGGGATCCTGTTCGATTAAGTCTGCCCAGCGGCGCAATACCCGACCACGTTCACGCGGTGCACATCCTGACCAGCCGCTGGTTTTCAATGCCTGATGTGCCGTCATGACGGCATGGTCAACATCCTCTGCCTGGGCTTCGCCCAGCGTGGCAAACACCTTGCCATCAGACGGGCGTTTAACGGCAAAAGCGTCGCCCTGTGTCTGTACATGTTTTCCGCCAATATAGTGACCAGGCGGGAGTTGCACGCTTTCCGGGTCGAAACTCAACATGAAAGAATCCTTATTTGTTACACCCATCACATGCTGGATGAATTAATTTCTGGCAATGCTTTTCGGCACGCTTTATTAGGTAATGCAGAAAGTATGCCAGCCGTTAAAAAAATAAAAATGCGTTTAAAACCGCCCAAAAAAAATTTTTGTGCCGTATTCGTGAAGGATTTATTGCGGAATTGCCGAAGGGTTAAACAGATGATTTACTTCACAAAAAAGCCGCATTGCTTTGGTGCAATGCGCATGAAACTTGCACTAAAAAGGAGAATACGGATAAAACGTCGATCTGGCGCACAAAAAAAACGCCAGCATAACGTTCATGCTGGCGAGGAATATCAGAAATTAAAAGTTAAATTACAGACTGCCCATGTGAAATGTTTTTTGCTCCAGATATTCGTCAATGCCATATCGCGACCCTTCGCGACCTATCCCGGATAATTTCACGCCGCCAAACGGCGCGACTTCCAGCGAAATTACGCCGGTATTAAAACCGACCATGCCAAACTCCAGCGCTTCCGCCACGCGCCAGGCTCGACGGATATTTTCAGTAAAGAAGTAAGCGCCGAGACCAAAGGGTGTGTCATTTGCCATCGCCAGCGCCTGTTCTTCATCATCAAAGATAAACAGCGGAGCCACCGGTCCAAAGGTTTCTTCCAGCGCGATGCGCATCTCACTCGTGACCTGTCCCAGCACGGTGGGCTGCACCCACGTACCGGGGTCGTTGCTGATGCCACCGGTCAACAGCGTTGCGCCTTTTTGCAGCGCATCATCAATGTGCCCGTTGACCTTCTCCACCGCGGAGGTATTGATCAACGGCCCGATAGTGCTGCCAGGGGCAAAACCATCTCCGACCTTCAGGGTCGCCACCGCGTCCAGCAGTCGGGCGGTAAAGCGTTCATAGATGTTACGCTGCACCAGAATACGGTTGGCACACACACAGGTTTGTCCCGCATTACGGAATTTGCTGGTCATCACGCCCGCGACGGCAATCTCGATATCCGCGTCGTCAAAGACAATAAGCGGCGCGTTGCCGCCCAGCTCCAGACTCAGGCGTTTAATGCTGTCAGCGCACTGCTTCATCAGCAGCTGGCCCACGCGCGTTGAGCCGGTGAACGAGATTTTACGCACCAGACGGCTTTCGGTCAGCGCGGCGCCGATGTCTGTCGGCATGCCGGTGAGCACCTGTAAAACGCCTGCCGGGAAACCCGCGCGCTCGGCCAGCACGGCCAGTGCCAGTGCAGACAGCGGCGTCAGGTCAGACGGTTTAACGATAATCGGGCAGCCTGCCGCCAGTGCCGGTGCGACCTTGCGGGTAATCATTGCGATGGGGAAATTCCAGGGCGTAATCGCTGCCGCGACGCCAACCGGTTGTTTCAGGACAATAATGCGCCGGTCGGTCGTTGGGGCGGGAATGGTGTCGCCATAAATCCGACGCGCTTCTTCCGCAAACCATTTCACAAAACTGGCACCGTAGAGCACTTCACCGCGCGCCTCCGCCAGCGGCTTGCCCTGTTCAGCCGTCATGATGATGGCCAGATCGTCAGCGTTATCAAGAATAAGCTGATGCCATTTTTCCAGCAGCGCCGCACGGGTGGCATTGGGGGTTGCAGCCCATGCATGGCGGACCGATTCGGCACAGGCAATTGCCGCCTCCGTTTCCTGGCGACCTAACGCCGGTACGCTAGCCAGCGTTTCGCCCGTAGCCGGATCGTTAACGGCGAGCGTTGCGCCCTGATAACCGTGTTGCCATTCACCGGCAAACAGCGCCTGCTGGCGCAGTAGTGTGTGATCTTTCAGTTGTATACGTGACATCGCATCCCCCTTTTTCAGTTCTCTTCACTTTATCGGTTGGGGGAAGCGCAGGATGTTGTTATTGGCAGTCAGAAAGCGTTCGCTATGACGAATGACGGCCGAAAAAAAATTTTATGCCGTCAGGGCGCAACGCGGAGTCAGATTTGAAAGTCGATTACGGGCTCATCATCGCCTGCCGTAGAGAGCGCCTGCGCTTTAATTTCTTCAAGCGACAGATTCGCGTTGCACAGCTCAAGGAACTGCCAGACGTAATTGCGCTGCAGTTGTCCCCGTTTCAGGCCCAGCCAGACGGTGTTGGCGTCGAACAGGTGAGTGGCATCCAGCCGGACCAGCTCTCCGCCCGGCTCCTTTTCACAGGCCTGATCGGCCAGAATACCGACGCCCAGCCCGAGTTTGACATAAGTGCGCACCACATCGGAATCCTGGGCGCTGAGCACGATATCCGGTTTTAAGCCGGCGCGCTGAAACGCGCTGTCCACCCGGGAGCGGCCGGTAATGCCCTGCCGGTAGGTAATTAACGGATGCTGACTGAGGGCATTCAGTGAGACCGGCTGCTGTTGTGCCAGTTCATGATCGCGCGGGACCAGCAGTGCATGATGCCAGCTGAACCAGGGAAACGCGGCCAGGCTGTTATTATTCGCCAGCATTTCACTGGCAATCCCGACATCCACCTCACCGGCCAGTAGCATATTCACAATTTCCTGCGGCGATCCCTGATTAAGTTCAAGCCGGACATTAGGATAAAGCTGGCGAAAGGACTTGATGACCGGCGGCAGGCTGTACCGGGCCTGCGTATGTGTGGTGGCGATAGAGAGAATGCCGCTGGATTCGTTCGTGAAGACATCGGCCAGGCGACGCACTTTACCGGCTTCATCAAGAATGCGTTCGGCGATGGTAAGCAGCGCCTTGCCCGGCTCCGTCATACCAAGCAGGCGCTTGCCCCGGCGGACAAAGATTTCGACGCCAAGCTCATCCTCCAGATCGCGAATATGACGGCTGACGCCTGATTGCGAGGTAAACAGCGTGCTGGCGACCTCCGTGAGGTTGAACTCCCGCCGCGCGGCTTCGCGAATAATTTTAAGTTGCTGGAAATTCAAAATATTTACTTCTCTTTACGCAATCTGATCATTCGATAATAAAACGCTTATCGATAACCTGAGATAATAAAAAAGATTTATTTATGCGTTTGAAGCATATAGCCGGCGGCAGGACGCACAGAGAGGACAGCATAGAAGAGGAGAAAAGGCAGCGGCGCGGTTTTACGCGCCCTGCTTGAGAGGGATAAACAGAACGCTGTGTTTAGCTGACCAGCGTGAGTTCGCGTTTTTCAGTCAGTGGCTTGTTGAGCAGCGACAGCAGAATATTTTTAACGGCCTGTGCGGGTGGCGATAACGGCAAGCGGTGCGAAAGATTCAGTGACAGCGGCAGGCTGATGGTCGGGCTGGTGATCCGCGCCATCCAGGCCTGGGTTGAACCAACCAGCGCTCTGGCCGCCGATTCAGGCAACACGGTCACGCCCATCCCGCTGGATATTGCGGCGGTGAGCGTCGAAAGCGATTCGATCTCGCCAATAATGCGCGCGCTCAGGCGGCGCAGTGAGAAAGCCTCATCAACCCGCTGGCGCACGGCGCTGTAATCACGCGGCAGAAACAGGCTCATCTGGGCTACCTCGGCCAGATCGACGTTGGCGCCAGGGCAGGCGGTTGCGCCGACCAGATAGAGATCTTCTTTCAGCAGGGGCACGCTGTTGATGCCCGCCGTGGGGGCGCGGTCATACAGCACCGCCATATCCAGTTGCCCGCTGATGATGTTGTCATTCAACGCACTGCTGCTGTTTTCATGCAGGTAAATCATGATATCCGGGTACTGTTCCCGTACGGTTTGCAGAAGCGGCATAGTTAACGCGGATGCCGCCGTGCCCGGTGCCAGACCGATTGACACCTGCCCCTCCACCACCTGACCGGCATTCATCACCGCAGACTGGGCCAGCTCACACTGCCGCAGAATGACGCGTGCATGGCTGTAAAGCAGTTTACCGGCTTCGGTCGGTGTGACGCCGCGTTTGGTCCGGTTCAGAAGCTGCTGTTCCAGTTCGCCTTCCAGCGTAGCAACCTGCTGGCTCAATGCAGGCTGAGCAATATGCAGCACTTCTGCTGCCTGTGTCAGGCTACCGATATCGACGATTTTCACAAAGTATTTCAGCCGTCTTAAGTTCATCTTGCCTCCGTCGCTACGTCAAGGTGTCTGGCTGGTCGCTACTCACCAGCCTGCATAAGAGGGAATTGCAAGATGCAGACCAGGTTTATTCAGTTTGCAAAATATCTTTGAAAATTTTTCTAACAGTCGGATAAAAAAGCGTTTCCTGTTACCTCTAAAGAGGTAATCCCGGACGACTGCCAGACCTGCTTTTCCCATTCATGTCGCCCTGCACCGCAATAGTGCGCAACATGACAGACCAGCGTGCAGGGATGGTTAACAGGCAATCTTCACCGAGGATGAGGCTTGACGACCGGGAAATCCTCCCACCTCTCCGGGGCAGGGTTTATCCGTAAAAGGCGGGAAACGTAACAGGTTTAGCAGACCGCCGGGGCGGCGTTATTGCGGCCCGGCAGACGTGCAAAGGCGCATTAGTTAAAAGAAATAACCGAAACGTTTACTACCCTGTTTTTTCTTTTAACAGGATCGCGAAACGGGACGACGCAAACGCATTTGTGATGTAGCAAGGCGGCGGTGGCGCTTAGTCCCGGGCGCAGGGTGAACGATGTGACCGGGATAAGCGCCTGCCGCCAGCGCCGCTACAGCGCCAAGGCGGCAGCGTATTCAGCGTTTGGCACGGTTGCGTCGCATATCGATAGTCACTGCGGCGACGATGATGATGCCTTTGATGATATCCTGGATATACGCATCTACCCCGACAAACGTAAAGCCACTTTTAATCAGACCCAGTATCACCGCGCCTATCAGCGTGCCGGTAATGCGCCCTACGCCGCCCATCAGGCTGCTGCCGCCGATAACCGCCGCGGCAATCGCATCCAGCTCATAGCCCACGCCCATGCTCGACTGGCCGCTACTGACGCGCGCCGCCAGTACCACGCCCGCCAGACCGGACAACGCGCCTGCGATGGTATAGACAATAATCAGGTATTTATTGACGTTGATACCGGACACTTTGGCCGAGGTCATATTACCGCCGATGGCGTACACGTATTTGCCGTAGCGGGTATGTTTCAGTGCGATGTGGAACACCAGCGCAACCACCAGGAAGATAATGACCGGCATTGCGCCCTGGCCAATCGAGGTGAACCCGTCAGAGAGGAAACTGATAGGGTTACCCTGGGTGTAATACTGTGCCAGTCCACGGGCCGACACCATCATGCCCAGCGTGGCAATAAACGGGGGAATACCGGTACGGGTAATTAATACGCCGTTAATCAGACCGCACAATAACCCTACCCCAATGCCGGCCCCAATCGGCACCACCGCGGGCATGTTCACCAGTGACGGAAACATCGGGGTCAGCGTATCTGAAGTTTGCGCCAGACTGGCGGCTACCACGGCAGTGAGTGCAATAACCGACCCGGAGGACAGATCGATACCGGTGGTAATAATGACCTGGGTCACGCCCACAGCAATGATGCCGATAATGGCAACCTGCAGGACGATAAGAATCAGACGATTGGTGTTCATCAAAAAGGACTGATCGCGCACATACCAGCCAAACATTTCGAAAATTAACGCAATGCCGACCATCACGACAAAAATGCCGGTATCTTTTGGCAGTTTCTGACGTAAATGCGCAAAAAAAGAGGGTTGATGCTGAGGAGCCTGCGTGGCCGTTGCTTTCATATTACTCATCGTGGTTTCGCGCCTCATTCGGATGCTAACGACAAAATAGTTTCCTGATCGGCCTCGTCTTTATCGAGGGTGCCGGTAATGCGCCCACCATGCATCACCATGATACGGTCACTCATGCCCAGAATTTCCGGCAGCTCTGACGACACCATAATGATGGCAACTCCACGGTTGGCCAGTTCACTGATCAAACGGTAAATCTCTGCTTTCGCCCCGACGTCAATTCCACGGGTCGGCTCATCAAGAATCAGGATTTTGGGTTGAGCCAGCAGCCAGCGGGCAATCAGGACTTTCTGCTGATTCCCTCCGCTCAGGTTATTAATGATTTGGTCCATGGTGGGGGTTTTGATATTCAGACGGCGGATCTGATCCATGCAGTCCTGAGCCATTTTCACATGACTGACAAAACCGCCTTTACCGCTGTATTCAGGCATGTTGACGATGCTCATGTTCTCTAACACCGACAACACCAAAAACAATCCGGACTTCTTGCGATCTTCTGTCAGAAACGCCATTCCTTTTTCGATGGCGACCGACGGCGAATCAATAGCGACCGGCACACCATCAATCAGGATTTCGCCGCTGTCGAAAGGCACCATGCCAAACAGGCTTTCCATCACTTCACTGCGTCCGGCACCGACCAGACCCGCCACACCGAGAATTTCCCCACGGCGCACGCCAAAGCTGACGTCGGAAAAGCGGTCCTGACAACTCAGATGACGAACGGTGAGCACCTCTTCCCCAATCGCATTATTGAATTTCGGGAACAGCTGCGTCAGCTCACGTCCGACCATTTTGGTAATCAGCGACTGACGCGTGAATGCGCTGCTACTGTCGCTGCCCACCCAGCTGCCATCGCGGAACACGCTGATTTCATCCGTAATGGCGAAGATCTCATCCATTTTGTGACTGATATAAACGATGGCTTTGCCCTGCTCGCGCAGATCACGAATGATGGTAAACAGATGGGCGACCTCGGTTTCAGTCAGGGCGGAGGTGGGCTCGTCCATGATCACAATGTCCGAGTTCCAGGACACCGCTTTGGCGATCTCCACCATCTGCTGTGACGCAATACTGAGTTCGCCCACCAGCCGATCGGCTTTCAGCCTGATGTTCAGGCGGCTTAACAACTGCTGGGTTTCTTCATTCAGTCGGGCGTGATCGACAAAACCAAACTTCACCGGCTCCCGTCCCAGCCAGATATTCTCTGCGACGGTCATATGCGGCACCAGGTTGAGTTCCTGATGAATCATGGAAATACCGGAACGTAACGCATCCATGGTGTCCCTGAACTGCACTGGCTCCCCTTTAATTTTAATGGAACCCTGATCGGGACGGTACATCCCGATCAGGCATTTCATTAAAGTGGATTTGCCCGCGCCATTTTCACCCATCAACGCATGTACCGTTCCCGGACGCACACGTAACGACACATTATCCAGTGCCTTCACGCCCGGAAAGAACTTGCTGATGCCTTCGGCTTCAAGCGCAAACGCGGTCATACATCACCTCCGTTCCACAGGTTCAGGACGTTTATTTTTGGTTCATGCTGGTGTATTTGGTGTAGTTGTCTTTGGTGATCAGCTGGAACGGGATATCGACGATCTTTTGCACTTTCTCACCTTTGACGAGCTTAACCGCCGTTTGAACGGCACCTTCACCCTGTCCTTTTGCGTCCTGGAACACGCTGGCGACCATTTTGCCGTTCTTAATCATCTGCAGCGCATCGGGGGTACCATCGACACCGGCGACCAGAATATGTTTATCGTTTTTACCCAGCGCCTGAATGGCACCGATGGCCATTTCGTCGTTGTTTGATGCGATAGCGTTGATATCGTCTCCGGCGGTCATCCAGTTACTCACGACGTCCACCGCATCGTTACGGCTAAATTTCGCCGTTTGCTTTTGTACCACTTTAATATTCGGGTATTTCGCCACGACCGCTTCCACCCCTTTGGTGCGCTCGCGGGTGGATTCGTTCGCCAAATCACCCAGCAAAATAGCCACGTTACCTTTTCCGTTCATGGCTTTTGCCAGCGCTTCCATCTGCAGACGGCCCGCCAGTTCGGAGTCAGAACCCACAAACGCCATCTTGTCACCCAACTGCGCCTGGGGTTTGCGGTTGACGAACACCAGCGCCACACCCGCCTTAGATGCCTGATCGATAATCGGTTTCACCGCGTCGGTGTCCACCGGGTTAACAATAATGGCGTCGACGCCCTGACCAATAAAGTTTTGTACCTGCTGAAGTTGCTGCGCGACATCGCCTTTGGCATCTTCAATCTGACCTTTTACGTCATCCTTTTTCATCTCATTTTGTATAGCGTTACGCACAATGGTCAGGAAGTTATCGTCAAACATCGCCATCGAAACCCCCACGGAAATATCTTTCGCCATCGCAGCGGCGGGCAATATGCAGGCTAACAGTGAAGCAACAATCGTTTTTTTGATGTTCATAGGGACCCTTCTTATTTGTTAACTTGCTAGCGACTGACCTGTTGAATGAAAAATATTTTTTACATTCATACCGCCTCGCTGGCGTTTTTAATGGAAAATTTGAGGTAAGACGACTACGTTGACGCTTTTCTGACACCCCCACCACTTTTCTTATCTTCATGATTTCCATAAACATGCACTACAGGCGACGCGGACACATCTCAGAACATTCCATTTTGTCGCCGTAAACAGTTTATTTATTCCATAAATTACTTTTTTGAAATTTTTATCATAAAAGCACTGAAACAAGTGTTTTGATATCGTCAAATAACAAAAATTTGACATGCGTCTAACATCTACCCGGAAATGGGTTTAAAGTGAGATCCTGTTAGCAGTTTGAAAAGCAAGCGAATGCGTCAGATCTTCGCCAATGCGCTGCTTTTACACGCACTTGAACGCAAACCGTTAAAGAGTGCTTTGACATCCCGTACTGACGCCGCTACTATTCGCCCCGTTCCAACAATTCCTCTGTAGTTCAGTCGGTAGAACGGCGGACTGTTAATCCGTATGTCACTGGTTCGAGTCCAGTCAGAGGAGCCAATTTAAGGGAAGCAGACGTTCACTGACGTCTGCTTTCTGCATTTCTATCAGTTGGTTATCCCTCTTCAGTCGTTCACCCTCGTTCACTAAAAACCACTCGAAGCCATATCATTTTGATGGTAAAAATGCTGGTAATGCTGGTTCGATTTCCCTTTTACCAACAATCGAGGGGATGTTTTCATGTCACTGACTGATATTAAAGCAAAAAATGCAAAACCCCTTGAGAAGGAATACAAGCTTACTGATGGCTTTGGTATGTTCCTTCGTGTTACCCCTAAAGGTTCGAAATACTGGCAAATGGCCTACCGTTTTGAAGGGAAGCAAAAACTCTTCTCTATTGGTGTTTACCCTGCTGTTTCTCTTTCTGACGCAAGACAGCGCCGTGATGAAGCCAGAAGGCTTCTTGCTCAGGGCATTGACCCTAATGCAAAGAAACAAGCAGAGGTTAAAGAACTAAAGGCCAAGCGTGATAAGACACGCACCTTCACTGTGGTGGCTAAAGCTTGGTTCTCCACGAAAACAAAATGGTCAAAAGATTATGGTGACTCCGTATGGAAGCGCCTTGAAACCTATGTCTTCCCGACTATTGGCGATAAAGATGTTGCTGAACTGGATACGGGTGACTTGCTGGTTCCGGTGAAAAAGGTTGAGGCACTTGGTTATCTTGAAGCTGCCATGCGCATTCAACAATACATTACGGCGATCCTCCGCCATGCAGTCCAGCAAAAACTGATACGCCATAACCCCGCCTATGATATGGAAGGTGCAGTTCAGAAACCACAGACTGAACACCGCCCTGCACTGGAGCTGGAAGAAATACCGCAACTACTGAAAAAAATTACCGAATACAAAGGCCGCAGGTTAACCATACTGGCAATACAGCTCAATCTGATGATTTTCATTCGTTCCAGTGAGCTGCGTTTCGCTCGCTGGTCTGAAATTGATTTCAAAAGTAAGTTATGGGTGATACCTGAACAGCGGGAAGCGATTGAAAACGTCAAACATTCCACTCGTGGGGCCAAAATGAAGCGTAAGCACTTCGTTCCCCTTTGTAAGCAAGCCATGAGGATACTGAAAGAGATCCGACAACTGACTTATGAAGAAGGCAATGATGACGGATTAATCTTTACTGGCTGTTATGACTCGTTTAAACCTATGAGTGAAAACACCATCAACAAAGCCCTTCGCAATATGGGCTATGACACGAAGCAGGACATCTGTGGACACGGTTTTCGCACACTGGCCTGTAGTGCCTTAATTGAGTCCGGTTTATGGTCAGAAGACGCAGTAGAGCTTCAGATGAGCCACAAGGAAAGCAATAGCGTCCGTGCTGCTTATACCCACAAAGCCAAGCATCTTGATCAGCGCCGCCTGATGCTTCAGTGGTGGGCTGACTACCTTGATGCAAGCAGAAACGGTATGGTCAGGCCGTGGCTTTGTTGAATAAATGGATTTTATGCTGTGGTACTATGAAAACGGTTGTTTCAGATAACATAAAATCAATGCGTTACATGCTTGCGTATGACGGTGTTCTGTCTGGCATCAGCGTTTTCTACCAAAACAGTGCAGACAAAACAGAATGATTACCTATTATTCAACAAAGCCCCGGTGCGCAGCAGACAGCTGAATCTGCCCGGGCAACAGCAGAGACCGTTAACGCCGACAAGTCCAAGGTCAGCCACATGACCGATACCATGCACAACATCCATGAGAGCGCAGTCAAGGTCCGTGATATTACGTCCGTGATTGAAAGCATCGCTTTTCAGACCAACATCCTGGCGTTGAATGCCGCCGTGGAAGCCGCGCGTGCAGGTGAAGATGGTCGCGGATTCGCCGTCGTGGCTGGTGAGGTGCGGACACTTGCCCAGCGTAGTGCCACGGCCGCGAAAGACATCAAGCGTCTGATTGAACAGGCCGTCGCACACGTTGACAGCGGCGTAGAAATTGCCGCGCTAACCGGGCAGAGCGTCCTGAAAGTCATGAGTATGGTCAGCGACCTGGCTGAAGGGATGGACTCGATTGCCCGGGCCTCTTCTGAACAGCTGCAGGGAATTTCAGAAGTCAGCGTGGCAGTGAATCAGATGGACGGCGTCACACAGAATAACGCGGCGCTGGTCCAGGAATCGTCAATGGCCTCCCGTTCGCTGTCTGAACAGGCCCAAACATTACGACAGATTGTTGGATCGTTTAGCGTCTGAACATTCAGGTAACGCCGGCGTTCCAGGCTTCATCAGGAAGGTACAGGGGCAATCACATCCGCCTGGCGCAGGTTCACAGGCTGTGGTATCTGCGACAGATTCCGGCGCGTGTTGCGAACGGATGGCGCTTTGTATCGTGACTTATTCAGGCTGCCCTAAACGTCGCAACGGTAAAAGAGAGTGGCGCTCATGCGCCCTCTCTTCCTCGCCAGCGAAATGCGTGAGCCTGGCGCTGGTTTTCACTGCATGTCCTGACGTGCCACAACGCAGCGTTACCGGACGTTCGTGTGTCTGTCGTTGACAACCCGCCTACAGATCCTGCAGGGCCTGGATAATTGACGTATTCATCTCGTGAACCGCCTCTTCACGCCGGCGATAGTATGTCCATTTACCGACCTTGCTTGCCTCAAGCAGGCCGGCATCATGCAGCGCTTTCAGACATAACGAGGTGGCGGGCTGTGAGAGGCCCGCTTTGTCCTGAATAAGACTGGCACAGACACCGTACTGATCGAAGGGATACAGCTGAGAATAGTCAGCAAAGGCTTCGTCAGGGCGTTTAAGCCATTTGAGCACCGCAACCCGTGTCGGGTTAGCCAGTAATTTAATGGCATTTTCAGGTGTCATGCCGTCTCAGAACCTCAAGCAGAATAGAAAGGGTAGTCAGTATAGCCTTTCTCACTTCCACCATACAGTGAGGCAGGATCCGCGTTGTTCAGCGGGTAGCCCATTTTGAAACGCGCCGGTAAATCCGGGTTAGCGATAAACGTGCGCCCGAAGCCAAACAGATCGCCCCATCCCTTTTCCAGCATACGTTCGGCCTTTTCCCTGGTATAACGTCCGGAATACATGATGGGGGAACGGAAGGTTTCACGCAGCGCAATACGGAAGCTTTCGGGCATCTCCGGACTGTTGTCCCAGTCCGCTTCGGCGATAGACAGATAGCCAGTTTCAAGCTCGTTTAGCATCTGCGCAGCACGAATGTAGGTAGCATGCGGATCGCGTTCAACCAGCCCCAGATAAACGCGTTCTTCCTCTGTGCTTGAGAACAATGGCGCGAAACGTACGCCGACACGGTGACTGCCAAATACCGCACTCACCGCTTCGGTGACTTCACGCAGGAAGCGCAGGCGGTTATCAAGGGAACCGCCATATTCATCGGTACGGAAATTGGTGTGTTCAGAAATAAACTGATTGATCAGATAACCGTTGGCGGCATGCAGCTCGACACCGTCAAAACCGGCTTTTTTCGCGTTCTCTGCTGCCGTGCGGTACATCGCCACAATCGCTTTGACTTCCGATGTGGTCAGTTCGCGCGGCATGCTGGATTCCGTCAGCATACCAGCACCTGGTCCGGTTTCAATAAATACCCGTACACCGCTGGCGGCAACGGCGGAAGGAGCAACAGGCGGCTGTTTACCGGGCTGCAACGCATTGTGCGATACGCGGCCCACGTGCCAGAGCTGGCAAAAGAGCGTTCCGCCCTCTGCATGCACAGCGTCGGTGACGTTTCGCCATCCCGCAATTTGTGCGTCGCTGTGAATGCCAGGCGTCCAGGCATAGCCCTGCCCGCGCGGTTCAATTTGCGTACCTTCGGTAATCATGAAGCCCGCGCTGGCACGCTGGCGATAGTACTCCACCATCATCGTGCCGGGAATGTTGCCCGGCTGCTCGCTACGGCAACGGGTCAGGGGTGGAAGCGCAATGCGGTTACGCAACGTGAGATCACCCAGCGTCAGGGGCGTGAAAAGAGACGACATAATTAACATCCTTAAAAAGAAACAGGGCTGGCATTATATTTACACATTTAAATTTGTAGATATGTAATGTGTGCGGTTATCTCCCGTTGTCATGATGACTCTGCCAGATTGCCTTCACCGCGCCCTTCACCTAAGCGGCACCGTTATCCTCACGGCAGAACGACCGTGCTGATGGTGGCTGTTTCGGCTTTTTTGCGGCAAAAATCGGCATCACCCTGCCGGTCGGGAAATCTCCCCCTGTCCTTTATCAGCGCAGTCTGAACGGATGCAGCCTCGATGATGAACGCAGCAAAACAATGGCTGCTCGGCGCATAAAGCAGAAGATAGCCGCTTTATACCCTGTTAAATCGTCAGAGCCGGTCACCTGAAACGCGACCTGCGCTACAGCTCGGGCAGAGACGAAGGCGAGTCGCCTGCACATAACATTGCTTCTCTGTCCCGTCCTCAGCATATGCATGCCGCCCTTTTCAGGAGAGAGGACAGGGATATATCAGGCTGGGGACAGGACGGCACGTAATCTTTGCGCCACGGGGGCTTCTTCACTGGCACAGGCCCCATGCCTGCGCCCTTTCCTTTGCACCCTTTTTACACCGCACCCGATCTTTTTTACGCCACTTTTACACGCCGGGCGCTTAAATCAACGGCACCGGGCGCTGAGGCGTCCATGTAAAAGGAAACCGTTGATGAAATGTGTGAATGCGGCCTCTTTCCTGCCGGTTTGTGGTGATGCCGTGATTGCGGATCTTGCCGAGCAGCAGCGGCTACGCCTGCTTTCTCCCCGTAAATGGTTCAGAGAGACGATGGAGGTCAACACCGATCCGGCCATGCTCAACCCGCGGCTGATTGCCCAGTGGCTGGGTTCGGCTATTCCCGATGCACGTCTGCTGACGCTGGCGTTGAACAGCAGTCTTTGCTTTGGCCTCTATCGTCATACCCGGCAGATCGGTTTTGCGCGGGTTGTTACCGATATGGCCGAAACCTGGGTTATACAGGACCTGTTTATCTCGCCAGAGTATCGCTATATCGGGCTGGGATCCTGGCTGCTCCACTGCTGTCTGACCCACCCTAGCGCCAGTGGCTGTCATCGCATTATTGCGCTGAGCGACAGCGCCCAGGACTTTCTTGAACGCAACGGATTCATTTGCCATGCCTCTCTGCCGGGTCTTTATCTCAGGGCGGTTGCTCCTTACGGCCTGAGCGACTCGTTGAGCGCTGACCGCGCCCACCACCATTAAGCGGACAGGACGCTTTGCCATGTGTGGCCTGCTGCAGTTTTTCATCCGACCTCAACCCGATAACGGCTGGACGCCGGGCACGGCAACTGATGCCCTGCCCGCCCATAAGGAAAACACCATGTCAGGTTTTATCCTGGTATCACATAATCATTCACAACGTTCCACGCTGTCTGCAATTTATGAAGGTCTGCTTTCCCGCCACGGCGGACTCTGGATAAGCTGGGATGGTGAGACGACGGTGCTGCCTTCTGATGCACCAAGACCGCTGAGCATTCAGCAGAAAGGCCCTTACGAAACGCTGACCTTTCCTCTGTCTTCCGCCGAAGTGAAAGAGGGTTATCACCATTATATTCATCAGGGATTGTGGCCGGTTTTCCACCAGCGTCCGGATTTGGCCCGCTTTTCTGCTGACGGCTATCGGGAATACAAAAAGATTAACGAAGCCTATGCGCGGGTCATCTGTGATAACGCTATGCCCGAAGACACCATCTGGATACAGGATTACCATCTGCTGGGCTGCGCCCATTACCTTCGTGAGGCCGGACTGACTAATCCTGTGGGCTTTTTCCTGCACCAGCCCTTTCCCTCAGGCACGATGTTTGAGGCGATTCCCGACTGGCGCTGGCTCACGCAGTCGCTGCTGTGCTGTGATCTGCTCGGCTTTCAGACCGTTCAGGACCTGAACAACTTTATCGTCTGGCTGGAAAGCGAATTCCGCACCGAGCGCCTGAGCGTAGACAGCGTTCGTGTGCAGGGGCGGATTGTAAAGCTCGGCGTCTTTCCTGTCGGGATCGATCTGGACGATGTGCGCTGCCTGCGTGACAGCAACAGCTGTGCGTTTATGGAAATGCAGTGTCGTGAAAGCTTACCGGAAAACACCGTTCTGAGCGGCGGTCATCTTGATGAAAGCGCCGGGCTGCCTTACCGCATCAGCGCGGTAGAAGTGTTACTGCGCAAACATGCCGTCTATCAAAAAAATATTACCCTGCTGCAACTGGCCCCGCCTGCTGCGGGCTACGCGGACCGGGCAGCGGCTGTCACGCACACGTTAGAAACTCTGTGCGGAGAATTTAATGGCATGCATGGCATGATGAACTGGTATCCCGTGAATTGCCTGACGCATGCCTACAGCCGTGAGGAGCAGGCGGGTATTTATCGTGCCTCACGCGTCGCGCTGGTCACGCCCCTGATGTCAGGCATGAGTCTGATGGCGAAGATGTATGTGGCCCTGCAGGATCCGGAAAACCCGGGTGTGTTGATCCTGTCACAGTTTGCGGGCGCGGCGGAGCAGATGGACGGCGCGCTTATCGTCAATCCCTACGATCCGGATGCCATGGCCGATGCCATTCACAGTGCCCTGCTGATGCCGCTGCGTGAACGGCGACACCTGCACGCGCGCCTGATGAAGGGGTTACATCTGCATGACAGCCATCACTGGGCAGAGGCATTTCTGTCTGTGCTGGGTGGCATGCCGGTCATTCCGGGCCCGGTTATGGCAGCCGCGCCCGCGTTGCGTCTGAGCAGCAGCCGGGTGCGCTACTGAGGTGACAGGCAAACGCTGCGCCAGTCAGCCTCCTGGCGCCGGTTGCGGCACGGCAGACAACCTGACCGGGTCGCTGTCCTTTGCTGGCATGCCAGATCAACGCTTCACATCACAGTCGCTGTGCTTTCCAGCGCGGCAACAATCGCGGCTTCCATTTTTTCAGGAGAAGTGATGGGGGCAAATCGTCTGAGCGGTTTACCATCACGCGCGATCAGAAACTTAGTGAAATTCCACTTAATCCGCCCACCCAGCACACCAGGCAATGCCTGTTTCAGGAAACGAAACACCGGGTGCGCTGCGGCGCCGTTGACCTCGACTTTCTCAAACATCGGGAGGCTCACGCCATAGTTGATATGGCAGGTCTGTGCGATATCGTCGGCATTACCGGGTTCCTGCCTGCCGAACTGGTTGCAGGGAAAGCCCAGTACCACCAGCCCCTGATCGGCATACTTTTTGTAAAGCGCTTCCAGGCCTGCATATTGGGGCGTAAAACCACAATGACTGGCGGTATTCACCACCAACACCACCTTGCCAGCATAGTCGGCCATCGTAATGCGCTCGCCATGTAAACGGGTAGCACTGAGTTGATAAAAGGCCGTCATAGTGTAATCCTCAGAGAAAAAACATTTACCGCCAGGACTGGCGCGCCGTACATAACAACACAGGGGCCCGGCAAGCCGACTTTTGATCGGCGGCGAAGGCGCTGGCAACAGGATTTGACCCGGCCCACCCGTTTTATGGCACACCCTCTTCGCGCTTAGCCAGGGATAACACTGGCTAGGGTATTTAAAAAGACGTGGCCGAAGCATAACAGAGAAATACGCCTGTCATTAAACCAGCGGTGTACAACGGAACGATGTCGCGTTAAGAAGAAAAAGGCCCGGCCCCCATGTTTACAGGCGTTTGTTGCCTGTCCCATCAGAGCGGCTGTCTGGCTCATCCTGTCCGTTTCTCCCAACGTCATTGGGCGATCAGTTACTTTGAAACCTGATGATTTGACCCCTAAAAATCAGAACCCAAAATAAACCTGTACAATGACTGATTTTTTGTATAACTTAGATCTATACACTCAGCATAATAACTGTACAATGGAGAAACTTATGCAGCACAGACTGCCCGTAACTGGCGTAAGTAAAGATGTTTCATCCTTCTTCAGCCGCGCATCACTGCCCTCTCAGCAGGAAACGTTGGGCGTTGTTGTGGTTGAAATACTCAGAGCAGGTCGTACGCTGAACCGCAAAGCGCTTTGCAAGTCGCTCATTGAACGTATGAGCCATGTTTCTTCTCCTCAGGAAGAAGAACACCTGCAGGAACTGTTGCGCCTTCTGTTCTGATACTGGCTGGAACCTTCTGAAAGGGACTTTGCGGCACAGTGGCTGACATACACGACAGCCGGGCAGGCAAAACTTATTCAGAGAGTAATAATGACATACAGTAAAGATGAAAAACTCCGTGACACACTCATTGGAGAGGCTGCCCTGGCATCCCTTGAGGAGCAGGGCAGCGTCACATTCAAGAGCGTGCTGGAAAATCTTGATACCATCATGCGTTCTTCTGACAGCGAAGAGAAAAGCCGCGCAGTAAGCATGGCCATCAGTGAAATTAAAGCCGATATGGCCGCCCGTCGCTCTCCTGATGACAGGGACGATGACCATGCCGCCCATCTGTCACAAGATGCCGATGAAACCTCACGGAACTGACCGTGTCTCAGCGTTATACACGTCTGTCAAAGCAAGTCATTTACGATTAACGACACAAGCAGGCTGTCTGTTTGGGGGTGAAAACAGCGTTGAAGCGCTATCCCTGCCAGGCAAGGCTTTCTGGAAGACAAAACGTTTCGTATTACCGTGACCGGAACGACACCAGAGAGAGTAAGGCCCGATATTCTGCGCACGTAGCTTACGGGGACAGGCCCGACTGCGACGCAGATAAGAAGATGCCTGACGTGAAGCGGATATTAATGCATCTTTTTCATAAGCCGGATAATGAGTTCACCGCAGTCCGCGCGCGTTTTTGCCTCTACGGTATGTTCAGTCATCGTCTGCAAGGCCCTCGTCAGGTCTTCAGACATGACAGTGCCCTCCCGTCTCAGGAGCTGGCTGACGGTTCTGCCTACCAGAGCAAGCACCTCTTGTGAAATATCGTGCTCATTGTTTTTCAATCGTCCTCCCGGCAGGTGTATAAAACATACAGTTTATCACTTTTCACCCCACCACCCAACCTCGGCTCTTTCTTGCGCTTTCAGGTTAAGACAGTGCAAATGAAACTGAATACCCGAAGAGATTACGCTAACCGTAATAACTTTAAATGAAAAAGATTTTCTCCCTTCCGGTCGCAGTGCCATTATGTTCCCTTTAACGCACGAATAACAGATCTGGCCTGGGTTACGCGTACCTGTTTCTGAACGCATCAGGACAGAACAGAGTAAGTGCTGAATATTTTAAGCAGGCATTATCTGCGGGGACGACTACAGTCAGTGGTGAGGTTGTCATAAATCGTACTTATGGAGAATTGACCGTGTTACTTCAAGACGACGAGAAAGGCCACGTCATTATTGGCGAAGCAGCATTGCACCTGGCGCTGGCTGACAGGGAAATAAACATTACTTCTCTGATGAATGAACTGAGACGCATGGCAACAGACAATTGCAGCGACGATCGCCTGAGTAAAATCCTGGAAGCCAGAACATGGCTAAGAGCATTTTTAACGCCCGGTCTCGTAAAGCAGCCAGTGCCCTACCTGCAGACACTTGCAGGCCTGAACGAAGAAAAGAAATAACGCCAATGGACGTAGTCCGGCCCCGGCCGGAAGACGACGATACGAGATAACCTCATCGGTCTCGCGCGAGCGCGTACCGGCCGGAGATACTGTCAGGGACGACACTTCACGGCATGTTGCGCATAACCACGGTGTTGTCTTTTGCTCCTCGTGCGGTCAAAACACGTTCTGTAAACGAAACGATCGCGTCAAACACGCGGATACAGCCGGCTGACGACGCGTGGCGCTTTCTTTTCGAGTACGGCCGCCCCCTTTCCTCACTGTGTTCCCCTGACACTCACTTTCGGGTTGACTTTGCAGCCTGTCAGAAATACGCAGGACGATTTAACGTTGACCTGCGTGTCGTTTTGTTTATAGTGAGTCGCTGTTCTGCTCAGGAAAGCACCATTTCGTCACCTGACAGGCATCGCCGTCTGCCCCGGATATCGCGTCCGGGCAGGAATGTCCTTCCTGAAAGCCCCTTATGGCCGTAAAGGAGAATTACCATCATGCGTCTTACGCCACCCTGAGTTTCCCCCCCTTCCCTGGCGCACCGGCTTAACCGATCGCGCACGCAATAACATCCCGACTGCGGATGTGCTTTTGCATCACTAAATTTTGCCCGCATGGGCTTACTTTCATCTAAAAAACTGATAAATCAATATGTTGCTGTCCTCGATGCGTAAGGACTGGCTGGGTAACGTCCGGGGTGACGTCCTTGCCGGTATTGTGGTCGCGCTCGCCCTTATTCCAGAAGCGATCGCCTTTTCGATTATCGCTGGCGTAGATCCCCAGGTCGGACTCTACTCCGCATTCTGTATTCCCTTCGTTATGGCCTTTCTCGGTGGCCGACCGGCGATGATTTCGTCGGCCACCGGCGCGATGGCGCTGCTGATGGTCACGCTGGTTAAAGAGCACGGCTTGCAGTATCTGCTGGCGACCTCCGTGCTGACCGGCCTTCTGCAGTTGCTGGCAGGCTATCTCAGGTTAGGCAGTCTGATGCGCTACGTCTCCCGCTCGGTGGTGACCGGCTTCGTCAACGCGCTGGCTATCCTGATATTTATGGCCCAGTTGCCGGAACTGACTCATGTGAGCTGGCAGGTTTATGCCCTGACCGCTGCCGGGCTCGGCATCATTTATCTTTTCCCCCGGATCACCAAAGCCATCCCTTCCCCCCTGGTCTGCATTATTGTTCTGACTGCAATCTCTGTATGGCTCCATCTGGATGTGCGCACCGTCGGCGATATGGGCAGGCTGCCCGGCAGCCTGCCCGTGTTTCTGATCCCGGACATTCCGCTGAATTTTCACACCCTGCTGATCATCCTGCCTTACGCCGCAGGCCTGGCTGTGGTGGGATTGCTGGAGTCGATGATGACCGCCACCATCGTGGATGACATGACCGATACAGGCAGCGATAAAAACCGCGAGTGCAAAGCGCAAGGGATCGCCAACATCTGTACCGCCTTTATTGGCGGTATGGCGGGCTGCGCCATGATTGGTCAGTCGGTGATTAACGTGAAGTCGGGCGGCCGGGGACGGTTGTCTACCCTGACAGCGGGCGTGGTGTTACTGCTGATGGTGGTCTTTCTGCGCCAGTGGGTGTCTCAGATCCCGATGGCAGCCCTGGTCGCCGTGATGATTATGGTATCTGTAGGAACCTTCTCCTGGCAGTCGATTGCCAACCTGCGCACCCATCCCATGTCCACCAGCGTGGTGATGCTGGCCACCGTCGTCGTTGTGGTCGCCACTCACAACCTGGCGCTGGGTGTGCTGATCGGCGTACTGATTGCCTCGCTGAACTTTGCCACTAAAGTGGCGCGCTTTATGGCGGTGTCCTCTGAGCGGCAAGGCAACACACGTATTTATACCGTGACGGGCCAGGTCTTTTTTGCCTCGTCCGATCGCTTCACCCGCCATTTTGACGTCAGCGAAGAGGTGGAACGCGTCATTATTGATGTCACCCATGCACATTTCTGGGACATCACGTCAGTGAGCGCGCTGGACCGCATCGTGATCAAGTTCCGGCGGGAAGGCACGGAGGTCGGGCTGCGGGGAATGAATGCGGCAACGCAAACTTTGGTTGACCGCTTAGGCGTGCATGACAAACCTGACGAGGTCGAAAGACTGATGAACGGTCACTGAGAAACAGGGCTGGGGCTGTTTGTCCCAGCCACTGGAGGCGTGGCCAGACGCGCCACGCTTTCCCGCAGTTGAGTGTTTCAGATGGGCCTTCTACGCTTAAGCCTGACCAGATGGGCGTTACTGTACCGTCTGTTTATACTCAACGGTTAACGGAGGTCAAATGACAGACACGACTGTCACCCGTAAAGATACCCACACGCTTTTTTTTGATGTCAATGAAACCCTCCTGGATACCGCGCCGTTAAAAGCCTGTGTGGTGCGTCGCCTGGGCAATAAACCCGAACGCGCAGAAGCCTGGTTCACTTCGCTGCTGCATTACTCGCTGGTGGAATCCGTCACAGGCAGCTGGCACAGCTTTGGTGATATCGCAGAAGCCGTGCTGCAGATGACCGCCGAATGCTATGGGATCACGCCTTTACCTGACGCTACTTCGCTGGCTGACGCCTTATCGGCCATGCCGGCTTTTCCTGACGTTGCAGACGGTTTATCCGCATTAAAATCGCACGGCCTGACGCTGGTGGCGTTGACGAACTCGTCACAGGCGCTGGCTGAAAAACAACTCAGTCAGGCGGGACTAAGCTCTTTTTTCAGCCGGGTGCTCAGCGTCGAGTCATTACAGGTCTATAAGCCGGATTTGCGCGTTTATCGCTGGGCAATGGATGAAATGAAACAGCCAGCCACATCATGCATGATGGTAGCCGCGCACGGCTGGGATGTCGGCGGTGCGAAGCGCGCGGGGATGAAAACCGCCTTTATCGCGCGGCCGGGACAAACGCCTTTCCCGTTGGCGCCTGAACCCGATGTGATCGTCAGGGATATTGGCGCGCTTGCCGCTGTGTTCACTCACCGGTGAAACAGAACCTGCCCCGCGGTAACGACAGCCCGCAGGGCAGAAAAACCCACGCAACCCTGCTATGATCGCCGCCTGAAAGCAGTAAGCACTTTCCCTGAGGACCTGATATGACCCCTGATGTTCCACTCAAGTATTATGACATTGCTGAAGAATACGCGGCAGAAACAGCAACGCCGGTCAGCGAGTCAGAACATGATGCGCTGGCGCACTACTTCCAGTTACTGATTACCCGGCTGATGAATAACGAAGCGATCAGCGAAGACGCGCAGCAGGAGATGGCCGCCGAGGCAGGCATTGATGCGGCGCGTATTGACGAGATCGCCACCTTTCTGAATCAATGGGGCAATGAGGACTAATGTCGATAACTGATGCACGTCCGTGCATCAGTTTTATGGGCTGCCTGTCCGCTTTCTGTTTCTTTTAATATATGGACTCAAAAAAAGGATTTTTCACACTCAGCAGGAGCAAGAGGAACGGCACAATGCCTGATGTGGGCGGTCAAGAAAGTGAATGTCACAACGGAGCGCCGTCATGAGAAACTGCACCTGTGCCGGGCACAGGCGCAGACGATAAACGCTAGGACGCGTGTTTGCCGAAGGATACCGATTCCTCCTCCTCATTGGTAATATTAGGTTCCGCCAGGCTGGCGCTCACGCCCCAAAAGTAGCAGACCAGGGATGCGACAATGATAAGAATCATGTCGAATGGCGTGCTAATCACGCCGCTCCCGCCGTAGGTACCGAGCATGGAAATCACCATCACCACAATGTAGTAAGCCAGCAGCCACCAGGCGCAACGCAGATCCTGACTGAATTCGCTGTTCTTCTTACCAAAGACGGCGTAAGCGACCCAGGCAATAATCAGGATCGGGATAAGAATCTCATTGACCGACCAGCCGCTCCAGTAAATCAGGAGCGTACTGGCTACAAACGCCAGCGGACTGAGCAGCCCGGCTATCGGCAGGCGAAACGGGCGCTGCATGTCCGGCAGGTGACGACGAAATGCGCCCAGCGTGATCGGGCCCGGCATATAGGTAAAGACGGTGGCCGAGGTGACCGCACCGATTAATCCGCCCCAGACCTGAAACTCAGAAGGCAGCGTCCAGGCGATGGCCAGCAGCAGCGATAACCACAATGCGCCGCGTGGTACGCCCGATTTTGCATCCACTTCACCAAACACTTTAAACAGATGACCGTTACGCGCCCAGGCAAACAGCACGCGCGCAGCCCCCGCCAGATAGATGTTGCCGGTTCCGGCCGGAGAAATCACGGCGTCGATAAGAATCAGGTTAATCAGCCAGGTCAGTCCCAGGCTGCGCGCTAAATCGGCATAGGGCGACTGGAACACCTGCTTCAGCCCGGCCCAGCCATGTTGTGACAGTAAATCGGCCGGCACCGCGCCCATAAAGGCATACTGCAGGGCCAGGTAAATCACGAAGCTGACGGCAATGGCAATACCAATCGCCAGCGGTACGTTGCGCTGTGGGTTTTTGGCTTCACTCGCAAAATCCACGGCCTGGCGAAAACCAAGATAGGCAAAGACAATCCCTGCCCCCGTCAGCGAGCTAAAAACACCATGCGCCCCGCCCGGCGGTGCTGGCGGAACGTCAAGATTCGGCGCATGAAAGTAAAGCAGGAGCGTAATGATGGTCAGTACCGGCACGATAAATTTGAAGGTGGTAACAATGGTATTCACACGACCAAAAAAACTCACGCTCCAGTAGTTAAGCAGGAAAAATACCACCAGCAGCCCAATCTGCACCACAAACCCTAATCCCGTTGGGCTGCCGTCCGTATGCCCCAGGGCAGGCCACCAGTAAATCGCGTACTGACGAACGGCCTCCACTTCCACTCCGGCGGTGCTGGTATACGCCAGCAGAGAACTGACACCAATGACAAAGCCGACGATATTGCCGTGCGAATAGTTGGGATAGCGCACAAAACCGCCTGCGCGCGGCAACGCCGAGGAGAGCTCGGCGTAAACCAGGCCAATCATCAGCACAATCACCGCACCCAGCACCCAGGCCCAGCCGGTATGGCTGCCTGCATAACCGGAGCTGTTAAGGGCGGCATATAGCCAGCCCGACCCGATCATGGAGCCGATGCCCAGTAACGACAGATCGACCAATCCTAATTTCTTTTTAAGTCCCGTGGACGCCATAATATGCCCCTGTATGATTTTGATTATTAGATGTTGTGCGTGGGAATAAAGCATATTGTGTGCCAGCACTATTTTACTGTCGTGATGGTTTATGTAAGAAACATTCTGGTTCACATAAGCAGGCGATAAAGGGTTTCAGGCGAGGCTTTCTACGGAAATAAACAGATCTGTCGACAATCAGGGCAAAATTAAGCAGGAGATCACGGTGCAAGGCGCACTGAAATGATCCGAAAAATATATTGTGAAGGTAATTGAAACATTCCGTCACCGGTAAAAAAGTCATGACACAGTTTTGGACGCCTCTGAGCCTGAAAGCCGGTGAAACAGCCCCCTGAGAAACTGACGCGCCTACCTTCTGCCCTGCCTTAGTCAGGCTTTGTACGCCCGCCGTTCGCATTTTGCCGGGCCATCCGATCCGGGAACGTCAGACGCAAAAACAGGCTTTCCTCATCCTCATTAATATGATCAATAAGAGCGGGCAGTCACAGACGGCGTTTTTTTGCACCAGGCCGACACGTAAAGATGTGTTCTGGCCTGCCGGGAATAAAAACAGATTGGTCAGGCGGCACGGAACTTTTTTATCTGGCCCGCTGATGATGTGTTAATACCCTGTCCGCAACATGAAGGGAAAATAAGTGAGAAAATGACGCAGTGCGGCGCCCTTATTTAAACAGCGGATGTCAGTGAATCATCTTTATTAAACGGGCACATTTTGCGCCTGTTGCCAGCGTCCTGAACGGATCCGGTAATCCAGCCCGTACGGGCTGGATTACCGGCACAACAGGCTCCCGGGAAAGCCACCGTTACCCGATACTCAACTTTGGGTAGGCTTCCCACTATACCGGCTGATCGGTTTTTCAGACGGCTGTTTCATCTCACGTCCAAACGCGCGGACGCCTGCCAGAGCCGGTTTAATCCCTCGCCATAACTCCTCATCTTTCAGTAATCGGATGATGCCGCGGATGCCGGGTGCGCTTTTATCTTCCCCGGCCAGTCCGGCCCCCCGCATCGCTTTTGCGGCATTAACGATCCCCAACAGCACAGGATTGAACTCTTCGGGGGAAATCGTTGCCAGCGCCTTAAAGACCAGGGACAGATTCTGCATGGCATTAAGCGCTCCAGGCTGGTTCAGGCCGTCAACCAGCACACCGGCAATCTGGGTATTGGCATTGACGATATCTGTAGCCAGACGCAGGAAGCCATGTTGATGAAGGCTTTCCAGCAGCGTGGCAAGGGCTTCGTTTGCTGTGGGCTCGGTGCGCGTGGGCGGCACGTCATACTTTAGCGGTTCAGCCATTAAAACTTCTCCGGATGGGCGGTGTGTTCAGGCGGCAGCGTATAACCTGGCTGACGCCATTTATCCTCAACGGGCAGATGATCGCGCGGCGTGCGGTGCCCATGGCGAAAATTGTGCGACGGCAGCGGTGAAGCGTGAGGAGGACGCGCCAGCTTCTCCAGGCGAATGGCAATTTCTTTATAGGCTGGCGTCTGCACGTCTGGATCGTGATGATCCCCCGTGAGTCCGTTTACGCCCGGCTTACCATGGTGTATCGGGATAAAAAGGATATTACCTGCCACGCGTTCAGTAATGATCACCGGCACCTCAAGCGCACCGCGCCGTGACGTCAGTCTGACCCAGTCGCCTTCCTGCAAGTGACGCTCCTGCGCCAGTGCGGGGCTGATTTCAACGTACCAGTGAGGCGACAGCGAGGTGATTCGTCCCCCCGCCCCCGTCTGGTTGGTGGCCTGAAAATGCTCCAGCATGCGGCCGTTGTTAAGCAGCAGATCATAATGGGCATCGCTCTCCTCGGCAGGCGCTTCCCACTGCAACGGATAGAGCCGCGCTTTGCCATCGGGGAAGTGAAAACCGTCGGTATAGAGCAACGGCGTGCTACTGCCGTCGGCGCTGACAGGCCAGAGCTGTCACTGCCAGCCGGTCATAGCTGACGCCGGCAAAGATACCGGCGATGCGCGCCGCTTCCGCCATAATGTCGGCGGGATGCTGATAATACCAGGGATGGCCCAGACGGCTGGCGAGTTCGGTCAGTATCCGCCAGTCGGGACGACTGTCGCCTAAGGGCGGTAGCACCTCGTAAAAGCGCTGAATACGCCGTTCGGTGTTCACAAACGTCCCCTCTTTTTCGACGCTCGGGCAGGCAGGCAACACGACATCCGCAAATTCTGCCGTCCGGCTCATAAAGATATCCTGCACCACCATAAAATCGAGCCGACTGAACGCCTCATGGACTTTTGTGGAATGCGCATCCGCAAATGCCGTTTCTTCACCAATGATGTACATCGCTTTCAGCGTGCCCTGATGCGCCTGCTCGATCATCCGGTAATTATCTGCGCCCTCTTCCGCCGAAAGCGCTTCCGGATCGACGCCCCAGGCCGCCGCCCATTTTTGCCGCACGGCCGGATCCGTAACGCTTTCATAGCCGGGATAGACATTACTCAGGCAGCCAAAATCACTGGCCCCCTGCACATTATTGTGGCCGCGCATGGGATACCCGCCGGTGCTTGGCTTACCATAGTTGCCGGTCACCAGCAGCAGATTCGAGAGTGCGGTGCTGGTATCCGAACCGTGACTGTGCTGCGTAATGCCCATCGCCCACAACAGACAGGCGCTTTTGGCCTGGCCTATCATTTCTGCCGCGTTCGTCAGTTCCTGCACGCTCAGACCGGTTAACTGACTGGCATAGTTGAGCGTGAAAGGCGCCAGCGACGCCCGAAACTCGGCGACGTTATTGACCTTTTCGGCAAGAAAGGCCTCATCGGCATAACCGTGATCGAACATGTAACGCGCCATCGCCGATGCCCATACCATGTCATAACCCGGCTTAATCCGCAGGTACAGATCCGCGCGCTCAGCCATTTCATGGCGACGGGGATCCACAACGAGAAGCTGCTGCCCGTGATGTTTATGGGACTGTTTGATATGGGAGGCAATGACCGGGTGATTTTCTGCAATGTTGCTGCCGACGATAATGATCAGCGACGCCTGCTGCATATCCTTGATGGTTCCCGCGTCGCCCCCATGCCCGACGGTCCGGAACAATCCCTGGGTGGCAGGGTTTTGACAATAACGGGAGGAGTTATCGACATTGTTGGTGCCAAAGATTAAACGGGCGATTTTTTGTGTCAGATAGGCTTCTTCATTACTGGCTTTACTGGAACCGATAAAGCCGATGCTGTTGCCGCCCGACTGTCGATGAATCTGCGTCAGGCGCTGGACGATAACCGCCAGCGCTTCATCCCAGCTGGCGGGACGAAAGCGCCCCTGCTCACGGATAAGCGGGGTGGTCAGGCGGTGCGGATCATTCACAAAATCCCAGCCAAACTTGCCTTTTACACAGGTTGAAATGCCGTTTGCGGGTGCATCTGCAACCGGCTGCACTTTTAGGATGTGGCGATCACGCGTCCACATTTCAAAACTGCAGCCTACGCCACAATAAGTGCAGACCGTTTTCGTTTTTTTAATTTCAGACTGGCGCATCGCCATATCGATCAGTGAAACACCGGTAACGGGTCCCGCGCCGATGCTGTTTTCCAGTTTTTTAACCACGTCAATCAGCGGACGTTTCACGGTTTCCGGCATATTGGTGAAGGGACCGGCATTGGGCTGCATCGTTTTTTCCAGCAGCGCATTGCAGGGGCAAACGGTAACGCAATGGCCGCAGCTCACACAGCTTGATCCGGCTATGCGCTCGCCACCGTCCCACAATACGCGGGGATGGTCGGCGGTGTAATCGATAGACAGCGTTTCGTTTACCTCGACGTTCTGGCACGCCTCTACACAGCGACCACAGAGGATACACTGGTCAGGATCGTAAGTATAAAAGGGGTTGGTATGGTCTTTTTCCGCAGGTTTACGCTCATAGGGATAATACTGAATCGGTATCGCCATATCGCTGACCGCGTTGTGTAAGGTGCAGTCGCCGGTATTGTGTTCGCATACCGTACAGTAAAGTTCATGGCGCGCTAAAACGCGGTCCATGCCCTCTTCCTGCGCCGCCTGCGCCTACGGATCTACGCTGCTGACCACCATGTCGTGCACGGTTTCTAGCGTACATCCCCGCACCAGTTTGCCCGCATGCTCTACCCAACAGACATCACAGGTTTCCAGTGGCTTCAGAGCGGGGTGATAACAGACATGCGGCAGTTTTTTGCCGTGCAGTTCGAGAAAATCAATCAGGGGCAAACCTGCCTGACCTGACAGCCGTTCCCCGTTGTAGACAATGGTGCATGTTTCCATGATTTTACCTTTTTTCTTTTCGCGGATGGGATAAGCGGTCATCGGCTTTCTGCCTGTATAAAGGCCAGGTAATTTTTATTTCCTGTTAAAACTAAATAACTGCTCGGAATAGTAGATCCCTTAGAGGGAACTCAGTCCGGTTTATGCGATCTGATCAATCGCTGAATATCCCAAATCACCAGCCGGACTGAGCAATGTCGATCATAGCACCAATACCCAGAACCGAACGACGCCTGATGCAGAAAACTATCCATAAAACAAAGGACAAAAACCACGCCCGGCGGCTCACCGCCATGCTGATGCTGCATCGTGGTGACACCGTCAGTCATGTTGCCAGAACACTCTGCTGTGCCCGCTCATCGATTGGT